>NZ_DS022299.1:399215-699215 GCF_000153825.1 Synechococcus sp. RS9916
GTGCTGAGGCCGAAGGTATTGATCGTGGCGTTGTTGGTGAGGTTGACGTCACCGGCATTGCTTGTGCTGTTGGCAGCAATGGTGGAGCCAAGGGTGAGGACATTGCCGGTTGTGCGTCCTGTGAAGCCACCACCACCGGCGATGGCCTGGGTAAGGATGCCAGTGGAATTGATGCCAGTGGTTTGGATGGCTGTGTAGTTGATCGCAGCATCAATGGAGCCAGCGTTGGTGGAGCCAATTTGTGTAGCGCCGAGGTTGGCATTGCCGCCGACATCACCAATCCAGCCGCCACCACCACCGACAGATTGGAGAAGGATTGCAGGGGCGTCATTGCCGGTGGTGACGACCTGATCACCGAAGCCTCTGAAGTTGATGGAGCCTGCATTGGCGGTGCCCGATGCCGAGCTGGTCATGCCGAGAGTGGCGTTGCCGATGACTTGAGCACCAAAGCCACCACCACCAGCGATGGATTGAATGACCAGAGCGGATGAGTTGTTGCCGGTTGTGGTGACGTTGCCGGTGAGAGAGGCCTTGACGTTTCCTGCGTTGAGGTTGCCGCTGACTTGGAGTGCGCCAAAGACGGCATCACCAAAGGCACTGCCGGTGTAACCACCACCACCACCGATGGATTGAGCGGTGAGAGCAGTGGAGAAATCGCCCTGAGTTTGGAGAAGAGAGTTAACGGTGAGATCAACGTTGCCGGCAGTGGAGGTGCCTGAGTTGTTTCTGCTGCCGAGTTGTGTTGTGCCTGTACCGCTACCAGTTAGTAGCGCGAAGCCACCGCCACCGCCGATGGATTGAGCGACGAGTGTGGGAGAGGAATTGGCGGTGGTGATGATCTGAGCACTGGTGTTTCTGAGGGTGACATCACCAGCGGCGGCATTGATACGTCCATTGCTGCCGTAAACGACGGCATATTCATTGTTCTCGCCTGTCTGTGATATGTAGCCGCCTCCCCCTGCAATTGACTGGGCGATTAGACCAGCGGAGCCCACCGAGCTCGTGTTGATGATTCCGCGATTGGTGACGGAAACAGCGCCGGATTGAATGATGGGCAGGCTGCTATTGGCTGCTGCCGTTGAGATCGTTCCGAGGCTGATTGTCTCACCTGTCTTGGTCGCCGATGCACCACCACCACCACTGATTGATTGGGCGATGATTCCTGCAGAGTTGATACCAGCAGTGTTATCAACACCTGCTGAAGTGATGATGACAGCTTCATTGGTGAGGTTGACATCACCGGCATTGCTTGTGCTGTTGCTTGCAATCGTGCCGCCAAGGGTGAGGCTATTGCCTGTGGTACTACCGGTGAAACCGCCACCACCAGCAATGGCTTGGGCCAAGATGCCTGTGGAGTTAGCACCAGTGGTTTGGATCGCTTGGTAATTCACCCTGGCATTGATTGATCCAGCGTTGGTGGATCCAATTTGTGTGGCGCCGAGGCTTGCATTTCCACCAACATTGCCAATCCAACCACCACCACCGCCGATGGATTGGATCACGAGCGCCGGTGCATCGATTCCCTTTGTTTGAGCGAGTTCACCATTGCCTGTGAAGGTCACGGAACCTGCGTCGGCGGTTCCTGCAGCAGCACTGGTCATGCCGAGTACCGCATCACCTGTTATTTCTGCGCCGAACCCACCACCACCGGCGATGCTTTGAACGACCATGCCTGCGGAGTTTTTACCTTCGGTGATGGCGTTCCCTGTGAGCGTGGCTCTGATCGATCCAGAACTGAGGTTGCCGCTGACTTTTGAAGCTCCGAGGCTGACGTTGCCGAGTGCATTGCCGGTGACGCCACCACCACCACCGACGGACTGAATCACCGCACCGGTGGAGTAATCAGCTGCGCTTCCGATCGTGCTCGTGCTTGTCAGGGTGACATTGCCGCCCTGGAGTGAGGAACCCGCTTCACTGCCGAGCTGTGCGTTGGGTGTGCTGCGTAGCAGAGACCAACCACCCCCACCACCGATGGATTGGACGACGAGTGCTGGGCTGTAGGCACCAACGGTGACAAGGGATGCGCCGAGGTTGGTGAGGTTGACGTCACCGGCATTGGCCTCGGTGAGATTGCTTCCAGCGAGCGTGACGTTGTAGCTCGAGAGTGCGTTGGTTTCTGCGATGTAGCCACCACCACCGGCGATGGATTGAACCATCAGAGCCGGTGAGCCGTTACCAGCGGTTTGTAAAACGCCGCGGTTGGCAACAGAGACAGAATCGGCGTTGGTGATGTTTCCAGCGCTTGCACCGAGGCGACTGAGGGTGCCTAAAGATTTGGCAGCTGCACCACCACCGCCACCGATGGATTGGGCGAGCAGTGCAGCGGCATTGATGCCCGTGGTTGTGATGTCACCTGTGTTGGTGACAGAGACCCTGCTACCCGAGGCATTGCCGATTAGGGAGCCGCCAAGGATGACGGCGTCACCCGCGGAGAGGCCGGCGACACCACCACCACCACCAATGGACTGAGCTAGCAGACCGATGGAGTTGTTGCCGGAGGTTTGGATCTTGCTGGAGTTGGTGACGCGCACCGAGCCGGCGTTGGCGATGCCAATGCCGCTGGCACCCATCGTCACGTTGCCGGTGACCTCAGCTACGGCACCGCCGCCACCACCGATGGATTGGGCGAGCAGTGCTGGAGAGCTGAGGCCTTGGCTGATCAAGCGGTCAGCGGTGTTGTTGACGGTGACATCACCGCCATTGGCCGATGCGCCAATGAGGTTGACGGCACCGAGGTTGAGGGTGGTGCCGATGTCGCCAGCGCGGCCACCACCACCACCGATGGATTGGACGTTGATCAGTGGGCTGAAGTTGCCGTTGGTTTGAACAGATCCGGAGTTGTTGAGAGAGACTCTGCCTGCGTTTTGGCTACCGGAGCTGCTGATGCTGCCGAATTGCGCGGAACCGTCGACCTGGCCGGTGTAACCACCACCACCACCAATGGACTGGAGGCTGATGCCAGGTGAGCTGTTGCCGGTGGTGAGAATGACGGCACGGTTCCTGACCGTGATGGCGCCACCATCCATCAGGGAAGCACTGTTTTGCGCCCCGAGGGTGAGAGTCCCCTCGATTGGACCGACCCAGCCACCGCCACCGCCGATGGATTGAGCGGACAGAGCTTGGCTGTAATCGCCTGTTGTGGAGAGGCTTGCTCCTAAAGAGGCGATGGAGATGCCACCACCTGAAAGATCTGCGCCAGCCTTGGCAGCGATGCTGCCGATGGTGACATTGCCGCCGGAGGTTTGGCCGACGCGGCCACCACCACCACCGATGGCTTGGGCAACGATTGCGGGCGAATAGCGACCGAGGGTGGCGAGGCTTCCTTGGTTGAGGAGCGTCATCGCCTGGGCGGACTGGAGTCCATTGGCATTGCGTGATCCGAGTTGGACCGTGCCATTGGCGCTGTCCGCGGAACCACCACCACCGCCGATGGCTTGATACAAGATCGCCGGTGAGAAGTCTGACTGGGACTGCAGAGTTCCGGTGTTGGTCAGCTTGGTAGTCCCCGAGCGACCGGTGGCGCCGTTGCTGCCAAGGGTTGCATCACCGAAACCGGATTGGACGTCACCACCACCACCACCAATGCTGTGGAGATAGACGGGGATGGACGAGCTACCACTGGTGATGATGTTTCCGGTGTTGCGGAGGGTGACGTCTCCGGAATCGCCGCCAGAACCTCCGGAACCTCCAAGGTTGAGGCTGCCTTGGTTGATGTTGACCGTGGCGCGACCACCACCACCGCCGATCGATTGGGCAACAACGCCGTAGGAACCGCTGCCGAAGGTGGTGATATTGCCGTTGTTGGTGACGGTGATCGTGCCGCTACGGCCACCTTCACCACCTGAAGCACCGAGGCTGAGGGCGCCTTGGCTGCTACCAATGTCACCACCGCCGCCGCCGATGGCGAGTGCATAGACACCGATGCCGTTGTCTCCGCGGGTGACGATCTCACCATCCACCGTGTTGTTGATGGTGATGTTGCCGGAATTACCTCCGGAGCCTCCTGAGCCCCCGAGGGACGCTTTCATAGCGGCGGTGCTGGAGAGGGAGCCACCACCACCGCCGACAGACTGGGCATAGATGCCATAGGCAGCAGCGCCGCTGATATCGATGACCCCTGAGTTAGTCACGGAAACATTGCCACCATTGCCTCCGTCGCCGCCGGATCCACCAAAGCTGATGAAGGCATCCGTGCCGGTCGTTCCGCTTGGAGTGGCAATGCTGATGCGACCACCCCCACCACCAATGGATTGGGAGAAGATCCCGTGAGATTGGCTTTTATTGGTGACGACGATGCCGTCGTTGCTGACGGAGACGTTCCCGGCGTTGCCGCCACTACCGCCTGTGCCACCGACTTGGAGGGTGCCGCCGATCGTGTTGCCTCCGCCGGATGAAGGCGTGGCCAGGGAGACCTCACCACCACCACCGCCGACCGACTGGGCGTAGATGCCGACAGCATTGTCGCCAAGGGTCTGGATGTCAGCGGCGTTGCTGATGGTGATGCGTCCGGAGTTGCCGCCGGAACCACCAGAGCCGCCGACCGTTCCATTGATTGTGATCGTGGAAGAGGAGGTGCCGCCAACAAAACTGCTGGAACTACCGCCACCACCGCCCACAGATTGAACGTAGAGGGCTGTGGCGTTATCGCCAGAGGTGAGGATGGTGCCGTCTTGGATGTTGAGGTTGACGGCACCGCTGTTGCCGCCGTTACCACCGCTGGCGCCAATGGCTGCATTGACGTTGACGTTCCCGGCTTGAACGTCGCTGACGTTGTTGACCACACTTCCGCCGCCACCCCCGACTGACTGAGCCATCAGAGCGATGGCGTTGTTGCCCGTGGTGGTGATGACGAGGTCTTCGGAAATCAGGCTCACTGAGCCGCTGTTTCCACCTCCACCGCCAGCGCCGGTCGCACCTGCAGTGAAGCCACCGAGGGTGGCATTGGTGGTGCTATTTGCTGCTTTGTTGTGGATGGCACCGGCTTGGCCACCCCCACCACCAATGGACTGAAGCAGGATGCCGGTGGCTGACTCACCTGCGGTGGCAACGCCCAGTGTCTTGGAGCCATTGGTCGTGAGAGACACGTCACCTGCGTTTGATCCGCCACCTCCCTTGCCACCCATCGCGAAGGTGGCAGAGGCGGAATAGGTGGTGTTGCCACTGTCGGTTGCTGTGGTGGTCATGGAGCCACCCGCACCACCGCCACCACCGATGGATTGGAGAAGAACACCCGTGGACTGGATCCCTGTGGTGAAGACGTTCCCTGACAGAAGAGCCGTGACGTTATCGGCTGCACCGCTTACGCCGTTGCCACCCCTCTGGGCGTCATTGGCACCAAAGGCAAAGGTGGAATTGACGTCTGTTGCAGAAGGAGATGCATTGGCGGTGATCGAGCCACCTTGGCCACCACCACCACTGATCGATTGGAGAAGCAGGCCGTAGGAACCAGCCCCTTCGGTGATGAAGGTGCCATCAGCAAAGAGCTTGACGGCGCCAGCGCGTCCGCCTGTGCCACCTGCACCACCCATCGTCATGGAGGTTGAAAGGTCGCCGCTAGCTGCGCCTTCATTGATGGCGCCAACAGCACCACCACCACCTCCAACGGACTGGAGGAAGAGTGCGTGGGCGCCATCACCACCAGTGGCGATAGAGAGATCAGCGACCTGCGAAGCGCTGCCAAGGGTGACTGAGGAGGCACGACCTCCATCGCCACCGTTCGTGGTGAGTGAGCCAGTTGCGCCAAGCGCGTAGTTGAAGGTTGAGGAGCTCGAGAGCAGGTTCGCACCGAATACGGATCCGCTTTGACCACCACCACCACCGATGGATTGGAGCAGAAGACCATGGGCACCAGCTCCGGCACCAGTTGTTGCATTGCCGGTGACGATGGTGAGGGGAGCGGGAACGCTGATGTTGATGGCTCCGCCTGAACCACCAGGCCCCCCAATTCCGCCCAAGTTGACCGCTGTTGAGACTGGAACTTGGACGGTGCCTGCTGATTGGTCTGTATTGGCAACAAAACTACCGATACCGCCGCCACCACCAATCGATTGGGCGAGATAGCCGATCGAGTTTTCTCCAGAAGTAAAGATGTTCCCTGAAATGCTGCCTTGAACGGTTTGCCCCCAGGAGCGGCTTGTACCCACAAGACTGCCCATGTTGAAGATTGCATTCCCCGTTTCAGCGGATGCCGAAGCATTGGAGATCAGCGCGCCGGCTTGACCACCACCACCGCCGATGGATTGAAGAAGAACGCCATAAGCGAGATCTCCTTGGGTGATGAAGGTGCCGTCGAGATACCCGGATACAACGCCCGCAGCTCCTGCCCTTCCACCTCGACTGCCCATGGAGAAGACTGCGCCAAGATTTCCTTCAGCTGAAGCTTTATTGATGATTTGACCGATGCCACCACCGCCACCAACGGACTGGAGGAAGACAGCATTGGCTCCATCACCAACTGTCTGAATTGCTAAATCTGCGACCTGACTGGACGATCCCAAAGCAACATTGCCGCCGGCGCCACCGCCACCTCCAAAACTCCTGGTAGCCGATCCACCTAATTCAAATGATGAGGCACTTGAGGACGTGTTGATCGCGCCATTGATGACGGAACTTGCCAATCCACCACCACCGCCAATGGATTGAAGTAGCAGACCGTGGGCTCCTGTGCCCTGCCCGAGTGAGACATTTCCAGTGCTGATTGTGAGTTGTTGGGGAACATTGAAAGTGATGGATCCACCGTTTCCACCATTGCCTCCATTGGCACCCATTTCGAGGAATGTGGATGAAGTGAGGGAAACTGATTGTGGTGAGTTGATGATTGAGCTTCCAGCGCCACCGCCACCACCAATGGTTTGGGCAAGGAAACCGACAGCGCCATCACCTTGGGTCAGGACGTTCCCGGAGAGGGAAACAGAAATGTCACCACCGCGACCACCTGAATACCCCGTCAACGGCGTTCCAATTGAGCCCAATGAAAATGAGGACTGGGCGGAGGAGGCAGAGGGTGAAGCATTACTGATGACTGCACTGGCTTGACCACCACCACTACCAATGGATTGGAGCAGGACGCCATAGGAAGAGACCCCAGAGGTGATGAAAGTACCCTTTGCGTTGAAATTCACCTTGGAAGCTGTACCTCCATTGCTACCGTCACCTCCGATCGCAAACGTGGAGGAAAGATTGCCGCCAGCATCAGCGTTGTTGACGTAACCCGCGATACCACCACCTCCACCAATGGATTGGAGGAATACTGCATTGGCGTTATCACCCAGAGTTTGGATTGCTAAATCGGCGATTTGATTGGGAGTTCCGAGTGAGACAGATCCAGCACTACCGCCGCCATTCCCTCCGCCTGAGGTAGCTGTAGCACCGAGGGAAAAGGAGGAGTTTGATAACGTTGTTGCCATATCTCCGCCGATCACGGAACTGGCGATACCACCACCACCTCCGATCGATTGAAGCAGCAGACCATGGGCACCGGTGCCTGTCGCTAGTGAACTATTCCCTGTTTTGATTGTGAGTTTTTCGGGTGTTGTTAATGAAATGGATTGACCATTTCCACCCTTGCCTCCTTCAGAGCCGAGATTGATGGAAGATTGAGCGCTCAAGGCGACGGAATCAGCTGCCGATTTAGTTCCGGTGACGGTGCTTGCTGCACCACCACCACCACCGATGGATTGCGCTAGGTAGCCAATCGATGCTTCACCCCAAGTCTCCACATTTCCGGAGAAGGACGAAGTTATCGCTCCACCGGAGCCGCCAGCGCTGCCGGTTTTTGCGTTGCCGGATGAGCCAAAGGAGAACAGTGAATCAGCAGTGGAAGCGGAAGTGGATGCATTGGCAATGGCTGTTCCAGCTTGACCACCACCACCACCAATGGATTGGAGAAGAACCGCATATGAATTTGTTCCAGATGTGAAGTAATTACCGTCTGCATAGAAGTTGATCGATGATGCGGAGCCTCCTTTTCCACCATCGCTGCCAAACAGGAATGATGAATTCAGATTGCCTCCGGCCTGACTCTCACTAACTGTGGCTCCGCTTCCACCCCCACCGCCGAGGGATTGGAGAAGAGCGCCAATCGAGTTAGCACCAGTGGTGGTAATCGAAAGATCAGCCGGATTGAGTGCAGATCCAAACGTGATTGATCCGCCAGATCCACCTGATCCAAAGGATCCATTTTCGCTTGAAAGTGTATTAACAGTTGATCCAAATGCCGCTGTCGTGTTGGCTGTTGCAGATTTGATATTTGCACCAATTACTGCTCCGCCTGATCCACCACCACCACCGATGGCTTGAAGCAACATTCCGTGTGAAGCACTTCCAGATGTTCGAATTGTGAGTTGATCTTGCGTCGTGAGGTTGATTGTTCCGGAATTTCCACCATTTCCGCCGTCTCCTCCCATGGAGATATTGGTCATGTTGGCGTAACCGATCACGCCTGCAGAGCTATCGGCTGCAGATTCAGTGACTGTGCCTCCGATGCCGCCACCACCACCAATGGATTGCGCGAATAGACCAACGGAGTTTTCCCCAAACGTGGTGATCGAACCTTGCAATTCACCAGATATGTCGCCGGCGGAACCTCCACCACCGCCGCTAGCGGCCTTCCCGTAGGAACCACCAAACGTAAGCTTGGTTACAGAGGAAATAAAACCAGTTGGAGACATATAGGTCCCCATTTTTGTGAACACATCCCGCGGGTTTGAGTTCGATGCGTCTGTTTTGACAGATCCGGCTTGGCCTCCACCTCCGCCAATGCTTTGCAGCGTAATTCCATCGGAGCTTTCCCCCTTGGTGACAATATTGACGCCGCCCAAAAATGTGACGTTACCTCCATCTCCTCCATTGCCGCCTTGGCTTCCAAACAACGATGAGACATCAAGAACCCCAGTCGCCTGACCGGTGGTGGTGTCATCACCAATACCGCCACCCCCACCAATTGACTGCAAGAAGATTCCAGTTGAATTATCTCCCGTCGTGGTGACTTTAAGTGGAGCTAACTTGTTGAATGAGCTTATCAGCTTTACGTTCCCTGCCTTTCCGCCCGATCCCCCGTCTCCAGCCTTGGCTGTTGCTGAACCAAGGTTTAACTTTGCATCGGTTCCTTCTGTTGTTGTTGTTTTGACAGCCCCTGCACGACCGCCGCCACCTCCAACACTTTGAAGAACGATTCCTTTAGATGCCACTCCTGAAGTCGTAACCGTGAGAGTGTCAAATACCCGTCCAGGACCTGTCATTGTGAGAGTGACATTTCCAGCATCTCCACCACCGCCACCAGTGCCACCAAGGCCTACGGCAACAGCGCCTGTAACGCTACCTCCGCCACTGGTTGAGGATGCACTTTCTGAAAGACCAGCGGCTCCACCGCCACCACCAACAGATTGAAGGAAAATTGCATCTGAGGAGTTACCCGTAGTCCTGACTGTTCCAGTGAAATCGACATTGACATCTCCCGAGTTGCCGCCGCCGCCACCTTCACCAGCTTTACTAACGCCAGCACCTAAAGCCATATTTTTTTGCTTCGCCCAAGATTGTGTACCACCCTTCAGCGTTCCCATCACAGATCTGCTGCCGGAATAATCAAATTGATTGGCGGATGGTGCTGAGGCACTCGTGCTGGATTTAGCTACACCTCCAAGCCCACCACCACCGCCGACAGATTGTGCAAAGAGACCAGCAGCGTTATTCCCGGATGTTGTGATATTTCCTGTTGCTTTAACAATCACCGATTTTGAATCGCCACCAGCACCACCTTTGGCTCCCATTGAGAAGCCAAGGTTCATTGCTCCACCACTATTATTATTTTGTGAAGCACCTCCCGCACCGCCACCGCCACCGACCGCTTGAGCTAGAAATCCTGTAGCGCTATCGCCCTTGGTTGTGATATCGAAATCATAAAGTTCAATTGTCACGTTGCCAGAATTACCTGCAGTTCCTCCCTCTCCACCGACCTGTGCCGCTGCACCAAAACTAAGTTCTGAACCAACCGAGTTGAAACTGGTATTGCTAGTGCTACCACCATTACCACCACCACCACCAACTGATTGGGCAATGAACCCCATCGCAAGATTGCCCTGGGTATTGATCTCTAGCTTTTCATTTGGAATGCTAAAGACTTCAACGTCACCAGCAACTCCGCCGGTGCCTCCCTTGCCACCAAAACCAAGGTTGACACTACCCATTAGTTTTGGACCTGCCTGAGCTCCCTTTTTTGCAGTTGTATCTTCAGCAGATTTGTAGTTGTAGTAGAGATTGACTGCGTTGTTGTAATAACTTCCGCATGATTCTGGAAGTGCACCAAAACATTTTGAGTCTTTTGTTGCTGCAGCCGCGAGGCTTCCGCTCAATTTGAGAGCGTTATTTGATGTGAAGTTAAAGGATGTTGTGCTGCCACCAGCACCACCACCGCCACCAACTGATTGAGCAAGAAAACCCGTCGCCGAATCACCAAAGGTATTGATTTTGCCAGAAACGCTGGCTTTCACATTGCCAGCTTTTCCTCCGTTGCCTCCAGCGCCTGCAATATTCCCTCCAAGCGACAGAGGTCGAGACTTGCCTGCTGTAGGTTTTTTGGGGTCCGTGCCAACGGATAGTGTTCCCTGATAGCTCACCGAGGAACCACCCGTACCACCGCCGCCGCCCACGGATTGGGCAATGATTCCGTAGGCGAAATCACCATAAGTAAGAATATCCGAGCTTGAATACAATTCAACATAACCGCCAGAATTTCCGCTTCCCCCTGTTCCGCCAATATTTAAGCCACCAGTAATTGTGTTGCTGTTTCCAGTTGATTTGGCCGCATCTTTGGAGCCGGTGAATTGCATATTTAATGTGCTGCCACCATCGCCGCCTCCGCCACCAACGGATTGAGCAAATATGCCTGTTGAGTAATTGCCTGACGTAATGATTGATGGAGCGGTATTCTCGACGTATACATTTGCTCCCTTCCCGCCTCCTGCACCTTGACCGCCGACGTTAATCCCTAGGTTATAAGTTGATTTTGCTGAAGAGACGGTGAATTGTGCATTGGTGCTGCTTCCACCAGCGCCGCCGCCGCCACCGACTGATTGGGCAAAGATTCCGTACGAAAAAGCTCCACCTGTTGTTAAAGGGGCGCTGTTTGTGACTGAGACATCACCAGCGTTAGCACCTGAGCCACCATTGCCGCCAACGCTTGCCCCCGCGCTGATGGCTTGGCCTTTGCTTGCTGCTAGCTGAACGGATACCGATTGACCACCACTGCCTCCTTTCCCTCCTAAAGACTGGGCGAAAATAGCGGAGCTTTTCCCGCCTACTGTTTTAATTGATCCAGTGTTGTTGACAGTGACATTTTTTGCTACTCCACCTTCACCGCCCTCACCACCAAGGCTTACCCCTAGATTTGCACCATTGGATGCCTGAATGTTTAGCACGTTGCCACCAGCGCCGCCGCCGCCGCCGACTGATTGGGCGAAGATGCCATAGGAATTATTTCCGTAAACGTTGTCATCTAGAATTTTCCCGGTATTAATTGTCGCGGAATTGGTGACCACTACATTTCCGGCCCTGTTCCCTTGTCCACCTTTTCCGCCAAGGCTTATGCCTCCATTGAACGCCTTTCCATCTTTTCCGATAGATAGCGCCCCTTGGATGTTATAAACGTTTCCTCCGGTGCCGCCTCCGCCGCCAAGCGATTGAGCTAAAATTCCAGTTGAGAAGTCTCCAATTGTTGTTATTGAAGTTGCAGTGTTGTTGACAGTCACATCACCACCAATGCCGCCTGTTCCACCACTTCCGCCGATATTGACTGCCGCATTTACTGCGGTTTTGGCACCCGAGCTTCCAGATACTTGAACGTTGATTGCGGCACCACCTGCGCCACCCGATCCTCCTACTGATTGAGCAAATATTCCGCGACTATGACTTCCGATGATGATCGAGCTACCGTCCTCTTTTTTGAGAATTGTTCCTGTCTTCAGGTCTCCAGAGTTTGTGATGTTGACAACTGAAGCACTACCACCTGAGTTGCCCGAGCCACCGATATTGACACCGCCATTGATCGAATTTCCTTTTGATCCACTGAGCTGGACGTTGATCACCCGCCCACCTACACCGCCGCCACCGCCAAGAGACTGGCCATAGATGGCACTCGCCTGGTCGCCAAGAGTCGTGATATTGCCGAAATTATTGATTGTGACGTTTCCAGCATTGCCGCCACTGCCACCTTTGCCCCCTAGGTTGACTCCGATGTTTGCAGACGTGCCTGTGGACAGTGCAAGATTTCCGCTAATTGCTTCTCCACCGGCTCCGCCACTGCCGCCTACGGATTGAGCAAAAATGCCATATGCATTCGATCCATAAACATTGAAGTCGTAAATTTTACCGGTCTTGATTGTTGCGTAGTTCGTTACCTCAACGGTGCTTGCGGTTGAGCCAGATCCTCCGCCTCCCCCGAGTGTTACTCCGGCTGAGACAGCGGTGCTGCCGCCCGATGCATTGACATTGACCGAACTTCCGCCGGTACCACCGCCACCACCGATGGATTGGGCAAGAATGCCCGCTGCATAATCTCCAAGGGTTGTGATGCTTGATCCATTGTTGTTGACTGTTACTGAGCCGGCTGAATTGCCGCTTCCTCCACCGCCACCGATGGCGACACCTGCAGTGACTGAAACACTATTACCGCCAGCTAGATTGGCTTGAATAACATTTCCTCCTGAACCACCGCCTCCGCCAACCGATTGCGCGAAAATTCCATAGGAATAAATGCCAGCAAGATATTCGCCAACATTGGAGTCCGTTCTTATTTCACCTGTTTCGATGGCTGCGCTGTTGGTGACGTTGACATTGCCTGCTGTGCCCCCGCTGCCACCCTTTCCGCCGACAGCGGCCTTTGCCCCGATGGCTGGTCCCCCAGAGCCAGACAATGAGACAGACAGAGCCGATCCGCCAGTACCGCCAGATCCACCCACCGACTGTGCAAGCAATGCAGCCGATTGATTGCCTGATGTGGTGATTTTTAGGCCAGTGTTGTTGACAGTGACACTGCCGGCGCGTGCTCCGCTTCCAGCTGTGCCGCCAACAGTCGCCCCGGCATTAATTGCACCACTTCCACCAACAGCGATTGAACCACTAATTGAATTGCCTCCGTTTCCACCTGATCCACCGACTGATTGGGCGAAGATACCCATCGCATTTTTGCCCGTTGTAATCAGCGTCGAGCTATTGGTCACTGAAACATTCGACCCTGAGCCGCCACGTCCACCGCTGCCACCCAGTGTCACTCCCAGGTTGACTGCACCACTGCCACCAGCGAGTTGGAAGTTCATGGCAGTACCACCAGCTCCACCGCCTCCACCGATGGATTGAGCCAGGATTGCGGATGCATTTTCGCCTGCTGTGGTGATCGAGGTACCCCTCGACGTAACATTCACAACTCCGCCAGTACCGCCGCCTGCGCCGCTCCCGCCCAGTACAAAGTTTGCGTTTACACCGGCACTTCCTCCGGCAATTGCTCCGCTGACGGCATTACCTCCAGCTCCACCGCCACCGCCAACAGATTGAGCAAAGATTCCGTACGACTGAAAACCTGTTGTTTGGATTGAGCTTGCAGCGTCAACCTTGACGGTGCTGGAACTGCCTCCACCTCCTCCAGACCCACCAATCGTGGCGCTTGCATTAACTCCAGCCGCAGATCCTCCTGCTCCTGTGATGCTTAAGACGGAGCCACCGGCACCACCCCCGCCTCCAACTGATTGGGCAAAAATACCGGCCGAATTATTGCCCTCGGTAATGATGCTTCCACCTGAGGTGTTGACAGTGACGGTTCCGCTATTTGCGCCTGAACCGCCGCTCCCGCCGACGCTTCCTCCCATGTTGACGGAGCCTCCGCCACTGCCAGAGAACTGAAGATTTAGAGTCGATCCGCCTTGACCGCCGCCGCCGCCGATGGATTGAGCAAGAATTCCCTGTGAAAAACTCCCTAGGGTTTTAATGACATCGGAACCTTCAAAGGTTGTGGTTACCGTGACAGATCCACTTTGAACGCCGCTTCCACCACTTCCTCCAATGCCGAAGTTGGCTGTCACCCCGGCAGAGCCACCTGCCGCAACGCTGGCCGTAGCCGCTGCACCACCATTTCCGCCGCCGCCGCCGATTGATTGCGCAAGGATTCCCGGGGAATAGCTAACAGGATTCGTTGTATAGAGCCCAGTTTTGATGGAACCACCGCCGTAGGTCAGATTAACGGAGCCACCACGGCCACCACTTCCACCGGAGCCACCAACAGCAACAGCTACGGAACCACTCGCAACAGGATTTGCACTGAAACTTCCGGTTATTGCGGAGCCTCCATTGCCCCCACCGCCACCAACTGACTGAATCACAACACCAGGAGAAAAGCTGCGATAGGTGTTGAGGTCTCCGCTGATGTTGCCAATGGCTGAGCCAGCAGAGCCACCTGAAGAGCCACGTCCGCCAACAGCAGCTCCAATGCTCACAGACGCTGATGCTGATAGTGATCCAGAGCTTCCACCTGATCCACCACCGCCTCCAATGCTGGTGATCGATACAGCAGGTGAGTATTCGTTCTTCGTGGTGATTGACGTTCCTCTAAACGTGGCAGACGCTGTGTTGCCACTACCACCGGCTTTGCCTGAACCGCCGACCGATGGAGCTATTGATGCTGCGCCAGCTGAGATCGACAGACTTGAACCACCTGAGCCACCGCCACCTCCAATCGAAGCAACATTGATACCTGGTGATTGAAACCCTTCGGTGACAATTGTTCCTTGGGCAATAACGGTTGCTGGTCCTGCATTGGCTCCTGATCCTCCCGTTCCACCAACGCTGGTTGCGATACTGGCCCCAGCACTAAGTGCAACACTTCCGCTACTACCACCTGAACCACCGCCTCCACCAATGCTTGTGGCCAGAATGCCCGGGGAATAATTGCCTGTCGTTGTGATATTTGCGGCGAATGGAGTGCCTCCTGTGCCTACAGAGACTGACCCACCGCTGTTTCCTGAGCCACCACCACCGCCTACAGCGACGCTGACTGATACACCAGCCCCCAAGGTCCCAGAGACTGAACCTCCGCCGTTTCCGCCACCGCCACCGATGGATTGCACGAGTAATCCGGGTGAAGCTTCACCTTGAGTGTTGATATTGACGGCACGATTGCCACCTGGAGTTGTCACCCTTGCGGTCCCACCTCGGCCACCGCTGGCTCCGCCACCACCAACCGACATCGAGAAACCTACCCCTGCTGAGGCAGCACTACCGCCGTTTCCACCACCACCACCGATGGCTTGCACAATGACGCCAGGTGCATAGTTTTGAAAGGTATTAATTGTTCCATTCGCTAATGATGCAGAAGCTGTACCTGCATTCCCCCCTGGTCCTCCTTGGGCGCCGAAGGCAATGATTCCTGAGCTCGTGCCTGCACTGCCACCACCACCACCGATGGACTGAACAAGAATTCCACTGGAGAGGATGTTGCTGGTGTTTCGTCCTGTCGAAATCGTCCCGCCAGTGAATGAGACCGATGCGTCCCCAGCATTGCCACCCGATCCTGCTTCCGATGAAGCGCCAAGGGTGATGAGGGATGTCATCGAGCCAATGGCACCACCACCACCACCAATGGATTGAACGATGATGCCCTGAGAGTTGTTGCCGTTGGTGGTGATGCTTCCAGACGTCATTGAGACGCTGGCAGAACCACCTGCACCGCCGGCTCCACCTTTCGCCGCACCAAGGTTTGTGAGGCTTACGGAAGACGGGACTGATCCCCCACCTCCACCAACGGATTGCGCATTAATGCCAGGCACACTATTTCCGCTCGTGGAGATTGTGCCTGCGTTGGAGACCTGAACTTGACCAGCGCTGCCTCCAGTACCACCTAGCCCTCCAAACGTCACAAAGAAGTTTCCACTTCCGGCTGCTCCGCCCTGACCACCAACGGACTGAGCCAGGATCCCTGCCCCCCCAGCATTCCCAGCTGAAGAGACAGTGATGGAGCCTGAGTTCGACGCACGAGCTAGGCCAGATTGACCTCCACCACCGCCGGCTCCACCACCGCCGAACAATCCAGCACCACCACCATCGGCGCCAACACCACCGGTGTTCTGGGCCAGAGCCCCTAGTGCTCCAGAATTTCCGGAATTTGAGATTGCAACTCTTCCGCCACTCGCAATCGTCAAACTTGCCGTTTTGCCGGTGGAGTTACCACCAACTCCGCCGCCGCCGCCACTTGCGAATGCACCGCCAGCACCGGGCCCGCCATCTCCTGCTTTTGCAACCGCTTGAACAGCCGTCGCAGCGGCACTTCCGTTCAGTCCAGTACGGATGTTGATTGATGAACCCCTGTTGATCGTGACTTGCACGTTGCCTGGTGCACCACCTTGGCCTCCAGGTCCTCCACTACCGATTGACGTACCACCAGTGCCGCCTTTGCCGCCGACGGAATTGGAGCCAGCGGGTGATCCGTAAGAGCCATTGACGGTTTGTGTGATTGAGGGGCCTGTACCCCCCGTACCCCCTGCCTTGCCCGTTGTGCTCCAGGGGTCGTAGCCAGGCGAGTTGCCTGGACTGCCTTCCCCTTGAAGTAATGGCTGGTAAGAGGGAGATGAATAGCTACCAGAGCCCACCTCTTGGGTTTGGGCGAGCACACTCGTCGTTTTTCCTGCCATCAGCAGGAATGCGGGCAGGAGAGCTAAAGCCGACGAGGTGCGACGTTTCATGACCTACTGCGACCGGGTGACCATAAGAGTCATCTGCTTGTCCAGCGACAGTTTTTGTGCAAATGCGGGTATCTGTCATTTCCGCTGGTGACCACTGCTTGAATCGCGCCAGTCATGGGTCCGGACATGTTCTTTCGATCGATAGCAGCCTCCCTGGTTCTGACCGGAACCTCCTTTTTTGGCTCTGGTGCGTTTGCGCTCGAACCGGCCGCTGTTGATGCGAAGTTCAACGACGTCACCGTGCTGACACCGGTCAGCAAAACCGGTGAGCTGATGCCTCTTGAGAAGGTGGGCATGTTGGCCTTCTTCTCCCCCCTCGCCGCCGAACTCTTCGCCGGTGAGTGGCGCAAGCGTCCAGGCAATACGGGAGAGTTTCGTGTGGCTCCGTTGTCGCTGACTCAGTTCGAAGCGGCTTTCCTTGCGGAGAAGGAGAAAGACTCAGATCTGACCAAGGCCTATGTGCCAGATCCAGCGCAGATCCCTGCAGTGGTTGGTCTCCAGCTTCAACAGGGTGTGAAATCTCAGGAGGCGCGCACCATGGCCCAGAGCCAGCCCTATGTGTTTTGCCCTGATCCCTTGGTTCGGATCACCCAAACGGAGGCTGGTAAGTCGTCGACTGTGGTGCCCTGCGCTTTTACGTTCACCTCAATGGCGTTGCTGGTCAATCGCAGCAATCAAGGCGCGAAGTCGCCGACTGTGCTTAAGGCCTACTCCCTCTCGGAGATGGTGCAATTCCTCACTGAGCAATCGGGAGACGATGCGCGCAACCTGGTGATTGCGTCTCCGATTGCCGCACCTGCCCCAGCGCCGTCCAAACCAGCCAAGTGAGCTTCAGCTGAAGTATTGGCAACACAAGGGGGGTCTTGATTCGTTCAAGGCCCCTTTTTTTGCAATCCTGCTGAGCGCGCTACTCAAACCAGGTTGTTGGGCCTGATCGGGCTTCATTCACTCGATTTTCACCAGCTCTTGCTCCCAGGGTCACCACGTCTCCCAAGTTCGGTCACCTCTGCAGCTGTGACGTTGAAGGAGTCGAAGACCACTGTTCCCCAAGCTGGAGTTTGATCATGATCACTTGCATCTACGACGCTCAAGGCATTCAGCTCTGCTGCTGCATCGGTTTGTCTGCGGCTCTGGCCTATCTCGAGCTTTTTCAGCTGGAGCAAAGCGAGGTCATTTTGGAGACCATTCCAGTGGATGCGCCCGACGTTTGAGCCGGCAAGGAGAACGACCAAGCAGAGCCAGGCTTCGTGGTGATCGTGGCTTTGATCGGTTGCTATCAGCACACTGGAGATGGCCGTGTGGGTGGTTTGGACTCCTTCCCTCCTGATCCGCTGCAACCGCTGCAAAAATTGGCGCCCTACGTGGTCGGGCGGGCGCGGCGTGGTGTGGTCGGCAGCAGTCGTTATGCCCGCAATCTGCGTGATGCCATCCGTCAAGCCGCTGCTGATCGTGAGCGTCAGCCGGTGCTGATCTTTGGGGAACCTGGACTTGAAAAAGACAATCTCGCGGCTCTGATCCATTTCGGATCTCCTGACCGCAAGCGGTTAATGCTGCGGCTTGATGGCGCCTTGCTGAAGCCGGATGGCAGCGACCTTTTTGGCAGTGCGGGCGATCCTCCCGGGTCTTCGCTGTTGGATTTGCTTGGCGATGGAGCGCTGTTGATCGATCAACTTGAACGCGTGCCCACGGAGCTCAAGAGGAGATTGTTGGCACTGGCTCGTGGGGAAGGTGGCTTTTGCGGCCGGCTGTTGTTCACCTCCGAAACCGTTAGTCCAGGGTTTGAGCGCTGCTGCACGTTGATCAGGGTGCCTCCTCTCAGGGTGCGCCGACAGGATTTGGGGGAGTGGTTGCGCTACGGCGTGCGGCAACGCAGCTTCAAGCTGGGTTGGGCCCAGGCTCCACTGGTGCCTGATGTGGTGGTCAAGCGGCTGCAGGCCTACGACTTCCCCAACAATCTGCGGGAGTTGGAAACCCTGATCTACAGGGCTCTGCAACAGATCCGGCGTCAGGAGGGCGGATCTGTTCCTTTGTTGATTCCGGAGGACGTGTTCTGGACGCCACCCCGTCAACAGCTCTATCGCTTCGACATCTGGCGTTGGAAGCCTCAGCTGAGGGAGTGGATGCGCGCTCCATGGCTCTGGAACACGTTGTTATTCGGTTTGGTGAGTTGGTTGTTCGTGCTGGTCAACGTGTGGCTCTGGGTTGGGCCGCAGGACCGGGACCACAGCGGTGCCCTCAATTTGTTTTGGGCCTGGTGGTGGCCGTTGATCCTGCTGGGCTTCCCCTTGGTGGGGCGGTTGTGGTGTTCGTTCTGTCCATTCATGGTGTGGGGGGAGATCGCTCAACGTCTCGCACGTCTGGTGGGGTGGCAGCCATCCCGTTGGCCCCGTGGGGATCACGACCACTGGGCCTCACCGCTGTTGGCGGCTGGATTTGCCTTGATCCTGATCTGGGAAGAGGTGTGGAATCTGCAGAACACGGCCTGGTTAAGCAGTTGCCTGCTGTTGGTGATCACCGCAGGAGCCGTGATTGGCTCACTTCGCTTCGAAAAGCGTTTCTGGTGCCGGTATCTCTGTCCGATCGGTGGAATGAACGGTTTGTTCGCCAAGCTTTCGGTGCTGGAGCTGCGGGCCCAGGTGGGCACCTGCAGCGGCAGTTGCAGCAGTTATGCCTGCTTCAAGGGCGGGCCTGCGGACGGAGAAGGCATGGCCACAACGGGTTGTCCGCTCGGGACCCATCCCGCCCACTTACAGGACAACCGCAACTGTGTGCTGTGCCTGACCTGCGCTCAGGCCTGTCCCCATCGCTCCGTTCAATTGGCCCTGAGGCCGCCGGCCGCGGATATCCAGCGCCAGATGGAAGCCCCTCGTGGCGAACCTGCCTTGATCCTGGTGCTCGCCGGTGATCTTTGTCTGCATCATTGGCACCGTCTTCTGGGCTGGTGGCCCTGGGCACCAGCCAGCTTGGTGGAGGGTCCGTTGTTGCCCCGTCTTGCGATCGCTTGTGTCGCGATTTCGATCCCAGCGGCGCTCTTTGGTGTCGCTCAGTTCCTGTTCAGTGCTCAGCGTCTGCGGCGCACTCTGTATGGCTTGCTCCCCTTGGTTTGGGGCCTCTTGCTGGCGCGCCATCTCCCCATTGGCATGGGGGAGGCAGGAGCCCTTTTGCCAGTCAGCCTTTCTCCTCTCGGCATGCCATGGCAAGGCGCTTTGCCCCAATGGCGTGCGGATCCCCATGTGATCGGTTTCTGCCAGACCTTGGTGGTGGTGTCGGGCTTGGCGATGAGCATGGTGCTCTTGCGCCGGCAGCTGGCGACCCATCGGAGCGCATGGCTGGGCGCTTCCGGTTTGGCGTTGGTGCTGGCTGCCGCGGGTCGATGGTTGGTGGCGGCATGACAGGTTGATTCGTCTGTTTCCAGCCATCGGCGTGCGGAACAACAGGTTTGCGTGCACCATGGGTGCCTCGCGTTGAATCCCATGCGTCGCATCGCACCGCTTCTGTTGGCGCTGTTCGCGGTCGGAGCTCCTGCTCAGGCTGGGCTGACGGAGATTCTCGAGAGCATGACTCCGCCCAAAGGGGCACATCGCCTTCAGCCCAAGTTGCCACCGATGCCGGTCAGGCGATCACGCGTTAAAAATTGGATTGGCACGACGCACCCAAAGGCTGACCTGCCCATCCTGGTGATGGCAGGCCATGCCGATTCCCAGAAGATGATGGGCTCTGGAACGCCTGGGCGTGCAGTGGATGTGGGGGGTGCGACGCCGATGCAAGCCGGAATGACGGATGAGCTCTATTGGAATCTGCTCACCGCCAAGGCCGTGGTTGCGGAAGGCAAGAGACAGGGTCTGAACATGCGTTTCTATGACCCGGGCGTGCGCACGATTCCCAACGAACAGGATCCCCGAACGAATTGGAGCGTGGGCAGTGAGCATGCGTCTCGTGGTGGGTATGCCTTGGAAATTCACTACGACGCCTATGCACCCCATGGCATCGGCCCCGGTGTGATCCCAGCGGTGGCCTATGGCTTCTCGGTGTTGGATGAAGCCCTTGCCGATGAATTCGGCGGGTATCCCTATCACTACAGAGGAATGCTCGGAGCACCGCGCCGTGGCATCTCGATGCTGGAAATTGGAATGCTGGAGGGGGCTCTAGAGACCGACTTGCGCAATCCACGCACGCGTCACGCCACGTTGCAGACCATTGCTCACCGGGTAGTGAATGCGCTGCAGGCGGGCCTGAAGAAGGAGGAGGCGGATCACACGGCGATGCGCAAATCGAACTGATTCACGCTGGTTGTGCCCAGGCGTCATCTCCCCAGCGTGATTGGCTCGGGATCAGCATCCACCCACCCTTCGCTGGACCGGCACGACACCAACGGCGTCAATCGAATCGTGAGCGGTCTCCCTTCCGAAATGTCGATGCGCAGTCCGCTGTAGGCATCGCCTGCCTTCGAACCATCCCAGTTCCGGCCAATAAAGAGTTGATTGCTGGCGATCACGCTCGTGCCTCCTTCATCGTTGTGTTCGATGAGTTCAGGTCCTTCACGCCGTTGTGGGCGCAGTCCATAGCCGCTACCTCCGCAAATCACCCAGTTGATGTGGCGATCGGCGTGCCCGGTGTCGTGGGTACGCAGCACCTCCATGCAGTGGGCATGGCCACTGAGAACAAGATTCACGAGAGGCGAATTCAGATCGTTTCCAAGGGCTGATGCCACATCGTCGAAGACATTTCTCAGGTGGTTGCGAATCGCCTTGGTATCGGATTGATTCCATTTTGTTTTTTCAGTCACATAGGCGGGGTGGTGCATCGTCAAAATGCGTCCACGTGTGGTCGGATCGCGATGCGATGCGATCAGGCCCTGCTTGAGCCAGCTCAGTTGTGCATGATCAAGCGATGCCTTGGGCCTGCTTCGCCGCTGAAGATCAAAGCAAGCTTCCTGCAGAGTTTCGAGTTCATCATGAAGGGCATCACGCTGTTCCTCACTGAGATTGCTATTGGCTAAATCTCTGTAGATCTTGGCTTGTTGTTGCTCAAGGGTGCGCAGTTCACTCCGGCAGTTGATGCTTTTTGGTTCGGCTTTGGTTGTGGTTAACAGCGTGTTCGAATCGATGGCAAACACGTCAACACCGGCATGCCGAAAGCGGTAATAGCGATTGGGGAGTCGCGTGATGATGCCTGGCTGGTAGCTCAGGCATCGCTCCCCATCCCATGGGGCGTTGTAGTGGCGATCGAGGTGCTCGCCCAGATGGGCGAGGGGGATGTCGGCGAGTACATCTAGGAATGCGTGGGCATAGGTTTCTCCCTGCCCTGATCCGCGCCAACCAGCATCAATGTCGTGCATCCACTGCAGATGGCGCCTCAACGGCAGAGTGAGGCCCGCGAGCAACGCCACAGGGATCGAAAGATCGTAGTAGTCATGATTTCCCGGGACGGGAAGAAATGGCTTGTTGAAGACCAGCCTTTGATGGCTGAGAGTCTTCCAATCCTCACCATGATGGAGCCACTCCCGGTAGGGCTTCAGAAAGTTGCCTCGGTACTGATCAGCTGCACCAACCAAATAGACCACATCTCCCGTGTGGAGCAAAAAGGCGGCGTCCTGTTTGTGGGGGAGAAGGCGCTCTGCAATGCGACGGGGTGGGCTATGGCGTCGATGACGGCCAGTGCCACTGTCGCCGAGCACCAGGAAGTGAAACGCGTCGTGCGTTGTGGGGTTGTCGTTGTTGTCGTTGTTGTCGTTGATCACAACACGGGTTTGATCAATGCCCCGTCGCGTCAGCTCTCGATGCATCCAGCGCACGCGCCTGCGCATCTGGCTGATCTTGCGCTCAATTGAGGGATCGCTCGCGAAATTCACGTGGTGAGGGGTATGGGCGCGACAACCTGCAAAGCACCAGGTTGTGCCTCAAAGCTCACGCTGTTCACGTCGATGATTTCTCCATCGACCACAAGCTTCTGTGATTCTTTGAGGTCGATCTTGATCTCTCGGGTTCGGAAACAGGCAAGATCACTGTTGTCCGCGCTGCTGTTTCTGATGGCAGACCACGCAAGGCTTGATATCACCGAAAAACCGCCCATGCGATCTTTGGGTGATGCGATGATCACTTCGAGAAGTCCATCGTCGGGAATCACCTCACCAAAGCCCTGGGCTGTCACCGACGTGGCTGGAGCGGCATTGGCCACGGTGATGGCACTCGCTTCCACATGGTGTTCCTGGCCGTCAATCTGCAAGGTCGCTTGGAAGGGTTGTTGATCCACAAGCTGGCGGGCCCCAGACAAGATGTAGGCCATGGGGCCAAGAATGTTTTTCAGCTCTCGGCTGGCTTTGTCGACCATTCCAGCTTCAAAGCCAAGACCCGCCAGCAAGATCATGGGGCGGTTATTGCATAACGCCACATCGACGCGTCGCAGATTGCCGAGTAGCAAATTGGTGCAGGCTGCTTTCACACCAGTGGGGATGCCCAGCGCCACCGAAAAGGCGTTGGCTGTGCCTCGAGGGATGATGCCCAGTGGAATATCACTGCCCTTGAGGGCACTGGCCACTGCTCCAACGGTTCCATCACCGCCCGAGGCAATGATGATCGAATCGCCTTCACCTTCGGCATTAATCGCGGTGATTTCTTTAATTAACTCCTGGGCTTGTTCGGCAGGATCGAGATCAGGTCGCGTTGTCCAGACCTGCAACATGAATTGTGGCTCAAGATAGCTGCGAATTTCTGCCAGTTCTTGATCAGGGTCCCCTTGGCCGGCGACTGGATTAAAGATCAAGTACCCCCGCCGACTCCGCTTGACTCCTTGAAGTAGGGCAGAGGCGGTCGCTGGGTTCAGGGCAATGGGGCGATCGCAGAGTAGGGCTGCACGAACAAGAGGCTCGGCAAGGACATCACGGCCCTGCTGATCCGCTGGCGCTGGAAAATGCACCAGGCCACTGATTTCTCCTTCCAGGATTCTTGCTGCAATTGCAATATCGCCACCCTCCCGAATTGCTCGGCAGGGGGTGATTGAGAGTCCGCCCAAGTCATGGCGCCGTTTGAGTTCCTCAATCACGTCTTCCCCGATCAGGAGTGAAAATCCTGATAGCAGTTGGGTGTTGTTGGTCATCCAGGTCCCAAGGGCGGGGCAGACCACTGGATCGGCGTTCAGGACGAGGGTCGAGGGCATGGCGGAGCCTGGTGGTGTTGGAGAGGGATTCGACAGGCTTCAGTAGTCGGAACGATGCATGGGCGTGTTGATCGCCGTCATCGCCATCACTCCTGCCTTCAGCTGGCTCAGCTCAATCCGATGCATTGGCGACCACCATGCTTTCTCCAGAGTTAGCGGCTCTGTTGGCGGGGAATCATCGCCAGCGTTGATTTGTGCACGAACAGGACCAACGCCCTGCAATTTTTGTCCGCCCGTTTTGCCTGAGCACGGTGCAGAACCCTGCACACGTTTGGAGGCTTGGTTGGCTGTGGCTATCAGTGGGGACAGTCCCTCTTTTCGTCGCAGCTGAAGGAGTTGCCATGCATGCCGTGATCTCGATCGCTCTGTTGCTGGCATCAGGCGCTGCTCCTGATTCCCTATCCCCTGATGGGCAGCGGACTTATACGTGTGGCCGTGAGCGTGAATCGGCCGCTGGTTGTTTCAACGCATGGACCAAACTGACCCACGAAGGGACATCTGGTGGGTGGGTTCCTGCCTATTGCCGCGATCAGCCTGATCAATACAGCAGTGGGAGCTGCTACGGAGGTGGCGTTCCCTGGTGGTGGTGGAACGGAAGCGGGACCATTGGCGACCAGGTGTTGAAGGACTTTTGGTTCCGTGACTATGCGGGGCCTGAAGTCAATGGTGTGTTTCGCAATGACAATGCTTATGGTGATGCCACTCGATTGCCAGGAAAGCAAAATTGCTACAAGGCCAAGCAAAGCACCTTTTGTATGGAGTTCATGCGCTAGCGATCGCTTTTCTTGCTGATGCTCTTCGTCGCTTTTGTTTCGGGAATCGTGATGAGTATCAATAAAAAAAGCCTCCCGAGCAGGTTCGGCAGGCTTCAGATTCAGGTCACAAAAGCAAGGTGGAGGAATCAGGCCCAGCCATTGACCGATTGTGATTCAACATATGCAGCAACATCAGCGATGTCGTCACTGCTCAGCTTTCCGCCAAATGCTGGCATGCCGTTTTTACCATTGGTGACCTGGTAAGCAATGGCTTCTTCGTGGCCATCATTGTAATTGGCCAGATAGGCTTTCAAGTCGTCCTGCTGAAGAGTTCGCTGACCGTTGACAACATTTCCTCCTCCGATGTGGCAGGCGGCGCAATTTGCGGAGAAAACTTGTGCTCCATGAGCGGCATCAGCAGCGAAAGCAATGCTGGGGCTCAGCAGGCTAATAAGAGCGGAAAGGCCAATGGCAAGCAGGGCTCGCATTTTTTGGTGGAATGACAACAGCATTTCTACTACGAATTGTGGTGCTTATTTTTTATCGTTAGTCGAAATTTACATTAGCCGTTGGTGATTAAGTTTTATGCGATTGATTTGACGCTAGCCTTTTGCTGTGTGGGGTTGAAATTCTGGCTCGTGACCATCCTTGCGCTACTGGGAGTGCTTGCAATGGCTTCGTTGCGAAGTTGATTCGCAGCGAACTTAAGAGCATCCAGTCAGGATGAGTCTTTATTTGCATGGATGGGCTGTGGTAGTCCAGAGAGCCTCTGCCAATCAATTCAGAGGCTCTCTGGAATCCTGTTGAACAGACTCAGAAGCTGAAGCTGGTCTTGATGAGGCCGCCCAGTTGCTGGAAGCTTTTCCCTTCAGGGGTGTTGGCTCCCAGGGGCCGGCTCAGGTAGAACAGCGCTGGCGTGACTCCGATGTTGTCTGTGAGTTGGAACTTGTACCACCACTCCCAAATGTAATTTCCGTCATTGGGAGTGACGCCCCCTTTCAGGCTTGTGGCAAAGGGAGCCTGGCCCACAGCCATACCAAGTGCGTTCCCTTGAAGGAATGCATCCTCCCATTCCAGACCCACGCTCCAGGACTGACTGGTGTTCACCAATCCTCGATCCTTCACCATGGTGTTGTAGTTGGTGGAATTAATTCCCCAACCAGAACTGATTGAAGGAATCCAACCGGTTTGTTGCGGTTGCCAATAACCACTCAGGCCGAATGCTGAGGTTTCGCCGGGTTGGCTGTAGCTGTCAAGTGTGAAGTTTGTGGCGTAAACAAACAGGTCGTTGGCATTTTCGATGGCGGAATAGGTGGCAGCAATGCCCCACTGCTCAGCGACATAACCGATCTGCACGGTTCCTGTGCCTCCTGCTCCATCAGTGGCGAGACCACCGTTTTGGACGTCGCTTGTAGAGCCGTTGGCTGCAACGTAATTGGCGCTGATGGCAAAGCCGTTCTTTTCCCACCACAAGCCTGCACCGGCCCCCAAATTTTTGTTGTAGGCACCAGGGGCTCCTGCAACGGTGAAGACGTCGAGAACGCTGCTGGCTGGGTACACGCTGGGCCAGATGGCGAGCATGTCTTCTTGGCCGACAAGGCCTCCCAGCGTGATGGTGAAGTCTCCGATTGGAACTTGATAGAAGAGCCTGTCGATGACCAGGTTGTTCGGGTCTGGACCTTCTTGAAACGCTGCTTCCAGTTGCGACAGGTTGCTGGGCCCCGCTCCTCCAAAACTGTTGGAATCTCCGTCAAAGTTGCCGCCGCGCAGTGTGGTGAAGAGCAGGTCTTTTCCTGTGAAGCTGGTGCTCAGGTTCAGCTGCAGGTCGTAGTTGAAGGTTGCAGCACCAAAGTCTTGTTTGTTGTCACGCACCAAGGTTCTGCTGTTTCCGGTGAACGTGTTGGCACCGAGCACAAAAGTGGCCAAGCCTTCCAGCTTGGTGGTGGTGGAGAACTGGGTTGCTTCCAGTTCGCCCACGCGAGCTTCCAGACCGTCCACGCGGCCCTTGAGGATGGCGAGTTCCTTTTCGAACTCCTTCATCAGGCGCTTCAGCTCGTCGGTCACTTCAGTGATCCGGTCGAGGCAAGCGTTCAGCAGTGCGGCCGCTTCATAGCGGGTCATCGCACGGTTGCCGCGGTAGGTGCCGTTGGGGTAACCGGCGACGCAGCCGTAGCGCTCGATCAGGTTGCTCAGTGCCTGGTAGGCCCAGTCGGTCGGAACCACATCCGAGAACTGGCTGATGCTGGTGACCTGCTCGAAGCTGCTGCCTGACGATCTAGCGGCGTAGTCAGACACACCACTGACATTCAGAGCCTGCGCGTTCAGCTCAGCAGTGTTGCCCGGCCTGCTTGCATCAACAGAAACAGTCGCCAGAAGTCCGAGGGCAGCAGGAGCCACCAGCACTTTGTGCAAACAATTCATTGGTTTTAGGTATTAAAAAACTCCGGAGAATGGACCCCCCGGAGTTTAAGGTTTCAGGAAAAAATTGTTCTGATCAATCGATCAGTGCGACCCAGGCGAAAGCCATTCCAATACCGATCCAGATGCCAGCACCAAGGCGTTGCCCCTGTGATCCGAGCCGCTCCAGCAACGACTGTGACCAGCTGGTGACGAGCAGAAGGAGGGCACCCTGGCCGATCAGGAGGCCAAGGAAGTAGGTGAGCAGAGGTGTGGGTTCTGCGCCCACGATTGTGCTGCCCAGCAGGAAACCGTGAATTCCAATCAGGGGGAGAAGCCATGCGTTGGATGCCACGGTGAGGGCAATCAATCCCTCTGCAGCGAGGCTGAGAGAGACCAGAGCTTCAGCCCAGGGTGCAATCGCATCAGGCAGAGGAATGAATTGAGAGAGGACGCTTCCTCCAAGACCAACGGCAAGCAAGGGAATCACCCAAGCGCGCGGTTGGCGCAGGCCGATAAAGGTAATGGCCAGCAGAAATAGAAGGTGGTCTGGACCCAGCAGTGGGTGGCCGATCCCGCTCAGCAAGCCTTGCCAAGCGGTGAGATTTGTGCTGTCTCCCATCCCAAAGGGATGGTGAGCGTAGGCGGGGGCAAACAGAGAAATGGCCACCAATCCGATGGTGGTCATTACACCTACCGGAAGCAGGGTTCTGGACTTGGTCAAAGCGTTCATACGATCCGCGTCGTTTGGAGACCTGGCGGGCGTTCTGACTGACCCCGAGAAGCTCGGGGGGTTACAGCTGCGGGACAGCGACGGATTTCCACCGTTCTTTCCCCGTTTCCTTCAGCGGCTGACCCCCGCTGAAACCAGTCCTCCACACTACACATGTGAGAATGGTTTTCAATTGGACCTCTCACTTCCCTTGATTCGGAACGCTCTTGGCCTTTCTCTTGTGCTTTTGGCGTTGATCAGTGGAGGTTGTCGGAGCAGAAGCGCGGATCAAGATCCGGTCGATGCCAGCAAACCTGAGGTGCTGACCACCTTCACGGTGTTGGCGGATCTGGCCAGGAACGTGGCCGGTGATCGGCTGACGGTTCGCTCGATCGTGAAGCCGGGATCAGAAATTCACGGTTACCAGCCCACACCAAGTGATGTTCAGCGTGCAAGCAGTGCAGACCTGATCGTTGAAAACGGGTTTGGATTGGAGCTCTGGGCGCGCAAATTCACCTCCAGTGCTGGAAACATCCCCACCCTGACGCTTTCAGAAGGGATGGAACCGCTTCTGATTGAGGAAGATGCTTACGCCGGCAAGCCCAACCCCCATGCCTGGATGTCGCCCCAGCGCACGATGGCTTATGTGGACCAGCTTCAGCGAGCGTTCACTGAGCTGGATCCTGATGGGGCTGATCAGTTTGCGTCTAACGCGCTTGCCTACAAAAAGGAATTGAAACGGCTTGATCAGGAGCTTCGTTCTGCGTTGGAGGCCATTCCACCGGAACGTCGAGTGCTGGTGAGCTGCGAAGGGGCTTTCAGTTATCTGGCAAGCGACTATGGCCTCGAAGAGGCCTACCTCTGGCCGGTGAATGCAGAGAGCCAGGTCACGCCTCGTCGTATGGCACGCCTGATTGATACCGTGCGCGATCGCAAGATCCCAACAATTTTCTGCGAGAGCACTGTGAGCGACAAAGTGCAGCGACAAGTTGCCTCCGAAGCCGGCGCACGCTTTGGCGGCACGTTTTATGTCGACTCCCTATCGACAGCAGATGGACCTGCTCCAACACTGCTCAAGCTGCAACGGCACAACGTTGCCCTGCTGATTCAAGGCTTATCGGCTGGTGCACCAGTAGGCAACTGAGGCCAGAGCCAACACAATGTGATGAATTCAGGCCGTTGGATGAGATTGATTGTTTGGCTCCGGCGCGCTCTGATCAGTGCTTGTTTGGGCGTGTTGTTGCTTGCTGCTCCTTCAGCAGTGCATGCGTGTGTGGAGGGCTTGGCCTGGGGCATGCCACTCGAGCAGGTCAGGAACCATCTAGGCGCTAACCAACGTGTGTCTGAAGACCAAGCCGGCCGTTTTATCGCCAGCAATGTGTTGCTGGATCGATTGCCTGTCTCCAAGGCCATCTTTGAAGTTGATCCTCACGAGGGGCTGACCCATCTCGCCTATGAATTCTCGATCGACGACATGACTGAGGTGTTGGCTGGCCTCCGTGCACGGCATGGGCGACCCTTGAGCACCACCTTCGAACACGATCGCCACAATGATCAAGTTTGGGTTTGGAACACTGGCGAAGACTTGATTACAGCAGTGAGGCAGGATGTACCGGGGCAGCAAGCCTTCTTGATTTCTTATCGACCCAGTCGCTTGCGACCTGAAATTCTTTGATTTGATTGAGAACTTAAGTCTCAGCCAAATCCTCTTGAGCGGCCACTGGCTCTGTTGCTTGCGCTGAGGAATTCAAGGTGATCACTTGCGGGGTCGTAGAGGGTGTAGTTTTTTCCGCCGCCGATGCCAATCACACTTCTTTTGGGAACTGCCTGGTCATGTTCTTGATCGTTGCTGTGATCTTTGACTTTGGAGTGAATCGTTCCACCGGTCAGTTCCAGTCGAAACTGCTGGTCGCATCGAGCGGTGAACAGTCGATTCACATCCAAGCGTGTCAGTCGATCGAGCAGGATGAGTGGTGATGTGTCAGGGGTGAGTTGGTCACCGACATCAGCAGAACTGCCGTGAATCAAGGCACAATCCAGTTCAATAAAGCCAAACTGAAGCGATGCAAGCCAGTCGAGATGGCTTCCATCGACAGCGGCCAGCAGTTGATTCACGCGTTGGTCACCCTGTTGTTGTCGAAGGCTGTCTGCGCGTCGATCACCTCGGTAGCCGCACTCGGCTAACAGTTGTTCTTCCCACCAGCCATAGATGCATTCGGGCTCCAGATCGCTGGGTTTTGGTTGTTTCAGCCGTTGAAGTAAGGGGTTGCAGTCCCGATCAGGACCCACGAGATCACCCAGCACAAACAGATTGGCAACACCACGATGCCGTTTCAGATCCGCCTGAATCTGTTCGTAAAGATTGAGGTCTCCTTGGAGACCACTCACCAATGCCCAGCGTTCCATCAGCGCTCACACACATGACTTGCGTCGTCCGCCCGTTCGGCGTACTCAAATCCATGGCTCAATCGCCAGGCGAAAACTTCAGGCAAACCTGCTTCAACAATGGCTTGGCAGGTTTTGTTGACGTCGTAGTCCACCTCGCGAATGGTGACTTCATTTGTTTCTTCGTTGTGCACGACGTAGGTGGCTTTAGTGCTGCCATGACGAGGCTCACCGACGGATCCAGCATTCACGATCCGACGCATCGGTAGTTCGAGCTCTTGTTCGCTGGGTGTGTCGTTCCCTCGCTGTTGGACGCGTACGCGGATGCTCCCTCCACTGAGCTCGCGCAGGTAGGGCTGATGGGTATGGCCACAAAACAATGTTTCTGCGCCAGCCGTTTCCACCCGCTCAAGGGCGGCAAAGGCATTCATGTCTGGTAAGAGATATTCGTGCTGGCTATTCGGGCTGCCATGCACGAACAGCAACTTGTTGCGTCGCAGAGTCATGGGAAGCTCGGCGAGGAAGTTTTTATTCTCATCCGTCAGTGTTTTGTCCGTCCAGTGGTGGGCCCGATGCCCCCGTCGTTCCGCCAGCTGGGAGGGATAACTGCATTCACAGGCATTGAGGCCGTCAATAATGTCTTCATCCCAGCAACCCTGACAGGTGGGGATGTTGCGTTGGCGTATGAGTTCCACCACTTCATTGGGTTGTGGTCCATAGCCAACCAGGTCACCCAGGCAAGTGATCGTTTTGATCCCTTGGGCGTCAATGTCGTCGAGGACTGCCTCAACTGCCGCCAGGTTGGCGTGCAGGCAGGAGATCACAGCGTGGTTCATCGTCATCAGGCTGGTTGGGGGATGGCTTGTTGGTTGCGAAGCTGCTGCTGCTGCAGTTCCAGAACATCGTCTGCAAGCAAGCAGTCATGAATGGTGGATTGAATGCCTGCAGGGTTCAGGGCCCTTCCTTGAACAACCAGTTCAGAGCATCGGCTGGGACGACCTTGTGGTGCGGCAACGGTTTCCAGGGGTAGAAATTGGGATCCTTGTTGGCTCACCATCCAATTGCAGAAAAACGATCGACCATCAGGAAGGTTCATCAATGCTTTGGCGCGGTACACATCGCCATAAGCACCATTCACGAGCTCGAACCAAAAACTACTCAGGCTGTCTGGATCCCAGACATGGCCCTGAAGGCTCATGTTCCAGGCTTCAAGCCTGGAGAATTCGAGAGTGTCTTGTGTTGGTAGCTCAGGATCTTGCCCAAAATGCAAGAACCGGTCGGGCTTGAGACCGAGTTGCTCAAGTATTGCCTTGATCTCTGATCCAAAACCATCAACGGCTTTGGACGTTGGCGGCTGAAATTGTTGCACTTCAATTACCAGGAGCTCATCTTCCGCGCTGGTGATGGTGTCTCCCGGTTCCGTCGTCAGTGGTGATCGCAGGTCTGGGATCTGATCTTGAAGCCACGCCAGGTCGATTCCGCTGTCCTGGCCCTGCTGCAGTGATTCGTGCCTGTCCCCGGCCAAACGCAAATAGGCGCAGGGACCTGCGTGGGCATTGAGGGCTTGTCGTGCCCAGGAGGTTTTCCCGCATCCTGGGGGGCCCGAAACCAGGGTCACCTGCTGCATGAGCGCCTTGCTCCGCGGTGCAATGGGAATCATTCTCATTATGCCCTGCCTTGGTGCTCTGTCTTGGCTTCGCTGGGTAGGGAGCCTTGTTTCCTTGTGCCGGTTCGGTTCGACCCCTCCTGTCTTTGTGGCTAAGGTTGCAGCGCGCCGGTTGATGCTTGATGCATGCATTGGAGTACGTCGCCTTAGTTTTGGTGAACGTTGCCCTGGTGATTCACCTCGGTGAGAAGGGCTTTCGGTTCTGGCGCGAACGTCGCAGACTGCAGCGGCTGGTGAATCGGCATCCAGAGATGCAGGGTGTGCATCCTGATGAAGACAGTTTGTTCGTCTTCGAGAGCGATGATTCCTTAAAGGCTCTTGTTTTGAATAACGAAGAGCCCGGAGCAAGTGAACCGTTTTATGGCTCTGAGGAAGATTTGGATTAGGTGGGGCGGATGCTCTCGTGACTCACTGCGCTGACTGAGGCTGATGCAGGAATGGACAGGCGAATTTATTGAGCACTCTCAAAGAGAGCTCAAAGCAATGGTGGGTGATTGGAAATACGACTTTGGTGCTGATGACCGCGAATGCTCGATGATGTTGCTTTGGATGGCCATTAAGTTGAATCCTGATCTTGCGAAACAGGTTGACCTTGATTCGCTTAATTCTTAGGTCAGTTATTGAGATGTTTCAGGTCTCCTTGTTCGATTTTTAATCGCATTCCTGCGCGTCATTCTGGTTCTCTGTCTGCGCGCGTGGATAGCCGTTATGGTTATGCGTTGCTTTTTGTTGAGAGTCTGTTGAGAAAGTTTTCGCGGCGGCTGCATGGTGCTGAGAAGTGTGTTCTCACTTTTTGTTTCCTGAAGGAATACCGAATTTATTGATTTCTGCCCCGATAGTGGCGTCCTGTCCATTGGGGTACGTGATGACAACGGATTCGCAGAGTGGTGCTGAGGATCGATTGCCATTCAAGGACCCGCAAGAATCGGTTCCTGCGCAAGCAGAACCGATCAAGATGGCATCAGAACCCGCTGAACTGAGTCTTCAGTCCCCTACGCCTGGTCTTGAGGAGCCGTCACGTCAGAGTCTTGAGGAGCTGCTGGGATATCTCAGTAAGGGTCTTGATGTTCTGAAGGGGCTGAACCTTCAAGGTTTTCAGCAGATCTATCCGGCCTTCCTGGCCATTCTTGCTGCGGTAGTAACGGGCGTACTGCTGATCCTTGCCGCCAATGTGCTGACGTCGATGAATCATCTCCCGCTGGTTGGCGGCTTGCTCGGTGGTCTGTTTGAGTTATGTGGATTGGTTGTGGTGGCCAAATTCGCGGTCTCCAATCTGTTGCTTCAGAAAAAAAGAGCAGATTTGTTTCTGAGAATCGCTGAACTTAAGAAAGAGCTGATTGGTCAGTAGCCGACGACTTTGCTGACGCTGACGTTGTTGATGTTTTTTCTGATGTTGGCGAGTTGTCAACGGCTGTAGGCACATTGTTGATTGGCGTCATCGGAGGTTCGTCTCGCTCCGGGGCAATCAACCAGTGCTTGCGTTGTTCGCATTCCTTGTGTGGATACCACCGGCGGAGTTTGGTCCGCTGGAGATCTGCATGCGCTTCCTGACCCAGCTCAATGGTCAGCAGATTTCTCCCGCAGGAGCAGGCTGAAAGCGTCTGCGCTCCCAAGCCTTGAGCTGGGCCGATGCATCGAAATGGATGCTGATCTGCTGAAACGTTTCAGTGCCCAGACGCCCACCGATCTCGAGGCTGAAGGGCGCTTCCGGTATCTCGCTGGGCACTGAAAACACTAAGCCGTCAGGCATCACGGCTGAGCAGTCGTTGTGCAGCAATTGACTCGGCTCGAACACAATTGGGGCGGCATTTTTGGCTCTGCCGTTCACCCCCACTTGAGGACGGAGTATCTGCCGTTCACCACTCCATCCCTGCATCGTTGCCAGTAGGGCATCGGGTGTCTCGTATTCGGGACGGTCGGGTTCCGGATCGGAACTGTTCAAACAACGGAAGCCCACTGCCCCAACCCGCTGCAAACGCCAATGGCCGTCGCGAGGTTCCCAGAGCAGCACCAGCATCGAGCGGGAACGACCACAGAACAGGTTGATCTCATGGCCGAAGCGAGGTCGGTCGGGATTGAGCCCAAGGCTGGACTGACCTCCCGCTCCAGGAAACTGCCAACAGCCCCCACCACCGTTGTAGGTGGCTCGGCTGATGGGGTAGGTGGCTCGGCCACCGGGGGCAAAGGCCAAACCCGAGCCATCCCATTCCCCATGGTCCTCGTCGGAAAAAGAAATCACGTAGGTGGTGGGGTCGATCCGACGGGATGGCACCTGCAGATCGAGTTGATCGCTGTCGTCTCGCTCAAACCAATGGCCACAGCCTTGCCAATGGCCTTCGAAATTGCGGCGGTTGAGGGTCCATTGATCAGTCATGTCGGTGACGGCATGGAACGGTCGATCGCCTTAGGGTCGCTCCAACAGCCATTCCAGTCATGGATCTGACGATTGTTGGCTGCGGTTATGTGGGGCTCGCTCTGGCGGAGCGGCTGCAACCGAGACGGCCACAGCTGAGGCTGACGCTCACTAGTACCAGTAGCGAACGGCTGGAACAACTCAGCCCTTTGGCGGATCACGTGCAGATCTGCGATGCCACTGAGCCAACCCAGTTGTTGGAAGCCCTACGGCAGAGCAACAGCGCCGTCTTCTGCCTTGGGCCGAAGGGAGATCGCCAGGTGGATGCCAACGGCTACCGCCACACTTTCGTCGACAGCTTTCGTTGCCTGAAGTTGCTATTGCCACAACTGCCGGAACTGCGGCAGATCGTTTACACGGGCAGTTGCTCGGTGTATGGCGATGCCCAGGGTGAATGGGTGGATGAGCAAACTCCCCCCGAGCCAAGCCGTGGCCATGGCGATGTGTTGCTCGAAAGCGAGCGATTGCTTAGCGGCATCGGCGACCGGCAGGTGTGCATCTTGCGCTTGGGGGCGTTGTATGGACCGGGCCGCGATCTTGATCGACGCCTGCGCGGGCTCGCCGGGCTGGAACGCCCTGGCAGCGGAGCTGCCTTCAGCAACTGGTTGCATGTGGCGGATGCCGCCGGTGCATTGGAAGCAGCTCTCGATGCTGAATGGACTGGCGTGGTGAATGTGGTCAACGACGAACCGATTCGGCTGCGGGATTTGGTGGGCCGCAGTCTCCAGAGGCAGGGTCTGGCTCCTGTGCGCTGGCTTGGTCAGGACGAATCTGGTTCAGAAGGTCGCCGCATACGCAATACCCGACTCAAACAACTGGGCTACCAACTTCAACATCCAAGCGTTGATCAGAGCGATGTCTGTGCCGCCAGTCAGGTGAACTGAGCCCTGGCCCATTCGCGTTTGAGCTGATCTCATGTCTTGAACGTCTTCATGTTGTCTTCGAGGGCCTGAGGGAGCCGCTGGTTTACGAATGGACAGATGTCGTCGACCAAGGGATCGTCGCCATGAGAGGTGAACCATTTCCCTTCACCTCGCTCGTCGTTGTTTGATTCGCTCTTCGTTCGAATTGTCAGGCTTGGTTGCTTCCAACAATCGTTGCTAGCAATCGTGTGGTCAGGCTTTGGGGAGGTGCTTTTGAAACCGTTGTCTTTGGCTCTTGGTTTGTCTGCGGTTGTGGCCTCGATCATTCCAGCCTGGGCGGCCCCTGGCCATGAGCATTTCAGCGCTAGTGATGTGATGCTGATTTAACGCATTGCTGGGCTTGCGTAAGGCTCAGCGCGCGGTTCCATGGTTCAAGTCTGTTTGCGTCTGATGTCCCAGCTTTTGAAGCGTCAGATTGAGCGTCTGGAGGCTGCCATTGAGCGATCAACCGATTGGCTCGAGATTCATTATCTGAAGGCTGAGCTGGATCAGATCAAAGACTTGTATGACGAGCGCGATGTAGATGCTGCCTGATCACTTGGGTTGTCAGTGATTGAAGCCGATCGGCCTGTGAGTTCTAGTGTTGCACTGCGAAATTCTGTTGTGGTGCTGAGATTTTGCTCAAGGCACGTCAAAGCAGTCTTCGCTAATCACTGGTCAGCCAATTGGCTAATTTTTACTGGTTCGGCGTTCTGCTAAGCACGGCTCATGACGAGGAGCTGGGCTTTTCGCTTTCAAGTCAAGGGTCAGCACCATGGCACAAGGCTGGTTTGGTGGTCGCTGCTGCCACTTAGCTCCCAGTTGCAGGAATAGGTCTGCGGGGCTTGTCCCTGATATCTCCCTGGAATTTTGTGCAACCGAATTCGATGGTGTGCAACTGATATTGCTCTTCTCAGCTTGTGAAACCCCTCAATCAGCAGAAATCGCTAGAGGGACGCGGTGTCATCGCGATGGTTTCAAGAGCATCGCTGCACCCGAGACTGTAACGATGACGGTGAGCCCACCTAAAAGCATCGGATAGACGGGCTGAAGGTTCAGAACACTAAAGTTCCCGGTGTGGATCTTGAGCAGCCAAAAGGCATCAATGTCTTGCTCCAGTAGCAAGCTGTAGAGCGATCCCGTGCCGGCGGTGATCAGCAACGGCAGAGCGGCTATTGGAACCAGCCAACGGTGAACTTTGCGTGCTCGTCTTGAAAGTTTTCGTTGGCTCATTGCTGGCGTAATTGGCGGTGGAGTTCACGCTCATCCGCGCAGGGCATCCACTTCCCGTTGTTCTGATGCACCGACTTGCAACCAATCTCATCGGCACGTTGTTCTGCATCGGTTTTGGATTGATAGATGCCTTTGCTGTGTCCCAGGCTGGCCATGGGATACAGCGCGAATGCAATGACCACGGCGAATGGAATTGAGGCCCAGCTCATCATCGGCCTGGGATTTGGATGGTACACGATTCTAGAAAGCTCAAGCCCGGCTTGGAGCAGGATCCTTGGTTCTTTATTCGCATGTGGACATGCGTAGAAAGCCTTATTGAAGCCTGCTGTCTTCTTTTGAGGATTGTATTGCTATATCTACCAGCTTCTTGAGTTCTTTGCAAATCAGTCTTGGTTGATCGAATTGTAAAAAGTGACCCCCCTGGGCCTGGAGAATCATGCTCTCTGGATTCTGGTTTAGCCATTGTTTTTGCAGAGTATGCCAGTCTCCTTTGATTGGAGCATTCTTGCCCATGTCAGAGGAAGATAGAATTGTGATTGGAAAATTGCTTGTCATTTCCGGTAGCTTGGAAACCTGCTCCTTGGTTGTTTCGAAACCTAGTTGTTGGTAAAACGCATCGGCGGTCATCGTATTGCCTTCACTTGGGCTGTCGAGATTGTCTAATTTGTAGGCTTCTTTGCTTGATTTGCCCTTGAGTTTGGCCTGGGTTATTCTGAATTTTTCCATGACTGTACTTGAGTACTGGTAGTCGGGAGGGACGGGGGCTACCATTAGCATTCCGGCAATTGAGTCGGGGTATTTGCGTGCGAAATATCCTGAATACATGCCGCCATGGGAGTGCGAGACAAGAATGTAGGGGGCTGTTATTTGGTTTGCTTTTAGCAGGCTGATTAGCTTTGAATTGACGAGCTTTGCGGTGATGGGATTCTCAGTTGAGATGCTGAAATCTGGTGGGCTTTTGCCGAGGCCGCTTCTGTCGTACATCAACGCGCTACCATTTCGTTTGACGCAATCAAAGAATTTTTTATTGTTAGTCCATTCTTCGAGGGACGTTCCGGATCCGTTTTGAAATAGGAAAGTTCCTTTGAATTCTGATTTGGGGTTGGGGAAGTGCTTGAAATGTAAGGTTGTTTTGTCAGTTTCTGCGAATGCAGTTTGGGTATTGGCCTGTATTGGTAAGAAAAGTGCGGCTAGTATGAGGATGTTTTTTGGGATAATTTTCGTCATTGTTGCTTTTGCTTTGCTTTATTTTATCTCGAACCCGCTGCGAAGACCTTTCTCTTGGTTCCGCCAGTGCGCGGCCTCTCCTGACTTTGATCTGTAGCATGGGCTTAAGGGTATCGCCGGTTCTGCGATAGCACTCATTGCCCTCTTTTTTTCCTCGTTCTTGTTGATTAGCAGGCTCTTGCCCTTTTGGAGCGACCTGTGCCGATTGGTTCAGATGCGTCGAGCCCTGCTTGGCATCAACGCAACGGTGGTGGGAATCCTGATGGCGGCGTTGTGTCAACCCGTCTGGCAGACAGGCATCCGCGGAGGTGCTGAGTTCAGCCTGGCGTTGGTGGCGTTTGTGTTGTTGGTGAGCTGGCGACCGCCGGCGTGGGTGGTTTGCCCCTGGCCTGACTCAAACCTGCCTCTTCATGGCATCACCCCTGGGAAGAATCGTAGGTTGGGGCATGTTGGATCAGCAGAGCTGTTATTCACAGGCCTGCACAGACTGTTGATTTTCCTGGGCAAATTTCTGCACTTCCTTCTCAAAAAACTTTAGATAAGCAGCAGGCTTGATCGTCTGGCCATAGGCATCCTTTAGAAATTGCTCATAACTACGCCAACCAGTCTCGGTGATAAAGTAATTGATTCCTTGAACACAAATATCCTCGAAGGAAAAGTCATTCCTTCCGGTTTTCAATTCAGGTAAGGGCCTGTCTGGTAGGCCAGAAGAATAAGCCTGCGCAAGGCCGATCAGATCCCCCTCCCGATATTGATACCCAATTAACTCAAAGCCGATCGGCATTACTGGTTTTGCCGATGTCCAACCAGCAATCAAAGCAATTGCCGGTAATCCGGAGTTTGATGAAACCGGCGATTCTGTTGTGGCGGTGCGATACATATCATCGTAATAACTTGGGGGTTGCCAGGAGCTGAGAGGCATCAGCAAAGCATCAATGCCTTTTTCTCGCATTAATCGCTCTAGATAGTTTTTGTTATTCTCAAAAGTGTTCAGCGCTGAATAGTATTGATCGCTGTACTTTGGAGCAATGCTCTCCATATAACCTAAGCAGGCTTTCTCCCCTAGTCGTGTGCGACCAGATAAACATATGTCCTGAAGGCTCCTTCTCGTCGATGCAAAAGAACCTAGGTATTGATCAATATCTTCTGCCTCGCCCGCCATGTTATTTCCTCTGTTCGTGTCGAATAAGGGCAGATGAATTTCAATAAGTGACGCACCCTTCCTCTCAAGCCTGTCTTTGACTTGATTGAACACAGTCATTGAACCCTTTTCGCTAGCGTCAAAGACCTCATTGCCTGCAACACTCCGAATTATGCCAATTCGTCTTCCATCAAGGGATGCATTTTTTAAATTCTTTGCATAAGAATCTGTTCGCGGTACTTGCTTCGTAAACGGATCATTGGGATCAGATTTGTTTGCTATCGCAGCAAGGCCAACAGCCAGATCAGGAATCGACCTGGCCATCACACCAACGACTCCATCCAGGTTTCCTCTCGGGAGAATTCCTGAATGACTGATTAGACCTGTGCTTGGGCGAATGCCATAAACCCCGTTGAAGGCTGCAGGCACTCTGACCGAGCCACTGTTGTCCGTACCGATCCCCAAAACAGCAAAGTTTGCGCTTACTGCAACTGCAGAGCCTCCACTGGAACCACCAGAATTTTGATTGGGATCATAAGCATTGCCAATCCTTCCGCTGCGGCCACTAATCCCTTCTCCGCCGGAAGCAAATTCATCCATGGCGGCTTTACCAATAATGATCCCTCCAGCTCCTCTTAATTGATTAACTAAAAAGGCATTTCTGATTGGCTGAGAGCCAAGCAGAGCCAACGATCCGGAAGTGGAAGGAGTGTCAACTGTATCGATGTTGTCTTTGACAGCAATTGGGATGCAATGAAGAGGGCCAACCAATTGATTGTTTTGTTTGAAACTTCTGTCAAGAACCCTTGCCTGTTTGACTGCATTCGGATTAAGCGCAACAAATGCATTCAGAGGTGCCCCTCTTTCGAGGCTGAAATTATACTTCTTGATTCGATGTAAATAGCTATTAATTAATTTCTCGCAAGTTGTTCTTCCCTCTGTTAGTTCCTCGTGAATGGATTCAATTGTCGCCTCCTCGATCCGGTGATTATCGCTATCAATTTGTTTGGCTATAGTCTTCTCGGTTAAAAGGAGTGCCGCACTAATCGTTAGGGCAAGGCTTGTGGCTTGCTTGAATGTCTTTGGAATCTTTGAGTGGTTCATGGCTAATGCCTAGCTAGCGAATATGGTTTTCATAATTCTATGCAAAGCGATCTTTATGACAACCTTTCGTTAAGGGTGCGGTTGTCTTCATCCCACCTGTTCTTTGATTGATGATCTATCGCTTCGATTTCTATATGGTTACTTGATTGGGGGATTTACATTCAGCGGAGATCAACGGATCCGATGAGCAAGCCAGGGGCTTGAGGCTCCAGCTCAGCCGCGATCGATTGCCGCAACCGGCGTGGCGGTGGTGTTGTCTTGCGCCGGCGTGGGTGGTTTGATTCTGGTCTGATCCGTTCCTCTGCAGAATCACTGCATTGACAGGGAGTGTGGTGGCTGGAGCTGGTGTGAATCCTGCGGATCAGCGCTGGCCCTGGTGGCCGCTGCTGCCTCTTTAGTCCTTGTTGATGCAATGGATTTGATGCGCTTGTCCCTGAGTTGACCCTGGATTTTTGTGCAACTGGGCTGAATGGAGTGCAACTGGGTCGGATGAATGGCAATGACCCTTCTTGGCTCAGCCTGGGTTGAGGGCGTTTGTGGTTGTTAGGTGTGGATGGGGATCGACTTTGGTGTTCCTTTAAAGATTGCCAGTGATCCAGTACTCGACACGTTTGGGTTGGTTGGCCAGATACGTCGTTACCGCATCGTCTGGACTCGTGGTCTGGGCCTGCAATAGCAACTGATCCAGATCCTCACTTGGCAGGTGAAATCTGCTGAGAAAGTCGGTGACATCAGGGACCTGCTGATCCAACCCCAGCCGTGCCAGCGCGTGAATGCGTTCTGTTCCTCCAAACACCCTCTCGGGATCCTCGAGAAAACGAAGCTTGAAGCGGGCGAACATCCAATGGGGCGTCCAGCTGGTGGCAATCAGCCAACGCTCTTGTTCGATCGCTTGTGCCAAGACAGCAGCCATGGCTGCACTGCTGGAGGGCACCAGCTCCATGTTGTTCAGTCTGTAGCGCTTTAAGGCGTCCAGGGATGCTTGGTTCAGTCCTGAACCGGGATCAATCCCCTGCACGCGATTGTCAAACTGAGACGCCAGAGCAGGATCGCTCAGCTGGCGAATGCTGGAGATAACGTCGTCCGGCACGTAATCGGGAACAATCCAGCCCAACGTGCCGGAGTAGATTGGGCCCAGATCCAGCACCTGATCGCGAATGCGGGTCCAGTAGTCGCGATGGGTGGCAGGTAACCAGGCCATCAGCATCAGATCGAGATCACCACGGGCGACTGATTGGTACTGAATTCCGATATCGGCCATCACGCGTTCTACCGGTTGGTTCAGGGCCGATCGGATCAGCTCCGCTGCCATCAGACTGACCACTTCCGCATCACTCCACGCTGACCAGCCCAAGCGCAGCGGCTGGTTGCGGTCGTCCACCGTTTTAGGTGCGGCGTTTTGCGATGGCTCGTTGTTGGTTTGATCCCCGCTGCTTTGGCGCGCAATGGAGACCAATGAACTACCTGCCAGGCCAAGACCAGCCATGAGCAGAGAACGCCGCTGCCAAAGGTGCTGTTTCGTCATCGTCCTCTCCAGAGCAGGCGTAGGCGTTGTCTGAGCGGCACTGCAGGAGGGGAACTCAAGCTCTGGGAGAGACGATCAAGGATCACCGCCAGAATCACTACTGCCAACCCCCCTTCAAAGCCAAGGCCGATGTTGAGTTGCTGAATGCCGCGCAGCACCACATCACCCAGGCCACCCCCACCAATCATCGATGCGATGACCACCATCGATAACGACAGCATGATCGTCTGATTGACACCGGTCATCACTGTGGGCAGGGCGTTGGGCCATTGCACCTTGAACAGCAATTGACGTTCGGAGCAGCCAAAGGAACGCCCTGCTTCGATCAGGTCACTTGGGACCTGTTGAATCCCCAGAACGGTGAGCCGCACCACCGGTGGCATTGAAAACACAACCGTGGCGATGATCGCGGGAACGGCCCCGGTGCTGAAGAGCATCACTGCGGGAATCAGATAGACGAATGCCGGCATGGTCTGCATGAGATCCAGCAGGGGCCTTGTCAACTTCCAGGCCAAGGGTTGGCGTGCAGCCAGCACACCCAATGGCAACCCAATGGCCAGAGCCACGATTGCTGACGCCACCACGAGGGCGAGGGTATCCAGCATTGGATCCCAAAGCTGCATGACCACCACCAGGTTGAGGCCCAGCAAGCTGACTAAGGCGAAAGTGGCACTGACGCGCCAAAGGCCCAGCAGGGCGATGATCAGCGCCAACAGCCAAGGGCTGGGTTGTTCAAGCACCGTTCTGCAGGCATCGGCGAGGCCAAGAATCACGGTATTCAGCCCATCGAAGACTGCTTGACCGTTGTTCAGGAGCCATGCCACCACGGCATCGGCAAGGCTTCCAACCACCCCGGTGCTCGTTGTGCAGATCACAGGAATCGAAGTCATGGTCGCGCGATGGCCTTGAGCAGGCCTTGGGGTGACACCGCACCGATCACTTGGTCCTCATCGTTGATGACGTCAACAGGACCGTTGACGTCTGCGATGTACGGAATGGCGTCGCTTAACAGTGTGGAGGCCTTAAGGCTGGGACGTTGCTGATTGGGGTGCTCTTCGTTCGCAGCGACGATGGATTCCGTTGTTTGGTTCGCGAGTATCGCCTCAAGGTTGAGGACTGAAGCGCGATCCACACCCTCAAAAAACTCACTCACGGCATCGCCCGCTGGATGCAGCAACAACGCCTCGGCGCTGTCGCATTGCAACATTTGGCCTTCCTTCATCAGGGCAATTCGGTCTCCCAGGCGTACGGCTTCATCGAGATCGTGGGAGACAAACACAACCGTGCGTTGTTGTTCCTTTTGAAGATCGAGCAACAGGTCTTGCATGTCGCGACGAATCAATGGATCGAGCGCAGAAAAAGCCTCATCCATCAACAGAATCGGTGGGTCGAGGGCTAACGCTCTGGCTAAACCGACCCGTTGACGCATCCCCCCAGACAACTGCGATGGTTTCCTGTGGAGGTCATTGCCAAGACCGACCCGTTCCAGGGCTTCCTTGGCCCGGCAAACCCGTTTGCCCTTTGGCATTCCCGCAACCTCGAGGCCAAACTCGGCGTTCTCGAGGGCACTGCGGTGGGGAAAAAGAGCGAAGGATTGAAACACCATCGCCATGGTTTGGCGACGCAACAATATCCACTCTTTTCTGCTCAAACTCGCTAGGTCTTGCCCAAGAACTTCTACGCTGCCACTCGTTGGCTCGATCAGGCCATTGAGCATGCGCAAGAGGGTGGACTTCCCAGATCCGGAAAGCCCCATGATGATAAAAATTTCTCCCTCTTTAACCGACAAAGAAACATCTTCAACAGCAATGCGAACGGAATGGTCGTGACGCCTGCGCTCAACATTCAGGCTTGGATTGCCGCCAAATAACTTCCAAAGATTTCGAATGCGAATCGTGTCTTGCATCGCATTTGGCTCGTGCATCCATGCTTACACTAGTAATTTATAGAAAATATGGTGTCGCTTCATCTGAAGACATCGTGAGTTTTGAGAAAGCCAAAGCCTCTTCTTTGGCGTTTGTTGACGTCAACCTTTGGTTTGACTAGCGTTGGGTGGAGTCGACATGCCTGAGAAGCCCCTTGAGCCTTGCCTCACAAGTTGTGAGGCGTATCATTCTCGTGGCAGGTGATTGTGGGTTTAGCAGGCATTTCTAGATTCCCTGCCTTCGTCAATTCTTTTTTGTATGACAACGATTCAGCGTCAGTCTGCACGATCGAGCGATTGGCAAAGTTTTGGTGATGTTCCTGAGTCTGTTCGTGAAACAGACCACTATCAGCAAGAATATATTGAAGATTTTGCTGATCGTTGGGATCGCCTCATTGATTGGAATGCTCGTGCTCAAGCAGAAGGTGACTTTTTTATCCGTTTATTAAAACAGCATGGAGCTCGCTCCATCCTTGATGTGGCTACGGGCACCGGGTTCCACTCCGTACGCTTGCTTGAAGAAGGGTTTGATGTCGTCAGCGCTGATGGCAGCCCCAACATGTTGGCTAGGGCCTTCCGCAATGCCCGCGATCGTGATCAACTCTTAAGGACGGCTCAAGCCGATTGGCGGTTCCTCAATCGTGACATTCACGGAAGTTTTGATGCTGTGATTTGCTTGGGTAATTCATTCACCCATCTTTTTAAAGAGCGCGATCGTCGTAAGTCGCTCGCTGAGTATTACGCCGTTTTGAAGCACAATGGCATTCTCATTCTTGATCATCGGAATTATGACCGTTTGCTCGAGGGCGGTGATGCAGTGCGTCAAGGCAAAGGCAATGTCTATTGCGGTGAGGATGTAAGAGTGGCTCCCGCCCATGTGGACGATGGCCTGGCACGGTTCCAGTATGACTTCAGTGATGGCAGTACCTATCACCTGAACATGTTCCCCTTGCGTTACGGCTACGTTCGTCGTTTGATGTCAGAGGTTGGTTTTCAAAAAATCTCAAGTTTTGGTGATTACAAAAAAGATATTGAGAATCCTGACTTCTTTGTGCATGTAGCAGAAAAGGAATATTGCTTTGATGCCGATTCCGCTGCACGCTGATCCATGCTTGATGAAACAATTAACGCGGCAGGTGCTGTCGCTGCCAACTACTACGATAGTTCAGATGCGGATCGGTTTTATGAACTGATATGGGGGGGAGAAGATATCCATATCGGTTTGTACGAAACGTCCGATGAACACATTTCCGTCGCCAGTGATCGTACAGTTCATGCCCTAATGGATTTGGCGACACCGCTTCCGAGTGGGGGTTGCATTGTTGATCTGGGGGCTGGCTACGGTGGTGCTTCCAGGAGGCTGGCGCGCTGGAGTGAACGGTCTGTTGAAGCGATCAATATTTCAACAGTCGAAAATGATCGACACCGAAGGCTGAATGCTGAGGCTGGTCTTGAAAGTCAGATCACGGTGCATGATGCATCGTTCGAGAATGTTCCACTGAACGATGGTTGCGCTGATCTGATCTGGAGCCAAGACGCGATTCTCCATGCGGGAGACCGCCCCCGTGTGTTGCAAGAAGTGGCGCGTCTGTTGAAGCCTGGGGGTTGTTTTGTCTTTACCGACCCCATGGCTGCCGATGGCGTTGAGATGACGCAACTTCAGCCGATCCTGGATCGTATTCACCTACCGGATCTTGCATCGCCGGAGCGGTATCGCCGTTGGGGGGAGTCCGTTGGTTTGGTTCGAGAGATTTGGGATGACCGCACGGCGATGTTGAGGTGCCATTACGCGAGGGTGCGCGAGGAAACGCGTTCACGGCGTGCGGAACTCGAACAATCCATTAGTGCTGCCTACCTCGATCGCATGGATGTTGGCTTGGGTCATTGGGTCGACGGAGGCGACCAGGGTCGCCTCAGCTGGGGATTGATGCGTCTGCGTAAGCCTGCTTCTTGAATCTTGTTGCTGCAGAATCACTGCATTGATGGTGAGTGTGGTGGCTGGAGCTGGTTTGAATCCTGCGGATCAGCGCTGGGGTTTCTGGCCGCTGCTGCCACCTATTTGTCTTTGATTGCAGTGGGTTTGAGGGGGTGGTCCCTAAGTTGTCCCTGGATTTTTGTGCAAGTGGAGCGGATGGTGTGCAACTGGAGCCGATGATTGTTCGCTCCCAAGAGCAAGAGCAAGGTTTTTGCAGCTCAGTGGTGTGATCTGCTCTGCCGCGACGTTTGGGTGCCTTGTTGAGGTCTGATCAGGCAGAGCACCCGTGGCTGTTGCCCTGCTTGTGCTGTGAGCGTGGTTTAGATGACTTGAAAGAGGATGGAGACGTCGTTGTAATCGAAGTCTGAGCTGTTGTTTTGGTGGGTGTCCTCAAAGCTAAAGAAGTTGCAGCCGAGGATTTTGACGTAGCTAGAGCCGTAGGTGTAGAGCTCACCGTTGGGGTTGATCAGAACGGGCGAGTAGAAGCCGGCATCTGCTGAGGAGAGGGTCCAGTCAATGGTTTGGGTTTGTACCCCAGTGGCCGTGATGGAGGTGCCATTGGGGTTGATGAGGTGGTCTTTGACGGCTTGATCAAAGGCTTTGGCATCGGCATTGGTCTTTCCGTTGACGGAGAAGCTGCCGTCTGTTTCCTCTGTGAGTTTGACCATGGCGATGCTGTTTTTAAAGGAGCAATCGCTGTTGATGGTGAGTTGGAGTGTTTCGCCAGCTGCGGGGATGGAGGAGAGATCCAGGATGGAGTCATGGATGCCGGTTTGCTCTTTTGCGATGGAGGTTGCGCTTGCGTTGGGAGAGCTTGTGAATGAGGTGATGTCGATGGTGAGATCGTCGTGATCGCTGTCATCGACTCCATCGTTGAGTTTTAGCTGGAAGCTGCCGTCAGCTTGCTCGATGATGTTGAGCTGCGGCGAGCTGTTGATGGCTTGGTTGTTGCTGAATTGATGGAAGGCAATGGTTGAGCCTTCTGGGATAAAGATGGCGTGGCTACCGAGGTTTTTGGAGTCTTGCGTGGCGCCAATGGCGCCGAGGACGGAACCATGTTGATCGATGATTTTGAGGCAGTTTTGGCGTTTGGTGCTGGCTGCCTTGACGTTGAATTTGAGCCAGAGGCCTTTGGTGTCACCAGCGGTGACGTTGAAGGAGTTGTCGCTGTTGAGAACGAGGGTGTTGGTGTCTGATGGATTTGAGCCACTGTCTGAAGAGCCACTGTCTGAAGAGCCACTGTCTGAGGAGTCAGAGGCAACGGTGGAGTTGTTGGTGACAGAGGTGCTGCTCAGGGATGCGGCGTCATTGCCAGTGGAATCTTGGATGGCATTGGCATCGTCGGAGCTGGATGGGTCTGTGTAAGCGACGGTGACGGCTTGACCGCTTTTGATGGTGTTCGTGAGTGTGAGCTCAGCGGTGGAGCCAGCGATGGCAACGTCGGTGATGGGGTTGTCTTTGGACGCAGTGTTGACCGAGAAGGTGCCGATAGCAGCGGTTGTGGAAGAGAGTGTTTCGCTGTAGGTGAGGATGATTTTGGTGCCGACAGTGTTGGAGGCAGCGGATTGGAAAGTGGGCCTGACGGTGTCGACGGAGAGGCTGACGGAATTATTGGCATCAGAGCCATCGGCGTTGGTGTTGCCAGCTGCATCCGAGAACTTGGAACTGGCAACGGAGATTGAGCCGTCTGTTGTGCTGTCGGCTGTTGGTGTGAAGGTGGCGGAATAGGAGGTTCCAGACCCAGAGAAATTGGAGAGGGTGCCTCCGGAGACGGTGAGGTCGTTGGCCTCAAAGTTGGTTGATGATTCCGAAAGCGTGAAGCTCAGGGTTGCGGTTTCGCCAGCTTTTAAAGAGGAGACATCAGAGCTAACCGCGATGGTGGGAGCAGCACCATCGATAACGAGTGCGCTGTTGCCGGCGAGGGAATCGCTGCCATCAACGGCGGGGAGTGTGAGGGTGGCGCTATTGCCGGCGGCATCTTTGATGGTGCCGCCATTGAGTGCGAGAGAGGAGGTGGCCTTGTAGTTGAGATCGGAAGCGGTGTCGCCTGCTTGAACGGTGTAGGAGAAGGCGAGTGTGGTGGTGCCAGATCCAGAGGAGTAGGAAGCGTTCTGGTCTGAGGAACCGGTTTCGAGGGTGAGTTGCGGGGTGCCACCAGTTGTGGTGACGGTGACGGCTTCTGAGAAGACGACGTTGATGGTGATGACGTCACCAGCTTTGTAGGTGCCATCAGCGGTGGAACTACTGACGGATTGCACCGTTGGCGCAGTGGTGTCGAGACTGAAGACTCTTACGTGCCCAGCGTTTTCTGCACTCCCATCGTTTAATGTGGCACCAATGGCGACGGTGCTGCCATCGCTGGAGAGAGAAACGCTGCGGCCGCTTCTATCACCAGCGGCTTCTCCATCGATATCGCTACCGACTTGATTCCAGGAAGAGGAGGCTGAATCCCATTGGTAGATGCGCGTATGGCCCGATTCTGAGCCATTGCCATCGTTTAGGTAGGCACCAATGGCAACGGTGCTGCCATCGCTGGAGAGAGAAACGCTGCGGCCGCTGTAATCAAGAGCGGCTTCTCCATCGATATCGCTACCGCGTTGATTCCAGCTGGAGCCGTCCCATTTGTAGATGCGCGTATGGCCCGAATTTGAGCCATTGCCATCGTTTAGGTAGGCACCAATGGCGATGATGCTGCCATCGCTGGAAAGAGAAACGTTGCCGCTGTAATCACCAGCGGCTTCTCCATCGATATCGCTACCGAGTTGATTCCAGCTGGAGCCGTCCCATTGGTAGATGCGCGTATGGCCAGCATCAGATCCATTGCCATCGTTGAAGACGGCACCGATGGCAAGGACGCTGCCATCGCTGGAGAGAGAAACGCTGTAGCCGCTGTAATCAAAAGCGGCTTCTCCATCGATATCGCTACCGCGTTGATTCCAGCTGGAGCCGTCCCATTTGTAGATGCGCGTATGGCCCGAATCTGAGCCATTGCCATGGTTGTTGAGGGCACCAATGGCAACGGTGCTGCCATCGCTGGAGAGAGAAACGCTGTAGCCGCTGTAATCCCAAAAGGCTTCTCCATCGATATCGCTACCGAGTTGATTCCAGCTGGAGCCGTCCCATTTGTAGATGCGCGTATGGCCCGAATCTGAGCGATTGCCATCGTTTCTGTGCGCACCAATGGCAACGACGCTGCCATCGCTGGAGAGAGAAACGCTGTAGCCGCTGTTATCACCAGCGGCTTCTGCATCGATATCGCTACCGAGTTGATTCCAGGAAGAGGAGGCTGAATCCCACTGGTAGATGCGCGTATGGCCCGAAGCTGTGCCATTGCCATCGTTGTAGCGGGCACCGATAGCAACGATGCTGCCATCGCTGGAGAGAGAAACGCTGAAGCCGCTTTGATCGTCGCCAGCCTCTCCATCGATGTCGCTGCCCCGCTGAACAATTTGAACGGTGGAGTTGTTGGTGACCGAGGTGCTGCTCAGATCTGCAGCGTCATTGCCTTGGCTGTCTTGAACGGCATTGGTGTCGTTGGAGCCGGATGGATCGGCGTAGGCAACGGTGAGTGCGTGCCAGCTGGGAATGGTCCTGGTGACTGTCAGCTCAACGGTGGAGCCAGAGACAGCAACAGCGGTGACGGCATTGGCAACCCCGCCTGAGGTGACTGTGAAGGCGTTAGCCGCTGCAGTGGTTGCCGAGAGCGCCTCGTTGTAAGTGAGGATGACCTTGGTGCCGTCGGTGTTGGTGGCGGCGGATTGGAAGGCAGGCGGTGTGCCATCGAGCTGGGTGAATGACATCGCTACGCCTCCTCAGGGCGTGCGTCCTGATCTCCCAAATCGAGCCAGCTACTAGGCTTCACCGGAAATGCCCAGACGCCAGCGTTGAGCTCCCTGTTCCAAGGGAGTCGCCTTGTCAATGAGTGAAAGGGTATAGCCAAGTGGTGGCTTGATCTATTGATGATTATCGAAGCTTCAACGCAATGCTGCGACTGGCATGTGGTCCGATTCGTGCACGATTTGATGAGGCCACCGCTCGCTTGGGCTGAGAAGCGTTCAATTGCGTTTGCGGCTTGTTTTGGCCTTAGAGGTCTGGTCGATGCCACTGGCTGCTGGGCGGTTTCAACTCGACCCCTGCACAGACCGCCTCTAGGCAGAATCGTGGGCAGGGAACCTCAGCTGAGTGGCGTTAAACAGCATCCAACCTGAGGATCAGAGCTGGCCCTGGTGGCCGCTGCTGCCACTCGGGTTTCAGTTGCGGGAACGGGTCTGAGGGGCTTGTCCCTGAGTTGTCCCCGGAAATTTGTGCAACTGAGTTTGTTGGTGTGCAACTGGGATGGAACAGATGGGCGCTGATGGAAGAGCTCGTGAGCATCCCTGCTAAGCCGTTCGCCTTGCTTGGTTTCAACGACGAGTGATCGGAAATCTGGGTTCAGGCCTCTGTGAGTGGATTGAAACTGAAACCGATGATGAGATCGTCGTAATCGAGGTCACCACCCAAGAGTGTGTCTTCCAGTCCAAAGAGGTTGTCGCCTAAGGCTTGGAAGTGGGGGAGTTGATCGGGATTGGCTGCGGCATAGGCAAAGAAGGTATTGGTCTGATTGGTTTCTGTGTTTGTGACTTTCGCGTAGGGAGCGAGAAAACAGAATTCGGTGAGTGAGAAGGAGGTCTCTTTGGTTTGGTTGTCGGGAAGGGAGAGATTGTCGAGTGCTGTGACGCGATTGGAGTCGAGTAAGGCAGCTTTGGTGTAGCCGTCTTCCCCAGGAGCGATGAGGGAGCCATCAGCAGCGACCACGTTGCCTTGACTGTCGACAGCGCGGTAGAAGCCGGTAACTGAATCAAAGCTTGCTTCTCTGGCGGTGTAGAGGGTGCCTGAGACGGTTTGCCCTTCTGTGAAGGCGGTGAAATCGAGGCTGGCAGCGATGTGCTGATGCTGAGCGATGAGAGCAGCTAACCCTGGATCGGTGACTTGCTGGGAGAGGGAGAAGGCGATGTTGTTGTTGCCTGAGATGGCGAGGCTGCCATCGGTGTTGATGGTGTGATCGAGCCAGGAGAAGCGTTGATCACTGAGGCTGGTTAGATCGCTGAGGCGTGAATCTGCTGTTGAGAAGAAGCGAATGGATTGGCCGTTGAGCAGTTGGAGTAAACGGCTAAAGCGAAAGGCATCGTGGAGGGTGACATCGGAGGCCTCGAGGCTGGAGAAGAGAGTGACGGCACGTTGCTTGAGCTGATCAAGGTCCTTGAGGATGGTGTCTGCCTCAGCGGCTTCCTCGGCGGAGAGGATGATGTAGCCGATGGAGTGAGAGTTTTTGCCGTTGGATGTGAGTGTGGCCTTGAAATTCACTGCCGCTGCAGTGGTGCTGTCCGTTGGATCAGCGAGAGTGAGTAAACCGTTGTCTTGGCCTGAGAAGACAGGATTGAGGTCAATGGTTGCAGCGGTGGTTTTCAGGCTGAGGGAACCATTGGTCTGAGCGTCGTTATCACCAGTGTTGCCATCGCGGTAGGCGATCGAGATGAGATCACCGAGGCCATCACCATCGGTGTCGAAAAGGCGAGCCCCAGTTCTGGTGATGGGGTTGTAGAGAAAGTAGGAAAGAGCGCCTTGATCGTCGATGTTGTAGTAGAGGAATTTCTTGGCTGCGCTGCGTTTGCCATTGCTGCCGGCAAGGTTGAGGTTGGGCGCGACGGTGGCGAGGTTGAGGTTGAGGTTGGTTTCTGTTTGTTTCTCGGGAAGGCTGTGGGTTAGTTCAAGAACTTTGCTGGCAGGACTGATGCCTTTGCTGTTGAGGTTTGAGCGTATGGATTGGGAGAGGGTGTCAGCAGCGAGGGTGAGAGAGGCCGTCACCTGCGTTTTTTTGAGCTTGGATTGGATGTAGAGAAGGAGGTCTTCTGTGGCCACTACGTTGGAGACGGTGATGGCGTTACCGGTGAGATCGGCAATGTCGGTGCTGCTGTCTGCACCGGGTGCCCAGTCATCTGCAGCGGCGATGTTGTATGTGGTGCCTTGGCTGGAGGCAGTGCCGTTTTTATTGAGCAGGGAGTCGAGATTGCTCTGGTCGGTGCTGTTGAGGGTGATGCTCGCAGCCGTCGCCGATGTCAGTTCAACGTCACCAGTGGTGAGGGTGTAGGTGCTGCCGGAGCCACCGGTGATGGTGAGCTTGGAGACGTCGATGTCGTTGCTGGAGCCGGGATAGGCGGGCAGGTTGCTGCCGGTGAGAGCGAGAACCCCTGTTGAGTTGTTGTACGTGGCGGAGCTGAGGGTTGGAGTGGCGACATTGGAGACGGTGATCGCATTGCCGGTGAGGTCGGCTGGAGAAAGGAAATGGATGGCTCGATTCCAGTTCAGAGCAGCAGCGATGTTGTAAGTAGTGCCATCGCTGGAGGAGGTGCCATTGTTATTCAGTAGGCTGGCAAGTTGTAGTTCATCGGAGGCGTTAAGGGTGATGGAGAAGGTGCTGGCTGAGGTGAGTTCAACGTCACCGCTGGTGAGGGTGTAGGTGTTGCTGCCTTCTCCGGTGATGGTGAGTTTTGAAACGTCGATATCGTTGTCAGTGCCTGAATTGGCGATGAGATCGGCGCCGGTGACTGCGAGGGTTCCGGAGGAGGCGTTGTAGGTGGCCGATGTCAGTATCGTTGTTGCCCCTGCCCCCCCGAAGTTGAAAGGGTTGCCCGAAGCATCGGTCCGCGATATGTATTGATCCTCATCCCAGTCTCCAGAGTTGAAATTTTTCAGCCGGATTGATCCCACTGACGCGACTGTGATCAGCGCATCATCCCCGACCTGGGAGATCACGTAGTTCTGCCAAACTTCGATGCCGACGGTATCGCCTGATGGTATGGAGAAGTCGGTGACCTGGTCATCGCCGCCACCGAGCTGAAATTGATCGGCGCCGGTACCACCGGTGAGGGTGTCGTTTCCATCGCCGCCGATCAGGAGGTTGCTACCGCTGTTGCCGATGAGCGTGTTATCGAGGGCATTGCCAGTGGCATCGATGTGGTCAGAACCCGTCAGGGTGATTTTGACAACGCCGTCGCTGGCGATGTAACTAACGGAGCTTGTGATTGATGAGGCTTCTATTTTTATTCTCTGCCCTGAAATATAAAGTTCTGAATGATCATTTTGGTTGAGTTCTTGTAGGTCGACTGCTCGGTTTTGAACCAATGCCGAGAAGATGGCGCCTTCGTCACCGGTTGTGTCATTGTCCTGATTCAGTCTGTGATCAATGGCATGGCCTAATTCCTCGAGCAGAACGGCTTGGATTGCATCGGCGTTTGCCGTTGCTAACCAGTCTTGATTGATATAGATGCGCTCATTGCCATCTGGTGCAACCGGGGCATAGGCGCCAGATAGGCCAGCCATGGCCTGCCCGTTGAGGATCTCAATCGTGATGCCGCTGAGATCAAGTGGTGCTGAGCGGCCAAAGACTTTCTGCAGCAGTTGGTTCCATTCGGCCGGATTGTTCTGCCATCTCAACAGCAGCTTGTCGGTGGCGTGTCGTGCAGCTATGAACTCTTCTGATAATGCCGCAGCAAAAGAAGTGGTCTCATCAAGGCAGAACAGTGCCATCGTGGATGAAAGTTGGATCGACTCAACAACAGAAGGCGTCGGCTTAAGTCAGCATGGCTTGATATTTTGTATGCAGTCACGCACTCGATGCGTAGCGATTGATACGTTTTGGTATTAATGTGTTGTTTGGATGGATTGGTAATTGTATAGCGTTGGGGTGCTTTGCTTGTTGATAGTTTTTCCATCATTTCAGTTGGCTTTAAGTGATTTTCTGGATAACACATTGAGGGCACTTTCTTGTTTGAGGGTTTTGCGTTGGCTGATCAATGTTTCTGTTCTGTCCTTCGCCTATTTCATTGTTAATTAACTGAAGGCCTCATGGCTTTCCTTGAAAGGTCTTGGCCGGTTACACATGCAGAGATGTGCCGGGCTGGGTATTGGTGTCTCTGATGTAGGGATGCCGTTTGCTGCGTTGTTGTTATCCCTTCTGGCAAGCGGGTGGTCAGGTTGTCGCTGAGTGCAGCCTGGCTGTGGTGGCGTGTGATGCTTTTTTTGCCCGCGGTGCCTGGATCGACCCTGGCGTGAACCATTCCGCTACAGAATCACTGCATTGATGGGGAGCGTGGTGGCTGGAGCTGGTGTGAATCCTGAGGATCAGCGCTGGCCTTGGTGGCTGCTGCTGCCACTTGGCTATCAGTTGCAGGAAGAGTTCTGAGGGGCTTGTCCCTGAGTTGTCCCTGGAATTTTGTGCAAATGGGATTGATTGTGTGCAACTGGTCGTGATTGTGTGCAACCGCTGGATTCAGCAACTGAATCCAGTTTTCGAATGGCGTGATGGTGCTGCTCGATCAGTCGTTATTGAAGAAGCTGGTATCCCAACATCGCTTTTCGCTATTGCCGCTTGACCTTCACTTTCATGATTGCGCCGGGTGCTGGCACATACGCACGAAGGATTCCATAGAAGTCTTTGCCAGTGGGAATTCCGTTTTTTCCACTCCCATTCGGACTGAGTGTGATGGTTGTTGTTCCGTCTTGGTTCGGCTCTGAAGAGAACGTGGTTCGGTCGTAGATCTTCAGATCGTTTGGGATCAGCAGTTTGTTATCGGTTCCGTAGAGGGTCACCGAGAAGTAGCCGCCCGGTTTGTAGAGCCCTGCAGGCACAGTCACGACATACGTCGCATCACCGCGCAAGGGTGCACCGGTGTCGTCGACCATGATGGTGGCGTAACGGACTGTGTCTGAAGGCGTTCCTAGCTGGCCCAACTTCACCCCGGCTGCGAGGTCGAGGAAGCTGACGTCACCGCTGACTCGACCGAAGGCGTCATCGGGGTTGACATAGGTGATCACAGTGTCGATCACGGCCTGGGCGTTCTTTTCCGTCTCTGGGCTGAATTGCTTGACCTCACGCTGCATATCTCCCTTCCCGCCCTGCATCTGGAATTGGCTACGGGAGGCGACGACTGCGTCCAGGTTTTCGACAACGACCATCCTGGTCAGCACCAGACCTTGATCTGTTTCAAGCTCAACCACCTCAAAGTCGCCCTCGGGCATTGCTTGGCTAGGTCGTTTGAGCAGGATCGGCTTTGTTGGGTTGGTGATCACAGCCGGCACATTGTGCTTCATATCGAAGACCGACACCGACAGGAATTTGTCGTAAGTCGGCGTGGTCAGGATCGCGGGGCCGTCTGAGATCGAGAACCAGTTGTAGCCGTAGTCGACAGTGGCTTGTGGCGTGACCACTGTGGTGTCGCTGGGATCCACCAAACCGGTGAACTGGAAGCTCCCCTTTTCGTTCTTCTCCAGCCAAGTGTTCATCATCTTGACCTGTTCCTGATTCGGAAATTCCCTCAAGTAGGACTCGACAGTTTCCTGAGCTGCTGCCATTGGACTCAGAGCCAGCAGAGGCAGGAGACAGAGGAAACGACGAAGGCGGTGAGACATCTCAGAAATTCTGAAGGGAGTACGTGGTCTTGATCCCTGCAAGGGAGGTTTTTGCGGCAATCCGACTAATGCAGACTTGCTCAACCCATTTACCGATGACTCGCAGCAGATTGCATTTCGGGAACTTTCCAACTTCCATCAAAATAAGGCTTTTGCGGAGAGTAGATGCGTAGCGTTGCGTTGGAGCCTGGGTAAATTTCTAAGAAATTTTCTTTGGCTGAATCCTTTCCAAAATTAAGCACATAGTTGCCATCTTTATCCTGCTTCGCAAAGGAGCTATTAACATTGTAATTCTCTCCTTGGGCGAATCCATCTTTGTCGTAGACAGTTACCGACCAAAAAGCATTGCTTGCCATAGGGACATCCTTCAGTACGAGTATAAATTCTTCGTCAGAAGCAGGAATACTAATGGAAGGATAGACAGCTCCTTCCTTCGTCAGAGCACCCCATCCGAAGGCGACCCCAATATTTCTCATCTCCGAACTGATTTCTCCCTTATCGCCAAAGATTTCTTCGCTACTAATGCCCTTTGCCTCTTTTTCTTTTTGATACTCAGATCGCATTGAAAGCATTTGACTTCTATCCCAATCTTTGGTTTGCACGAATTTGCCGCGATTCTTTTGGCGAATTGTTATTTCATCTTGAATCTCGCTAACCCGCTCAATGTCAGCGGGATCCTGCATGTTTACTTGGGTGCGAATAATGACAAATGCGAAGCGACTGCCTACCATTTCTTCCGTTATCTCGTAGGCGCCGGGCTTGCTCGTTACCAATGGAATCCAGTGATAAGCGCTAACGACTTCCAGGATTTGCAGCCGATCGGAGGCTGGCAGGGTAATTGTTGCTGGACTTTTCAAGTCGACAACAGCTGCTGAGTACAGTGTATCGAAGTTTGGCCTCAATATAGTTCTATCTTTTGGATCCATTGCCTTTCGAAAATGCATGAACACACCCATCCCGTCTGAACAGGTTGCCTTGGCAATTTTTTGAACATAATCACCGAGAATTATTTCAGTTTCAGCAAACGCGTAGTTGTCTGCATTGACGATGGCTTTCGTCGTTGAACTTTCTTTTTTGAGAGCAGGCTTGATGTCGTCGCACTCTGATGGCTTGCTGCTGGCAAAACCAGAAGTATTGGCACTCATCGCCAAGGTTGCTGCGATGACAGCCGCAAGACAAAAAGCAGGCTTGATCCGATTCACTATTTAAGCTTCAAAGGCTGTTGTAACTTTAGTCAAGATTTCGGGCTTAGCATTAATCTTAGGGAAATCAGAGCGCTCCCAACACCAGCTAGAGCAGTCATGAAGGGCGATCTGAGTGCAACTGAGGGCGTCTCGGCAGAAGGCCAGCGCTGGCCCTGGTGGCCGCTGCTGCCTTTGTATCCCTATGGCCGTCGTGCCACCCATGTTGAAGAGCTGATCCCTGGGCAGGTGTGGAGCTTTGAGCAGCTCCAGGGCGTCTATTACGTGGCGGTGCCGATTCGGCTCACGGTGGTGAAGGTGCCGGGCGGCTTGATGCTGGTGAACCCGCTGCCGCCCACCGCTGAACTCAAGGCGCAACTAAAAGTGCTGGAGGCCGCCCATGGCCCGGTACGCACGATTGTCTTGCCCACCGCTTCAGGGCTGGAGCACAAGCTGCCGCTTGGTCCCCTCGCCCGTGCCTATCCCCAGGCGGAGGTTTGGGTGTGCCCGGGTCAATGGAGTTTCCCCGTGCAGTTGCCGCTTGCATGGCTTGGAGTCCCAGCGGCGCGCACCAAGGTGCTGCTCGACGATGGCGTTCCCCATCCCGATGTGTGCGATTGGATCTCGCTTGGGCCCTTGGATCTGGGTGTGGGGTGCTTTCAGGAGATCAGTTGTGTGCACCGTCCTTCCGGTTCCTTATTGGTGACCGATGCTCTGGTGGGAATTTCGTCAACACCACCCGCGGTGTTTGATCACGATCCCGCACCGCTTCTGTTCCACTCCCGTGAACGGGGTGATCAGCCGTTTAACGACACGCCGGCGAATCGTCGCCGCGGTTGGGCGCGCCTTGTGCTGTTTGCGTCCTATCTACGACCCGAACCACTGGAGGTGCCGGGCATCGCTGATGTGATTCGCCAGGCATTCAAACCAGGCTTGCGTTCACTGCGCACCCACTTCGGGATCTATCCCTTTGCGTGGAAGCCGGGATGGCAATCCGCCGCCGAAGCCCTGATGGGTGATGACACCCCCCGACTGCAGGTGGCTCCTGTGCTTGAGCGCCTTGTGCTGCCGCGAGCCAAAGGTGCGCTGCTGGCTTGGTTGGATCGTGTGGCGGAGCACACCGAATTGCGCTGGCTCGTGCCTGCGCATTACTCAGCCCCAGTGCCGTTCACATCAGAGATGGCACGTGCACTCAAAGCGTCTCTGCTCAACCGCGATTGGGCCCCCAGCACAGGCAACTGGGAATTTCTCGGCAGCATTGATCAGCGTTTGCTAGATCTTGGCGTTGTGCCAGAAACGCCCTGAACGTTCAGAGTTCGTCGGGTGTCACCGACATTTCATCGTCGGCAAACAGGGTCTCTTCCAATTCCTTGCGCTGTTCCATCTGGCGCAGGAAGTAGCCCGTCATCATTGCTGAGGCCAGCAGGTTGGCCAGGTTGTCGCGGTTGGCGGTGACTTTGACTTCGAAGTGCTCGCCAGGAAGCATGCCGAGCAGGCCCTGCACGTTGTGGCGAATGATGTCTTGGATGTCGTTGCTGGCCGATTTGGCCACGCGCTGCATCACTTCGGGAGACTGGTCTTGGAGGTACTGAATCAGCCCATTCACCGGCTGGCCGTCCTGGCTATCAGTTGTCAGGAACTCCGGGTTAAACATCCCGCCCGCTCTCCGTCAAGAACCCGACCCTAACGCAGCTGCCTGATCTGGCTCTGCAGCCACTTGGAGGGGGAACCGTATCGGACCGAACCGGTTGAGGGGCCAGTAGCGCCACACGGCCGTGCCGATCACGCGCTCTTGATCCAGCGGCCCCCACAGGTGGGAATCCAGGCTGGCATTGCGGTTATCGCCTAAAACCCACAACGTTTCGCTAGGCACTTCGATGGGGGGCATCGTGTAGTCGATGGGCTCGTTGCGCCAGGTCTCCTCCACCCGCTTGCCATTACGCCAGAGGGAACCGTCCTTGACTTCCACCACATCTCCAGGCCCCCCCACCACACGCTTGATCAGCGCGGTGTTGGGGTCATAGCCAGCGTCGATCAGGGGCTGGGGCACGGAAAAGACCACCACCCGGCCAAGCGCCACGGGTTGATGCCGTTGCTGCGCCAGCTTGGGGCGGATCTTTTCCACCAGAATCCGGTCCTGCAGTTCCAGGGTGGGCAGCATCGAACCTGAGGGAATCCAGCGCGGCTCCAGCACCAACCAGCGCAGCATCAGTGCCAGGAGCACCCACACCAGCACATCGCGCCAACCCTTCCACTGCCCCTGTGGCTTGTCTTGGGTGCCGTCGTTCGCCATTGCTGCCTTGCCGTTCCACGAGAATCGCATCAGGCCTTGGCGTTGTCTGGCCCAACCGTTTCTGATCCAGCTGTGACCCGAGCGATTGCCAACCTGCAGGCGGCCGTTGGCTTGCTGGATGCTCTGCGTCGGCATGGCCTTGCGCAAGTGGTGCTTTGTCCGGGGAGTCGATCCGGCCCCCTAGCACTAGCGGCGGGAGGTTTGGCGCGCGCGGGTCTGCTCAACCTGACCACGGCTATGGATGAGCGCTCAGCAGCGTTTCTTGCTCTGGGCAGTGCCACGGCGACGGGTCACGCCACCGCAGTGATCACCACATCTGGCACTGCAGTGGCCAATTTGTTGCCGGCTGCTGTGGAGGCGGATCGTTCCTGTCAGCCGCTGCTGCTGATCACGGCCGATCGCCCCCGCCGGTTGAAGGAGTGCGGTGCCAATCAAACGGTGAATCAAGAGGCCTTCCTGGAGCCGGTGTGTCGCTGGTTGGGCTCCGGGCCTGATTGCGGTTTGGATGCTGCCTCTGAAGCCGAGCTTCAACAGCTTGCGGATCAGGCCTGGCATCGGGCCCATGCCTGGCCCGGCCCGGTGCATCTCAACCTCGCGTTTGAAGAGCCTTTGCACGCTTCCGCGTCTGAGCAGGAGGCGGTGTGGGCCTCATTCATGTCGGGCGCCCTCGAGGGATTCGAGCTGCAGCAGTCGCCTGTTGCGCAGTCTTCATCGCAGTCAGCCGCATCAGCAGAACCTGCTCCTCCCCTACCTCTTGATCCTGATCGGCCTGGTGTGGTGGTGGTGGGTCCATGGCGCGGCCTGGCTGATGACCGTTTGGCCTTTGGTGATGCCCTGCGGTGTTGGCAACAACGCTCGGGATGGCCGGTGTTGGTGGATCCCCTCGCTGCGGTGCCTGCCGATTTGCCCGGCCAAGTGCGGGGCTGGGATCTGTTGCTGCCCCACCAGCTGCCATTGCCAGATGGCTTGACCCTCGACCAACTGCAGGTGTTGCGGCTCGGACCATTGCCGGCCAGTCGGCGATTGGAAGCCTGGTTGAAGGTTTGCACTGGCCCCCAGCTACTGATCAGTGAGGGGGAACCGCGAAACCTTGATCCCCTGCGGCAGGCCCAGCAATGGTCTGGTGGCTTGGCCGCTTGGGCCCAGCTCCAGGACTGGGGCGATCGGGATCAACCTCTGTCTCCTGGCAACAGGCGGTTGTGTGCCAGCTGGCAGCAGCGCGATCAGGAGGTATCGGCTTGGCTGGGGCAACGGCTGCCTGCCTCCGGAGCGGTCACCGAGCCGGCGTTGATGCAAGCGCTCGCCCGCAACCTGCCTCCTGAGTTGCCCGTGATGCTGGCCGCCAGCAGCCCGGTGCGTGACTGGCAGGCCTTCGCTCTGGCAGATCCAGGCCGGCGCCGCTGCATCAGTTTTCGTGGCGCATCCGGGATTGATGGCACCCTTTCGCTCGGCTTTGGCCTGGCAGCGGCCCAGGGCCGCACGTTGTTGATCACCGGTGATTTGGCTCTGCTGCACGACAGCAACGGCTGGTTGCATCGCGGAGTGAATGGAGCGCCGCTCCCTTTGGTGGTGGTGCTGATCGACAACGGAGGTGGCGGCATCTTTCAGCAGCTGCCGGTGCCTGCGGCCCCTGCCGAAGCGTTTGACCAGCTGTTTGCCATGCCCCAGCAGGTGGATCCCCTGACGCTGGCTGCCGCCCATGGAGTCCCGGGCCGGCAGATCGCTTGTCTGGACGACTTGCCTCTGGCCTTGGAGTGGGCGCTCGCGCAGCCAGGACCTGTGTTGCTGCGGGTGTGCACCGATCGCACAGAGGATGCGGCGTTGCGGCTGGCTCTTCGCCGGGAGGTGCAGCAGCTCACAATGGCTCCATCGTCGGTTCAGCCTTGATGAGCGCTCCTCAGCCCCGCCAGGTTCTTCCCGGTGATTCAGGCACGGCCTGGCAACCCTGGGGTGAGTATCAAGACATCCTGGTGGACCGTTCCGGGGACGGGATGGCCCGGGTGGCGATCAACCGACCGTTTCGGCGCAATGCCTTCCGTCCCCGCACGGTGGTGGAGCTTTGCGATGCCTTCACGCGCATCCGCGATGACAGCAGCATTGGCGTGGTGCTGTTCACCGGTGTTGGCCCCGCCGCAGACGGCGGCTATGCCTTCTGTGCCGGTGGTGATCAGAGCGTGCGCGGCGATGGGGGCTATGTGGATGAGGAGGGGATGCCCCGCCTCAACGTGCTTGATCTCCAGCGCCTGATCCGCAGTTTGCCCAAGGTGGTGATCGCCTTGGTGGCTGGGTATGCCATTGGTGGCGGGCAGGTGTTGCACCTGCTCTGCGACCTCAGCCTGGCGGCCGAGAATGCTCGCTTCGGGCAGACCGGTCCGCGGGTGGGCAGCTTCGATGGCGGGTTTGGTGCCGGTTACCTCGCTCGCCTGGTGGGCCAGCGCAAAGCCCGGGAAATCTGGTTTCTCTGCCGTCAGTACGGCGCCGATGAAGCGCTGCGCATGGGGCTCGTGAATGCGGTGGTGCCCCTCGAGCAGCTTGAAGCGGAGGGCGTGCGTTGGGCACGGGAGGTGTTGCAGCACAGCCCCACGGCGATTCGTTGCCTGAAAGCAGCCTTCAATGCCGAAACCGACGGCATGGCGGGTCTGCAGGAGCTTGCTGGTCAGGCCACCCACCTCTTCTACCGAACCGAGGAGGGTCAGGAGGGGCGTAATGCCTTCCTCGAGAAACGCAATCCCGACTTTTCCGGTTCGCCCTGGCTTCCGTAGCTAGCACTGGGGCCGGACTCACCCGTCGGATCGTCGTGACGCTCTCCCGCTTCACCGTGGCTGCAGCGGCTGCTTTGTTGCTGGCCGCTCCAGCTTCAGCCACCACCACTGCCTCCAGCGCGGCGCAGACCAAGCGTCCCCCGGATCCGATCCCTCCAGTGGCGGAGCCCATTTCCCTGGAGGCGTCCTTGGCCCGTGTGCCTATGGATCTACGCCAACGGCTTGGGGTGCAGCTGGTGTTGGATCGCACCCACCGTCAGTTGCTCGTGTTGCGCGATGGCGTGATCCGTCGTCGTTATCCCGCAGCGGTGGGCACCGAAGGCTGGGAAACACCGGCGGGCCGTCATCGCGTGCTCCAGAAAGTGCGTGAACCGGTTTGGACCCATCCGGTGGATGGGCGCCACATCAGTGGTGAGAAGAATCCGTTGGGCACCCGCTGGATCGGCTTCTACCGCGATTGCAAGGGACGCAACGGCTGGGATGGAGAGCAATATCTCGATATCGCAGGCTGCACCGTGGCGGGCTTCCACGGCACCCCGCACCGCTGGACGGTGGGCCGGGCCGTGTCCCATGGCTGCGTGCGTCTCTATGAGGAAAACGTCCAGGAGGTGTTCGATTTGGTTCGAGTCGGCACCCCGGTCACCGTTCTTCCCTGAGTTGGTTTCAGTTTTTCCTCTGAATTCAACTTAAAGTCGCGGCGCCTTTCAAAGCTCCGTCTGACCATGCGCGTGCTGTTTGCTGCTGCCGAGTGCGCTCCGATGGTCAAGGTAGGTGGCATGGGCGATGTGGTCGGCTCGCTGCCTCCCGCCCTTGCGGCCCTGGGCCACGACGTGCGCTTGATCATGCCCGGCTATAGCCGCCTCTGGAGCAAGCTCGACATTCCGGCAGAACCGATCTGGCGTGCCCAGACCATGGGCACCGAGTTCGCGGTGTACGAGACCCGGCATCCCACCAATGGCCTGCCTCTGTATCTCGTGGGCCATCCGGTGTTTGATCCAGAGCGCATCTACGGCGGTGAAGACGAAGACTGGCGGTTCACCTTTTTTGCGAGCGCCACCTCTGAGTTCGCATGGAATCACTGGAAGCCCCAGGTGCTGCATTGCCACGACTGGCACACCGGCATGATCCCGGTGTGGATGCATCAAGACCCTGAGATCAGCACGGTCTTCACCATCCACAACCTCAAATATCAGGGCCCCTGGCGCTGGAAGCTGGATCGCATCACCTGGTGCCCCTGGTACATGCAGGGGGATCACACCATGGCTGCGGCGCTGCTGTATGCCGATCGGGTGAATGCCGTATCGCCCACCTATGCCCAGGAGATCCGCACCGCCGAATACGGCGAACAGCTCGATGGTCTGCTCAATTACGTCTCCGGCAAACTGCGCGGCATCTTGAACGGCCTTGATCTCGAGGCCTGGGATCCGGCCACCGACAAAGCTCTGGCTGCCAATTTCAGCGCCGAGGATCTTTCCGGTCGTACAGCCAACAAGCGCGAGTTGCAGGAGCGCATGGGTTTGAACGTCAACCCCGACACCTTCCTGCTGGGCATGGTCAGCCGCCTGGTGGATCAGAAGGGCGTTGATTTGCTGCTGCAGGTGGCTGATCGCTTGCTGGCTTACACCGACACCCAGATCGTGGTGCTGGGCACCGGCGAGCGGGGGCTGGAATCCGGTTTGTGGCAACTGGCTTCCCGTCATCCCGGGCGGGTCGCTGTGTTCCTCACCTACGACGACGCGCTTTCGCGCTTGATCTATGCCGGTAGTGATGCCTTCCTGATGCCCAGTCGCTTTGAGCCCTGCGGCATCAGTCAATTGATGGCCATGCGCTACGGCTCAGTGCCCGTGGTGCGCAAGGTGGGGGGTCTGGTGGACACCGTTCCTCCCCACGACCCTGGCCAGAACAGCGGCACGGGTTTCTGCTTCGATCGCTTTGATCCCGTCGACTTCTACACGGCGCTCGTCCGTGCCTGGGAGGCCTATCGCCATCAGGAGAGCTGGCGGGAACTGCAACGGCGCGGCATGCGTCAGGACTACAGCTGGGCTCGTTCCGCTCTGGAGTACGACCGCATGTACCGCGAGGTCTGCGGCCTCAAGGAGCCAGGTCCAGATGCGGCGGCTGTTGAGCAGTTCTCCCGTGGTCAAGATGCCGATCCCTCGCGTGAGGCTGCGCCAGAGCAATCGCTCCCTGCTTCACCCACGCGCAATCCCCTGGCCCGACTGTTGGGCAAACAACGCCAATGAGCTTGTTTGGGCAGAGCGATCTGGCCTTGGCCATGATGCTCTGGTCCGAAGGGATCGTGATTGGATGGCCTGGGACTGTCGTTGTCTGACCGTTGAGTAAGTGATGCCAGAGCCGCGAGAGGAGCGGTTCCTGCCCGCTCCTTATCAGAGCCCTTGGGAGGCGTTGCGGCGGGATCTGGCTGCAGTCGTTGCCGACCTACGTCTTCGAGCTCAGGAAACTTGGCGCCGTAACCGTGAGGGTGATCTCGACGTTCCAGCCTTCTGGCCCCGTGATTTAGCTCCTCTGTTCTGGCCTCTTGTTGTGTCGCTGGCCTTGCTGCTGGTGGGGGCTGGGGTGGTTGTGCTGGCCGGGCGGGTCATTCCACAGCAGCAGTTGTCGAAGCCCCATCTCGAGTCCTTACCGGAATCTCCCGCTCCTGAACGTCCTGTTCCTCTCAGCTCCTCTCCCACGCCTGACATCGCCAAGACGCCACCGGTCGAGACGACACCGGTCGACGAAGCCGCACCGGCAAGACCAAAAGCTCCACCGCCATTTGCTGCTCCGTCAGTTCCTGCTGCGCAATCGACAACCCCTTCAGCTGCAGACGTGCAAGCGACTGATCAACCGCTTGCTGCTCCGCAGTCTGTTCCCGATCCGCTCCCCGATCCGCTGTTGGTGACGTTGCAGCAAGCCGCTGAGTCAACAGGTGTGGGTGTTGACGCCCCCAAGTTGGTGGTGGCGATTGCTCGGCGACCTGAGCGCAATGGTGTGCAGCTCACGCTCGCAGCGTCTTGGTGTGATCTCAAGCAGAGCCGACGTCAGGAACTGGCCGATCAGTGGTTGGAGCAGAGTCAGGCCGCGGGCTACGACGAACTCCTGCTCCAATCGGAGCAAGGAAAACGTTGGGGGCGATCTGCCCGTGTCGGGCAGGGCATGGTGATCCCGGAGCCGGAGACCTTGACCAAGCGGTGATGCTTAGAAGATGCCCAGGGTTTTCTTCTTGCAATACCCAGCCCCGATGTTCATCCATCCCGATAGACAGGCTTTGCCATTGGTGGGGGTGACTTCGTAGTACACCGGAGAGACACAGGTGGTGCCGAGGGTGTTTACATAGCCGAGTGGGCATTGGTCATGGCCGGGGGCTTTGGGGATCTCCCGTTGAGCCGAGGCCTCTAAAGGGGCTAGGGCTGGAACCGCGATCAGCACAGTCGCGAAAAGCCATCCGTGTCGACGTGTCATTGATCGATGCCATTGATCAGCTTTGATTGTGCCGAGCTTTTCACCACTTGAGCGGGTGGCGGTTCTTTGCTGTGCAAGCAGCAGTCGACGGCATGATCATCCGGTGTGTGGATCGCTTTGCTGTGGTGAACCTCGGCCAGTTGGTGCAGCTCTGGGGTGAGCCCGCAGGTCTCACTGCTGATCAATGGGTGCAGCGCCAGTCGGAACCGCTTGGCCCGGTGTGCACCGACAGCCGTCGCCTGGAGGCCGGTGCCCTGTTCGTGCCCTTGGTTGGGGAGCAGTTTGATGGCCATGCCTTTCTGGCTGATGCAGCTCGATGTGGGGCCCAGGCGGCCCTGGTCGCTGCCGGGTCGAACGCTTCTCTCCCCGAGGGGTTGCTGCATTGGCGGGTTCCTGACACGACCTTGGCGTATCAGCAGCTCGCGTCCCTTCATCGTCAGCAGCTGAACGCAGCGGTGGTGGCGGTGACCGGTTCAGCGGGTAAGACCACCACCCGGGAACTGATTCGTGCGGCCTTGGCTTCTTTAGGGCCCATCCAGGCCAGTGCCAGCAACAACAACAACGACATCGGCGTGCCCCTCACCCTGCTGGGGACCACCCAGCACCATGCCGCGGTCGTGGTGGAAATGGGGATGCGCGGCCCTGGTGAAATCGAGCGTTTGTCCCGTTGTGCTCAGCCTGATATCGCTGTCATCACCAACATCGGCACCGCCCATATCGGTCGTCTGGGCAGCCGGGAAGCGATCGCTGCTGCCAAATGTGAGATCACGGCTGCCCTCAAGCTCGATGGTGTGGTGGTGATCCCCGCTGGGGATCCTCTGCTGGAAACGGCTTTGGCTCGGGTGTGGCAAGGCAGGATCCATCGCGTGGCCTTGGTTGGTGATCCTGGGCTGACCAATTCCCAGTTGCCAGCGGCGAACGACCTGGCTGATGTGGATGAACAGAGTGGGGTGTTGACCCTGGGTGAATTCGATTACCGCATGCCTCTGGCGGGTCGCCATAACGCTCGCAATTGGCTCCTGGCCCGCGCCGTGGCCTCTGGCTTGAACGTCGATTCGGACAGTTTGGTTGCGCTGGATGTCGATGTTCCCGGCGGCCGCAACCGACGCCTGAAGCTCGGGGCTCTCACCGTGTTGGATGAGACCTACAACGCCTCACCAGAGGCGGTTTTGGCTGCTCTCGATTTGCTGGCGCAACAACCAGGTCGTCGCTTTGCGGTGCTGGGCACCATGCTTGAGCTGGGTGACGAAAGTGCCGCATTGCACCGTGCTGTGGTCGAGCGAGCCGTGGCGTTGAAGCTCGACGGGCTGGTGGTGGTGACGAGCGGTGCGGAAGCGACCGCCATGGCAGAGGCGGGTGCGAGCCTCGAGCGTTTTGCGGTGGTGGCGTCCCCGGAGGCCGCGGCCGAGCCCCTGCGGGGCTGGCTCAGTGCGGGTGATTGCCTGTTGCTCAAGGCCAGTCGAGGGGTGGCGCTGGAGCGCTTGCTGCCAGCGTTGGAGACACTCGCGCTTTGACATAAGCAATCACGCTGCAGGCCCAGCCAGCTGCGTGGGGGGCAGGCGCTAATGCGAAGCGGCCTTCACGAATGAATTCGGCGAGGCGGGGGTGGGGGCCCTTGGGGCCAGGCACGACCACACTGTGATCTCCCGCATGGAGCAAGGGCAGATCGTTCGGGGAATCTCCCAGCGCGATCACGTGCACATCCCCTTGCTGGAGTTTTTGTTTCAGCGCGTCCAGGGCTGCCCCTTTGCTGGTGCCGGCCTGCAACAGGTGGCTCATGCGATTGCCTTGCACCACTGTCAGGTTGAGGCGGGTTGCTTCTTGCTGCACCAAGCTCTGTCGGTCGCTGGGTGGATTCAGAAACGGCACACTCCACTGGCGTTGTTGGGCCATCTGGATCGCCTCCCCTTGCAGTCCAGTCAGGTCGGTGACTTGCTCAGGGGTGAGATCCTCCAGCGCCGTTAGAGGCGTATCCGTGACCACCGCCAGGGTGCTCAACTGATCCCGCAAGACGGCATGGGAGCTTCCCAGGCCCTGTTCCCAGGCTTGGGCGTCAGTGCCACCCAAGATGGCGCCACCGTTTTCGACGATGAAGGGTCCGTCGAGCTCGGCATCGCGCCGGAATCGCCGCACTTCCTCCGCCGTTTTGCTGGTGCAAGGAATCACGGAGATTCCAATCTGCTTCAACCAGGTCAACGTCGTCTTCGCCGCACTCCAGTCGTAGTGGTGATCAAGAAGGGTGCCGTCGAGGTCAGTCACGACCCAGAGATTGGCGGGTTCATGTGCTGGGTTGGTCAGCATGGTTGAAGCCAGTGCACGGCAAAGGGATCCAGGGTGAGCTGGGTCGGCACGGGGGCCGAGTTCTGGAGACAATCGCACCAATGCCCTTGATTGACGAGGCTGCGCAGGTCGAGGTTGAGGCGATTGGCGCTGAAGTTGTGCACGGCCCAAACGGTGTCGGTGCCGCTGCCGCGACGAATCACCACCCGATCAGCCATGGATCCACTTAGGCAAGCGAAGGCGGCCTGAGGGTGAAAGGCTGGGAGCGAGCCCCGCACGTCCATGGCATGACGCACGGTCTCAAGGGCGAACCTGGCATCGCTGTGGGGATCAGTGAGACGCCGTTCCAACCCCTCGCGATTGAACCGTTCGCGGTTCAAGTCGCGACGCTGACCACTGCTGCGGAAGCTGGCTTCATCGTTGCCTGAGGCCATCAGGGTTGGCAAATAGAACGCGGGAACCCCGGGGAGAGCCATCACGAACAACTGACTCAGGCGAAAGCGCTCGCGTTGTTGCAGGCGCGGATCCCGGCCTCCTGCGGCCATCGCTGCCCACCAGCTGATGTTGATTTCGTAGGGGCGTTCACAGCCGTTGCTGAGTCGACGATGACTGATCAATCCTCCACGTCGCTCACAGAGAGCCAACAGCTGCTCCAGTCTTTCGGCCTCCATCAATCCCTCCAAAGGGCGGAGCCCGACGCCGTCATGGCTGGCGCTGAAGTTGAGCAAGGTGGTCTGCTCGGGCAACTGCGGCCATCGCTCGAGCCAACGGTTGAGGAGATCCGGGCGCTCCCTCAGCACCGCCTCCAACAGCAGAGGAGGGAGCGGAAAGTTGTAGGCGATGTGGGCTTCATCGCCGGGCATCAGGTAGGAGAGGTTCTCCGCCTCGGGCACGTTGGTCTCGGTCACCACGACACCATGGCTGTGCTGGCTGTCGAGCAGAGCTCGGAGCAGCTTCACCAGCAGATGGGCGCGCGGGTGATGGATGCAGCTGCTGCCAGGTTCCTTCCACACGTAGCCCACTGCATCCAGGCGCAGCCAGCTCACCCCATGACGCACCAAGCGTGTCAACAGTTGGGTGAAGCCCAGCAGCACCGCATCGCTCGACCAATCCACATCCACCTGATCGGGGCCGAACGTGGTCCAGACCGGGACCAGACCGTCGTTGGTTTGCAACGGCGTGAACAAGGCTGAACTGCGTGGACGCACCACCTGGCTCCAGTCGGCGTCTGGATCAGGCGCCAGAACGCAGTGCACGCCAGGGTCCTGCCCCTGCCGGAATTGCTGCACCCACGGATGGGCTGCTGAGACATGGTTTAGCACCAGATCAGCCATCAGGGTGCGACCGATGCTTAGGGCTTGAAGCGCATCCCAGTCGCCCAAGTGCGCTTCAAGCTGTTCATGACTGGCAACAGCAAATCCCCCATCGCTTGTGGCTTGCAAAAAGGGGAGCACGTGCACAACCCCGGCCAGGGGATGGAGGTGTCGGTTGAGAAATGAACTCAGCGTCAGTAGGGCCGGTTCATCAGGGCTTCGAACCGTGTCGCCATAGGTGATCAACACGTTTGTGGATTGATCCCAACGCTGGTGATCGGGTGTTGGCTCTGTGGTCGTCTGCGCAAATTGAAGCAACGGCGACATCGCAGAAATGATCTCCTCCCGATCGTCGTGGGGTCGCCAACGCTTCAGCAGTTCAGCAAGTTGCTCCTGCCCCTCTCTCCCCACCGATTCATCCCTTCCCGATCAGGTCCCAGGGTGCGTGGTGAGGCTTCGTCAATGTTGTTGCACTGATCACGGAATGGACTTTCAACAGAATCTGATCACCACCATTCACGACTACACCCTGGCGCTTCAGGATCCAGTCCAGTTGCAGCAGGGACTGCGAGACAAGCCCACCACCATCTTGATTCCTTGCCTGATGGAGGAATTCCGCAGGCCGGCGTTGCGGTTAATCCGCTCCGTTCTTCAAGAGCTTGAGGGGCTGCATCAGTTGGTGATTGCCCTCTCAGCCGGCAGTGTGGAAGAGGTCCGAGAAGCGGAGCAGTTTTTCGCTGATATGCCCTTCCCGGTGCATGTGCAGTGGACCAATGCACCGGCCGTGAAGGAGCTGCTCAGTGGGTTCAGTGATCAGGGGCTGGATCTCATGGGGCCACCGGGCAAGGGGTGGGCCGTCTGGCAAGGGCTAGGCGTCGCGATCCGTGACGCAGAAGTGGTGGCCTTGTTTGATGCCGACATTCGCACCTTTACGCCGGCCTACCCCCAGCGCATGCTGCTGCCTCTGCTGCTGCCGTCCAGTGGCGTTGCCTATGTCAAGGCCTTCTACAGCCGCCTGTCTCTCGAGACCCATGCACTTCAGGGTCGAGGGACCCGTCTGTTTGTCGGCCCGTTGCTCACCGCTCTGTCACAGCTTCTGGGTGACAGTCCCTTCTTGGACTACCTGCAGGCTTTTCGCTACCCACTCGCCGGCGAGTTCGCTTTCACCCGCGACCTAGCGGTGAATCTGCGCATCCCCTGCGATTGGGGTCTGGAGATCGGTCTCCTTTCGGAAGTTCACCGTCATGTCGCCCTCAGTCGGATCGCTCAGGTGGACCTGGGATTGTTCGACCACAAACACAAGACCCTTGGTGAGTCCCCGCGGGAAGGTTTGCAGCGGATGTGCTCAGAGATTCTTGCCAGCGTGTTGCGCGGGTTGATGGAGCATCAGGGCACCACAATCTCCGCTGAGCAGGTGGCGACGTTGGAAGTGTTGTTCCGGCGGGTTGGTGAAGACCGGATTCGTCAGTTCGCCCTTGATTCAGCGGTGAACAATCTGCCTTACAACCGCCATGGTGAAGAACTGGCGGTGCAGCAGTTTTCGAGTTTGATTCGACCAGGGTTGCAGCGCTTCCAGCAAGATCCCCTGGCGATTCAGCTTCCCAGCTGGTCCCGGCTGCTCAGCTGCGCTTCACGGCTCCAGGATGATTTGGCGCAGGCCGGATTGGACCGCTGTGGAGACAACGATTCGGCGATCTCCCTGGCACCGAATGCACGATCGGGCTGTCCCTCGTTGGTCTAGGCGGCGCGGTGGCGTAAGGGATAGCTTTCGCAGCGGATCAGATCGATCGCGTGGGGATGGTCGTGGATGTAGCGCACCATTTCCATCGCCAGCACCCTGGCCTCGAACGCATCGTTCGCGTAATAACAACTTTCTTTTGTGATGCTGTTGGCGTCGCGATAGCGCACCGTATAGCGCTTCTGTGCAGACATGATTGTGATGGCGACGCTTTCACGCTCACACAGAGGCACATGATTGACATCCGCCTCGGTGTGAAAAGAATCTGAGGATTACTGATTCAGCTCCAGTTTTCCTTGATCAGTTGTTTGGCTCGGCCCAGTGCCAGTGCGCTGTCGGGCACGTTTTTGGTGATGGTGGATCCCGCACCAATCGTCACGTTGGCACCAATGGTGACCGGAGCGACCAACACGGAATTGGCGCCGGTTTTGCTGCTATCTCCGATCACAGTTTGGTGCTTGTTGACGCCGTCGTAGTTGGCAGTGATCGTGCCCGCGCCGACATTCACGTCCTGTCCGAGCTGGGCATCACCGATGTAGCTGAGGTGATTGACCTTGCTGCCGTTGTCGAGACGGCTCTTTTTCACCTCCACAAAGTTGCCGATGCGGCATTGATTGCCGATGTCGGCGCCGGGGCGTAGGTGGGCATAGGGGCCGATCGCCACACCATCACCGACCTGGGCTTCCCGCACCACGGAAAGCAGCACGCTCACGTCCTTGCCCAGGCTTGCGTTCTCGAGCATGGAGCCCGGGCCGATGCGGCAGCCATCCCCGATGCTGCAGCTGCCACGCAGATGGGTCTGCGGTTCGATCACCACGTCACGGCCGAAGCTGCAGTGCTCACTCAGGGTGCAGCTGGAGGGATCCACAAAGGTCACGCCTTCGTTCATCCAGTGATCCCGAAGCCGCTCCTGCAGCACTGCTTCGCACTGGGCCAGTTGCTTGCGGTTGTTAATGCCGTTGACTTCATCCGGATCGGCCACCTCCACATGCATGGCCTTGTCCAGCATGGCCACGGTGTCGGTGAGATAGAGCTCCCCTTGGTCGTTGTCGGTGCTCAGCTTCGGCAGGGTGGCTGCCAGCTTGCTCCAGTTGAAGCAATAGATCCCGGCATTGGTGAGGTTGTTGCTGCGTTGCTCGTCGCTGCAGTCACGGTGCTCGATGATGCCGCTCACCTGACCGGAAGCATCAGCGAACACCCGTCCGTAACCGGTGGGGTCGTCCAGGCGCGCGGTGAGCAGGGTGACATCGGCGCCACTGCGGCGGTGGGTGCTCACCAGTTCATCGATGGTTTCGGCCCGCAAGAGAGGCACATCCCCATTCAGCACCAGCAGTTCCCCACTGAAGCCCTCAAGGGCGGGCATCAGTTGCTGCACCGCATGCCCTGTGCCGTTCTGGGGCTGCTGGAGCACAAACTCCAGGCCATCCACGTTGCTGAGCTGTTGTTCCACCCGTTCGGCCTGATGACCAACGATCAGCAGCCGCCTGTCGGGGTTGAGATTGCGTGCGCTGTCGAGCACACGCTCCACCAGTGTGGCCCCAGCCAGTGGCTGCAGCACTTTCGGTAGGGCGCTCTTCATGCGGGTGCCTTTTCCGGCGGCCAAGACGGCAACGGCGAGCATGAGGCGGCTGAAACGGTTGGGCGGAATCTACCGGGACTCCGCCGCAGGATCGATCCTCGGTTCAGCGGCCGATCAGGCTGCAGCTGGGGCAGCGAATCAGTTCATGGGCACGGGCGTGGGTGTCGTCCATCGGATTGAGAACGGTGCTCAGCCGTTCGCCATCCCGAAGTGCTTCCAGCACAAGCAAGCTGCCGTAGAACACAACCTGAAAGGTCCAGGAGTCAAAGCCGGAGAGGGAAAAAGTCATGGTGGGCTTCCGATGGGATGCCCTCAAGCTCTCCCTTCTGGCTGTGAGTTGCGGTGCTGAGGGTCATGCAGCGCCGTGATCCTGGTCACAGGCGTTGATCAGCTCTCGCATTTCTTCAGTTCGGCTTGGGCATCAGGTCTGCTCACGAACGACCAGCCGTATTCCTCCTCGTATTTCCACGATGTTTTTGCCTGGCAATTGCAGCGCTCGCGAAGCGCATTCACTTCCTTGCTGCTTTGGCTTCCTCCCATCTGCTCTGCAAGATCAACTATGGCGATGCATTGCTCATAGGCCTTGCCACTGATTGAGTCTTCTGGAGGCATCCCTAAGCCACATGAAGTCAGGAGTGGTGCGAAACCTAGAAGCCAGATTTTTTTCATTGAACGGTTGAATTTTTTGCAGCTTAACTCTGTGTTGTGTCGCGATTTCCTTGCTAGGTAGTTTTATGCATGAGGCGCATTTTTTGGAGGGTTCATGCTGTTTGCCTCCTTCGCAGACCAGGCACTCCACGCGCCTGATGCGGTGGGTGATGGCTCAATAGCCCTTGAGGTTGCGGCCTGAAGTCGAGGTGCATTCCTATTCACCACCAGAAGTTTTTCGCTGTAGTCCTCAAGACCAAGTGTCAGTTGCTGTCACCATTTGGTCTGATGCCCAGCGAACCGCAGTCGCAAATCAGGGTAGAGGTCGCGTCCGGCGACTAAGCCAGTCTTTGAGTCTTGCCGGCAGGTGGGTGAGCTCATTGGCGAGTGGTTTGAATTGATTCCATCAGAAAAATGACCAATGCTTCCTATTTGTTTGTCTGTGGCTGATTAAATCTTTGTTGTTATCAATTGTCGATGACTCTAATGGCAGCCCATAGGCCCAGCGAGTGCTTCAAGTGCAAGTCGCCTTCCCCCTGATTGTGCGTTGTGGCACAACTGGAGGCTTCAAGCGTTGACAACACCAAAAGTGCAGCTAGTTGTGTAAAAGCATCTGATTTTCAACTGTGAAAATGGTTTTGTTTGTCGCATTCATGCTGTTGATGGCTCCTTTGGCTTCTTTCTCGGGAGACGTTCCTGCTTCTGTCATGACCCAAATTGAAGAGAGCTGCAACGAATCCGTTGCTAGCGATGACCAAGCAACAAACTCCGAAGAAAACTGTATTGCTGAAGCCGTGGAGGCCTATCACCAAGCCCACTAAGACGTCTGCCGAAACGGGATCCGCAGTCGTTCAGCGCTAAGGGTTGGTATTCAACATCCAGCGATGTTCAATGCCTTATTGCGCTGCAAGAGGTTTTGAGACTGTGCTGGGGGAAGCCAAGCCACGCCATCGCCGCTGCCAACTACTTGTGCTTTCTAGTGCGCAGCACTGTTGCTCGTTGCGCCGACGTTGTTGAATCGAGGCAGCGGGGTCCCGGCCCGTTGGGTCCCGATAGGGGATGGAGGCTCGGGTATGCAGATGCTCGATCTCCATCAGGCTGAGACCCTGCCAACCGGGTCCGCTGTCAGCCAGTGGATGACCTTGAATCAGGCGATGGGCCATGGTCCCCGAGCTCCATTCCTTGCGTTGTCCGGGGGCGGGCAGTAAAGAGCGCAGCTCGAGGCCGGCACGCTGGAGGCTACCCCGAATGGATGCAGCGCGGGAATAGGTCAAAAGCCTTCCTCCTGGAGCAAGTTTTTGCGCCAAGCCCCCAAGAAATTCTTCACTCCACAATTCCGGACAATGGCTGGGGGAGAAGGCATCCATCAGGATCAGATCCAGCTCAAGATCGCTGGGGAGCTTGTGAAGTTCTTGCCTGGCATCGCCCCAGAGCATGCTCCCGTCGCTGCCGTCCTCTGCGTCCCAGTGGCCGCGATCTCTGAGCGCTTCGAGCCGCGCCAACACCGGAGCACTCCACTGGGCGTTAAATCCCTGATGCCCTAAGGCCAATGCCAAGGGGCGCGGGTCTAATTCCAGCCCCCACCACTGCAGTTGGGGCGGCGCATCCAGAGGGAGTGCTTCCATCAGGGCGGCGCTGTTGTAACCCAAGCCCACGCACACATCCAGCACGCGGAGGGGTGTGCCGGATTGGAAGCGCTCCAACTGCGCCGGTGCCACGAACTTGGCTTTGGCCTCCGCCAGGGCGCCGGCTGAGCTGTGGAAGGCTTCAGAAAAGTGTGAGCTTTGCAGGCTGAGGCTGCCGTCCGCAGTGTCGAGAGCCGTCAGCTCCCCGAGGGGGTGGCCAGCCGCCCCGCATTCAGTTGCGGAGCCGTGTGAGGTCATCCCAGAAGGTGGGGTAGCTAACCGCGGCTGCTTCACTGCGGGCCAGGGTCGAATCACCCTCCGCCATCATCGCGGCGATGGCCAGGCTCATGGCAACCCGGTGATCGGTCTCGCTGTCGAGCACGGCGCCCTTCAGCGGGCGGCCCCCGCGAATGGTGAGCCCGTCAGGGTGCTCTTCAATATCGGCACCCATCGCTTTCAGTTGCCGGGCCATTACAGCCAGACGATCGGTTTCTTTCACCCGCAGTTCTTCTGCGCCGGTGATGCGGCTTTCCCCTTCGCAGAAGCAGGCGGCAACGCTCAGGATCGGCACTTCATCCACCAATCGGGGCATCACTTCTTCCCCGAAGTTGAAGGGCTTAAGGGGGCCATGGGTCACCCGAAGATCGCCTACGGGCTCACCGGCCACATCCCGCCGGTTCAGCACTTCGATGCGGGCGCCCATCTGTTCCAGCACCTCCAACACGCCAGTGCGCGTGGGGTTGAGCCCCACATTCTCGATGGTGAGATCGGCCCCGGGAACGAGGGCGCCAGCGACAAGCCAGAACGCAGCGGAGCTGATGTCGCCTGGCACCACCACGTGTTGGCCGGTCAGGGAGGCACCGGGTTTGACGCTGACGTGGCGTCCCATCTCTCCGCCCACATCTAAGTCGGCACCGAAGGCCTTGAGCATCCGCTCGCTGTGGTCGCGGGAGTGGGCTGGTTCGATCACCGTGGTGGGGCCATCGGCTGTGAGTGCTGCCAGCAGCAGCGCTGATTTCACCTGGGCACTGGCCACGGGGGTGCCGACAACCGCGCCGCGAAGCTTGCGACCCTGCACGGCCAGTGGAGCCAGATTGCCACCGTTGCGGCCCCGCACGTCTGCGCCCATGAGGGCCAGAGGTTGGCCGACCCGTTGCATCGGTCGCCTGCGCAGCGATGCATCCCCGCTCAGCACGAAATGACGTCCGTTACGGCCAGCCAGCAGACCAAGCATCAGTCGCATCGTGGTGCCCGAGTTGCCGCAATCGAGCACTTCGCCTGGTTCCTGCAGCCCATCGAGGCCCACACCTTCGACAGTGATTAGCTTGCCGTCTTCGATCGGACTGATCGTGGTGCCCATGGCCCGCAGACAAGCGGCGGTGCTGATCGGGTCTTCAGCAGGGAGAAGGCCTTCGATGGTCGTAGTGCCCTCGGCGATGGCACCAAACAACAGGGCACGATGGGAAATCGACTTGTCACCAGGCACACGTACCCGTCCGCTCAGTCCACCTCCTGCTTTGAGTTCTCGAGGGGACTTGTGCGTTGGCGTCACTGGTTAAAGATGGACTTGGCCTATTGATCCTATGGGTCGGCTTCACCCAACCGGAGAATCTGCCAAAAGAAGTGCTTTTTAATTATAGTAATCGAATGAATCTTCGTGCCATTAGCGCATATTTGATTTCGCTTATTTGCTTTTTGCTTTTTGTTTGTGTCGCTTGGTGGTGCCAAAAGTGTTTTGAAGGAGTAGCAATTGTTACGATGGTTCAACTCATTTGATCACTTGGATCGGCTTAGTGGTGCTCAAATGGATTCATTCATTTCGAATGCGTGAGCTCATTAACGCTAAAGCGCTCTCAAATTGCTGATTTCAAATTATTTAATTCAGGTCTTGTTGGCGACGACATCAGGCTATTAATTACTGACGGAGTGATTCGTCTCTTTGCTGTTCATTTGGCCAGCGGAGAGGCATTTACTTTGGGCTTTTTTGGCAATGAGAGCGTTTATGTGCCTGCAGCAAGATATGAGGGTTTAGAATTTAAATGCGAAGCGATGTCTTCGGTTTTTCTGGGTATTGATAAGGTTGAAATGGTTGATAGCAACGTAGACATAAAGCATTTTGAAGGCCAGTTGTCTTTGATGAATTGGTCATTGATTTTATCTATGATTGCATGCTCAAAAACTACATATCAAAAGATTGAAAGGCTGATAGTGATCCTTACGTTTCGTTTTGGAAGTAGAAATGCAAGGGGGTATTGCCTGCCTTTTACTGTAAGTCATCAAAGACAGTCTGAAATTTTAGGTTGCACTCGTTCGACTGTTACGCGCTATATGCTCTCCCTGAGAAAGTCTGGGATGATAGAAGTGCAAGGTTATGACAAAGCTTGGATTGTCTCTGAACACTTAATCAGTAAGCATGAAATATTTGTTGAAGGTCTTTTTGCTCAAACTTAATCGCGTCCGCATTTACATTTTCCTCCTTTCCATTTAGAGCATTTTGACTTTTTGCATCCCTTCTTCCTGGAATATTGCGTGAGGTCGGCGATTTTGACACGTTTACCCTTGGTTTCTGTTTGGTCTTCAGCAATGCCAAGCCCACTCCGCGAAAACCCCATCTAGTCTCTTGAGATTGACTCTCAATATAGCTTGTTAATTCTGCACAAGCGCGTCATTTGATACTTGACGTGCGCTCATTGACTACTCATCCTAAGAGGAACGCTAAGGATTTTTAACAATGGCTGGTGTTGCCCCCTCATCAGTTCCTGGCCTTGCCACCCAAGGTCCTTCAGGTCGGGTCATTGCTGAGTCAATGTCGCAGGAGCTTGTTGGTGCTATTCAACAGCACATCAATCTCGAGTTAGAAGCATCGATGACGTATTTGTCGATGTCGATCTGGTGTGCTGAGAGGGAGCTGGCAGGATTTTATAAGTTTTTTAGTGCAGAATCTGCTGAAGAGCGTGGGCATGCCATTCAGTTTGCTGACTATTTAGTCGCTCGTGCTCAACGTAACGACCTCCAACCTCTTCAAGCACCATGCCAAAACTGGTCAAAATTAGAAGATGTGGTATTCAGCTCTTTTAGGATGGAGGCTGATACTACGAGCTCAATTCAGCACTTATATTCGATTGCAGAACGTGAGAATGATGTAAGGACGACTGTCTTTCTTGACCCTTTATTAGAGCAGCAAATTGGTTCTGAAGATCAGTATGCTTATTTGCACGGCAGAATTAAATTCGCTGACAATGATTCGACCGCCCTTTTAGTTATTGATGGCGAAGTTCGGTCTGGCTTAACAAGTCGATAGAATTTGTGCTTCTTGATGCAACTTCTAAAAGGAATTTAGCTTCAATCCTTCTTGAATTCTTAGTCATATAGATATAGCTCTGTATGTTGGCAGAGATGAGTCTAAGCTCTTCGACAAGTCTTTCTCTAAGCTTGAAATTGGTGCAACGATTTAGCCGCTCGCTTATTTTTTGTTTGTTTTTGATTAGGTGAGTAATATTCATTTGCCTGATATCAGATTAAAATGATAGTGGGCTTGTATTGATTAGGTCTGGAGAAAGCCGTATCTCTGCTTCTCCTGGTGCAGTTTTTAGCATTTCACCATTTCTTAGTTTCGACATTAAGCGAGTTGATGTCACGCGCGTTGAGCCAATCAATTCCCCGATCCGTTCATGGGTCAGTCGGAACGGCAGGCTGCACCATTCTCCATAGCGCTTTCCGAGCCTGCTCACCAGAAGGCTGAGCAAAGCGTGAAGCCGTTGCTCGGCTTGGCCTAGATGCCGAATCCGAAGCAGCTGAAGCGTCCACTCGTTCACAGAGTCATAGCCATGCCCTGTGGCTTCTTCTGCTTTTGTTTCAAGCCGAAGGTTTGTAAGCGCTTCAACGCACACTCCATCACTGCAGAGACAATCGGTACGGAGCTGATCGCCGTCTTGCAGGAATGCAAGAGTCATTCCTTCAGTCTCTTCGCATGGGCAGTACACCCGAGCAATTCCCTCAAGAACGTTCAGCTTCAAGCACTCGGAGTGGTCGCTGCTGTTGATTAACACCGTTTGACCGGGAGGGATACGGATGGATCCGCTGGGTTCGTCTGGGAGAAATCGAAAATCCACGCGGGACCAGTGAAGCTAATGAGAATCCTTTGCAATATACAGCCTCTTCGCCCTTTCTGTGAACGATTCTCATTAGCGATAGCGTATTGAGACCGGGGATGTGCGTTTTGGGCCGTCTGGCTGCCTCCTAAGAGGATTTCGCCGTTGTTCGGAGGGTGGACGGCTCGTGCTGAGCCGGCTTGTTCCAGTTCTCCCTTGCTGTCAACAGCCCCGTGATCACAAGGCCCATCAGCGTCAGTTGAAAAGCTCTCAGCATTGGTGTGCGCACGTCGCCTCGTCTATCGAGTCTTTTCTGTCTAGATTTTCTTGATCTCGTCTGCGTATCAATTGATCGCCTTTGTTTGGTCATTTGATGCCCCTATGTCGATCAATGCGTTAATGCCCTTGTGACGCAATTTCGATATTGCGGTTTTTGAAACGGTTACTTTCCTCACAGCGCTTTGCGCCTTTTTGTGAGGAATTCAATGAAACTCTTCCAGCAATTGCTGGTGGCACCTGCTGCCCTGGGCCTTCTGGCTCCTTTGGCTGTTGATGCAAACCGGTCTGCTAATGCTGCTGAGCTGAACATCAACGGTGTGTCTGACTACGCCGCTAGTTCTTTAGGCAGCAGCCTCGAGCAGGTCACCAGTATTAGTCAGTTCTCGGATGTGTATCCGACTGACTGGGCCTACCAGGCACTGAGCAACCTGATCGAGCGCTACGGCTGCGTCGCCGGTTACCCCAACGGCACCTACCGCGGCAACCGTGCGATGACCCGCTATGAAGCGGCCGCACTGCTGAACGCTTGCCTCGACCGGATCACTGAAGTGACCGACGAGCTGAAGCGCCTGATGAAGGAGTTCGAAAAGGAACTCGCCATCCTCAAGGGCCGCGTGGACGGTCTGGAAGCTCGCGTGGGCGAACTGGAAGCAACCCAGTTCTCCACCACCACCAAGATGAGTGGTAAAGCTGACTTTGTGATCGGTGCCACGTCTTACGGTGGTGATAAGACTGATGACCTTTACGCGACCGATGAAGATGGCAAGCGAACTGGTTATTTAGGAGATGATGCCCTTTCATTTTCTTACCGTTACACGTTAAACCTGAATACAAGTTTCACGGGTAAGGATCTGCTCTATACGCGCCTGCGTACTGGTAACTTCAACGCCAATGCTTTCTCTGGAAAGGGTTACACCGGAAAGCAATCTCAGCTTGAAACTTCTAAAAGCAGTGCAGATATCCTGAAGGTTGATAAGCTTTGGTATGAGTTTCCTGTAGGCAATTTCAGGGTCTATGCTGGCCCTAAAATTGAAAACTATTACATGTTGGGTGCATCACCTAGCGTCTACAGGCACATCCTTAAGCAATTTAAGCTTGGTGGCTATTACGGTGCTTATGGTGCATCAACTTCTCCAGGTTTTGGTGTTAACTGGATTAGTGACCGTTATGCCAACTATGGAGACGCAAAACTGAAGTTGAGTGCCAACTATGTTTCCAAGAATGGTGCCAACTCCAACGCGCGTGAGGGCGGATTTATGACCGACAATGGCAAAGGTAAGTTCCTGAGCCAGATCGCCTACGGCAATACACAGTGGCAAGTTGCTGCCGCTTATGCATATTCCCAGCGGGGGATGACCGTTGGTGGTGCCGGTACTCCTTTGGGGGCTTCAACCAAAAATTATGAGGAAGCAAATCAAGTTAACTTGAATGCCTATTGGCGCCCTCAAGATAATGGTTGGATTCCCAGCATTAGTGTTGGTTGGAGTCTCAGCTCCTTCAATCTTCCCAAGGAAACCATCAAGGGTGAATTTAATGGAACCCGCACTGAGGCACAGGGTTGGCTGGTTGGCCTGAACTGGAAAGATGCCTTCATGAAGGGCAATCGTCTTGGCTTTGCTGCTGGTAGCCCTCAGTTTGTGACGGCTATTAAGGGTGAGGTCACTAAAAAAGATGGTACAAAGACCAAGTATCCAGATGATGGAAACATGGCCTTTGAACTCTATTATGATTTCCAGGTCACAGATAATGTGACGATCACCCCTGCTGTTTTCTACTTAAGTCGACCCTTTGGTCAGAAGACTGGCTCTAGTGCTGAGACGGGTGGTCTTGGTGCTGATCAATTCAATACCTTTGGTGGACTTGTACAAACCACATTCAAGTTCTGACCAATTAAGTTCGAACATAAAAATGAGGGGCTTTGCCCCTCTTTTTTATGCATTTAGAGTGAGGTGGTGGCTACGCTCACTCGTTTGACATGGTTGATCTTGTTTTACCAGCAGTTTTCTCCCTCTCCGATTGGAATGCAGACGCCTTCATCCTCTGCCTGCTTTTCTTGTTTTTTTAATGCCTCATCTTTGATTGCTTCGTCTGATACATCTTGCTCAGTTGTCCATTCTTGATAGCCCCCTTCGAGTTCTGCGGTCTGCACTGAAGTGGATTGCGCTTCTTCAGTCGACCCTGGAGTTCCAATGGCAACTGCAGTAGACGCCGCCAGAAGGAGGCTTAGGGCTGTCGATGTTTTCATAGAATAATAAAATTCTATTATTACTTGCCGATCTTTTGCTCGGAGATCATTTGTTACAGGCCAAGCGACCAAATTTAGCTTCCGAAGCTGCGGAGTAAGTTTGCATGGGCAAGAAATATTCGATCTAATGCTTCGGACCTACCTTGCGTTGCCAGCAGGTAGTTTGCTCCTGCTTCAAGGTTGAATAAATTCATGCGTAGCTCCTGGCTCGCAATATAGCTTTGGACCCATCCGATGCATGCAAGTCTGATTCCTGATGTAACTGTATTGACTTGGTGTAATTGGTTGCTTGGGTAGATGAAAGCATGACCTTGCTTCATTTTTACTGTTGTTGTCTCTGTTGCTCCGTGAATGACTAGCTCTCCACCTTTGTAATCCTTCTCGCTGCTAAGGCAAATTGTATAAGAAATGTCTGCTCTTCCTGTCTTCATAAATGCGTTATCGACATGTGTTCCGTAACCGCCGCCAGCTTCGGTTCTGCTGATCAAATTATGGTGCATTTTTTTTGGGATGCAAAAGCTTTTAAAGCTTGGGTTGTTTCGGAGTCTTTCCCTAATGGCTCTTTCTAGCTCTTTGTTTTCTTGGGTGTCGGGCTTGAGCTGAAGATTGATTTTTTTTGTTTTCGCATGGCTGCCTGTTGTTGTTTTTCCGTCAACCCAGTGTTTCGGGGTAAGCGTCAAAAGTTTGGCTTTGAAATCCTCGCACTCTGATTCGGTGAAAATTTTGATTTCGAGGCTTTCCATGCTGGATTGTGCTTAATTTGCTTTGGCACTGTGCCTTTTGTAACGCCTTTGGCTTTTGCCTGACCTTTGATACTACTAGTGTCCTTTCCCCTATGTCGACAGCTGCAAAAGTCGTTCTTGGCTCCCTTGGCTCGTTGTTGGTCTCGATCCCAGTTCTTGCCTCTCAGGAGGTTCGTGTTTATTCAGGGCGTCACTACAATACAGATCGAACGGTATTTAAGAATTTTTCTGATTCTACTGGCATTAAGGTCCGTCTTTTGGAAAGCAAAGGAGCATCTCTTGTTGAGCGGCTGAGGCGTGAAGGTAGTAATTCTAAGGCTGATGTCATCTTGCTTGTTGATGCTGCGCGGATTAATAATGCCGCCAATTTGGGTTTGTTTTCACCTGTTCAATCCGCTTCTCTTCAGAAAGATGTCCCTGCCCGCTATCGAGATCCAAAGAATCGTTGGTTTGGCGTGACTCGACGTGTGAGGGTCATGGTGGTTAACTCCAAGATCGTTCCAATGTCTAAGTTGAAGACCTATGCAGATCTTGGCAAGCCCTTTCTGAAGGGAAAATTGTGTTTGCGTCGTAGAAATAATGTTTATAACCAGTCACTCGTAGCTGATCAGATTGCCCTGCGTGGTGTTGAAGCAACGAAGGTCTGGCTTAAAGGGATGAGGTCTAATATTAATCAACCCTATTTCCCAGGCGATATTTCTTTGATTCGTGCTGTGGCTCAAGGTAAGTGTGGTGTCGGCATTGTGAATCACTACTATTACTCTCGAATGTTGGCAGGCGTGAATGGTGCAGGAGATCAGTCTCTCGCTAAGAAAATCAGAGTCTTTATTCCAAATCCTGCCCATGTCAATATTAGTGCTGCCGCAGTCGCGAAAAATGCCAAAAATAGGGGTAATGCGATTAAATTGATTGAATATCTTGCTTCGTCTAAGGGGAGTCGGCAGTTGGCTAATCCGACATTCGAGCATCCTATTTCTTCATTGAATACCTCTCCCTATGTCTCCCGCTTGGGTGCTTTTACTCCAGATTCCGTCACGATTTCTCGGTTGAGTCAATATCAGCCTCTGGCGATTCAGCTCATGGCTGCATCTGGTTGGCGTTGAGTTGAGCTTCGGATGCAGGGCTCCTCAGTCTTTTTTCAGCCCTGCTTTATTTATTAGCGACTCCAGCACGTAGCCAAACAAGGCCGGATCGGGCTCTTTCCCTGCCAGGTCATCGAGTCCGAGCTCTGCCATGCGGTCACTGACCCGTTGTTCCAGCTCGGCTGGGCGGCGAAGCGGTTCGCCCCACTCATGGTTTTTCTCCGGACCGATCTTGGTGGTGGCATCAATCGCCATCCGACCTCCAAGCCCAAGTTGTTCGCTGGCGAAATCGAGGGTGTCAAAGGGGGTGTTCTCGAGCACGAACAGGTCCCTTTGGGGGTCGACTTGGCCAGCGATGGCCCACACCACCTGGCGTGGGTCGCGCACGTTGATATGGCTGTCGACCACCACCACGAATTTGGTGTAGGTGAACTGCGGCAGGGCACTCCAGAAGGCCATGGCAGCTCGTTTGGCCTGCCCGGGGTAGGCCTTGTCGATGGAAATCACCGCCAGCTTGTAGCTGAGCGCTTCCATTGGCAGGAAGAAATCTTTGATCTCCGGAATCTGCTGACGCAGGATCGGTGTGTAGATGCGGTTCAAGGCGATGGCCAGCATCGCTTCCTCTTTTGGTGGCCGGCCGCTGAAGGTCGTGAGCATCACCGGATCGCGGCGTTGGGTGACGCAGTGGAACCGCACCAGCGGGGAGTCTTCGACATTCCCGTAGAACCCCATGTGGTCGCCGAAGGGACCATCGGGACGCACCTCCCCAGGCGTGATGGTTCCCTCCAGCACGATTTCGCTATGGCTGGGCACCTTGAGGTCGAGGGTTTTGCAGGGGGCCAGTCGGACCCCTTCGCCGGCGTAGAGGCCAGCAAACAACCATTCGCTCAACTGCACCGGGATCGGTGTGGCTGCAGCCATCACCAGAAGGGGATGCACCCCGATTGCCACAGCAACCTCAAGCTTCTTGCCCATCGCTGCTGCCTTGCGCAGGTGACGGGCGCCGCCCCGCACGCTCAACCAGTGCACCGTCATGGTGTTGATCGACTGCTTCTGAAGCCGATACACGCCGACGTTGGGCACACCGGTTTCCGGGTCTTTGGTAATCACCAACCCCAGGGTGATCACGCCACCGGCGTCGCCAGGCCATGGCCGAATCAGAGGCAGCGCATCGAGATTGACGTCGTCCCCTTGCCACACCTGTTGGCGGCAGGGGGGGGTGAGGTCACGGTCCGGGACCGCTTTGATCAAGTCCCAAAAGACTCGGGCAAAGGCTTTGGTTTCCTCCAGTCCTTTGGGTGGTTTTGGTTGCTGAAGCAGGGCCAGACGGCTGCCGAGTTCTTCCAGCTGTTCAGCACGCTCAAGTCCCATGCTCCACACCACCCGCTCCACCGTGCCCAGCAGGTTCACGGCCAATGGCATCGAGGAGCCAATCACGTTTTCGAACAGCAGGGCCGGACCGCCCATGGCCAACACCCGATCGGCAATCGCAGCCAGTTCCAGGTCGGGATCCACGGGAGCTGTGATCCGCCGGAGCTGACCCTTGTCCTCCAGCAGTTTGAGGAAGCCCCGCAGATCGCGGGTCGCTGGTCCGGAACGGAACAGGGCCATAGATGCTTCTGGTTGGCTGGGATAGCGGTCTCGTTACTGTGACGCACGCCCTTCGTCCAGCGTGGCCATGCAGCTCAGCTATTTCCACGTCGCTGCGGATGTTCCCGATTGCGGGCCTGACATCAAGGCGGCTGATAAAGCCGATGCTGCTGTCGTGATTGATGTCCTGCGGGCGACAACCACCATTGCCTGGGCTTTGCACAACGGTGCCGAGGCGGTTCAGACCTTCAGCGATCTCGATGAGCTGCGCTCCAATGCCCAGCAATGGCCTGAGACCTCGCGGCTGATGGTGGGGGAGCGAGGTGGCAAAACCCTGGATGGGTTTGACCTTGGAAATTCACCCGTTGCGGTGACTCCAGAGGTTGTGCGAGGGAAGCGTTTGTTCATGAGCACCACCAACGGCACCCGCTCGCTCCACAAGGTGCGTGACATTTCCCGTGTGGTGACGGCAGCCCTGCCGAATCGACGGGCTGTGGCTGAGCGCTTGCTGCAGGAGAAACCTGAGCGCGTCTGGATAGTGGGCAGCGGTTGGGAAGGGACCTATTCCCTGGAGGATTCCCTGGCGGCAGGAGCCGTGGCTGCTGTGTTGATGGACCAGGGGGCAGTGGCTGCCAACGATGAGATGCAGTCGGCCTTGGTGCTCTGGGAGCGCTGGCAATCCAATCCCGAGGCCTGTTTGCGTCTGGCCACCCATGGCCAGCGTTTGATCGGGATCGGAAACCACGATGCCGACTTCCGCTGCTGTGCCGGTCTGGATGAATTGGCGGTGGTCCCGACTCAGGTGGAACGTGGGGTGTTGCGGGCTGTTGGCCTTGCGGATGCATCGGCTTAATCCCCCTACAGTTCAGTCCTTTCCCGCACTCCTGTGAGCGACTTTCTGGCGGCCGCCGTGCAACTCACCAGCACATCGGACCTGGAGAGAAATCTCGCCGCCGCAGAGGAGCAGATCGAACTGGCGGCGCGGCGCGGTTCCGAGTTGGTGGGACTGCCGGAGAACTTCGCCTTCATGGGTGATGACGCCGCGCGGCTGGAGCAGGCTCCCGCCCTGGCAGATCAGTGCAGTCGCTTCCTGGTCACCATGGCCAGGCGCTATCAGTTGGTGGTTCTGGGTGGTGGCTACCCCGTGCCCTCAGGGGATGGGGCGACCACGTTCAACCGGGCGGAACTGGTGGGTCGCGATGGTCAGCTGCTGGCCCGTTACGACAAGATTCACCTCTTTGATGTCGACCTTCCCGATGGCGTCCCCTACCGGGAGTCGACCACGGTCACTCCAGGCCGCGAGTTACCGCCTGTGGTGGATGTTCCCGGTTTATGCCGGGTGGGGCTGTCCATTTGCTACGACGTGCGCTTCCCTGAGCTCTATCGCCATCTGGTTGGCTCCGGAGCTGAGGTGTTGATGATTCCCGCCGCATTCACCGCCTATACGGGCAAAGATCACTGGCAGGTGTTGCTTCAGGCGCGTGCCATTGAGAACACCGCCTATGTGGTGGCCCCGGCCCAGACCGGGATGCACGACGGTCGCCGTCAGACCCATGGTCACGCCATGGTGATTGACCCTTGGGGCACGGTGATGGCGGATGCCGGAGTCAGCTCTGGTGCCGCGATTGCTCCGGTTGACACCACTCATCTGCAGCGCATTCGTCGTCAGATGCCCAGTCTTCAGCACCGTCAACCGGCCCTGTTCTGAGCCCCATGCCTTCGGCGCAGTCCCGTCGTGTTGCCTTCATGGCCGCCGCTCTGCTGCAGGCGGCGAGCTTGCTCAGCGCGTTGCCTTCACGCGCTGCCAGTGCCCTGGCGGCCTGGCAGCTCACCAATGAAGGAGTGCTGAAACTCCGCACGGCGACGGGGGCCCGTCTGCAGGCCTTCTTTGAGGCCGGTGATTCGCGTCGCGGTCCTCGCGTTTGGATTGATTTCCCAGGCGAATTGAGTCGCTCCAGGTCCCTGCGGGGCAGCGGACCGGTCAAGGAAATTCGACTTGGGAAGCCCACGCCGGGTTCCACCCGACTGGTGGTCGAGTTTGCTCCTGGCGTCGAGCTTGATCCCGGTCGCCTCAAATTGGTGGGCACTGCCGTTGATCGCTGGTCGATGGCGTTTGAAGGCCTCCCCACCCGGGGTTTGCGCTCGATCGGCGAAGGGGATCTCACCCGCAGCAGCGGACGCTGGAATTCGGGGATCAGCATCACCCCATCGAAAACACCGGTCGACCCTTCCGGATTGCCAAGTGTGCCGCGGGGACGTTACCGGGTTGTGATTGATCCGGGTCACGGAGGCCCTGATCCTGGTGCGGTGGGCATTGGCGGTTTGCGGGAAACCGATGTTGTGCTCGACCTGTCGCTGCAGGTGGCGCAGCTGCTTGAAGCCAAAGGGGTGCAGGTGGTGTTGACCCGAACATCCGAAATCGATGTGGACCTACCGCCTCGGGTGTCCCTGGCCAATCGCATGCGGGCGGATGCCTTCCTCAGCATCCATGCCAATGCCATCAGCATGTCTCGCCCTGAGGTCAATGGAATTGAGACCTTCTATTTCTCTGATCCCCGTTCGGCTCGCTTGGCGGCCCACGTGCAACAGCAGGTGCTGAATGTGTCTCCGGGCAGTCCCAACCGGGGGGTGCGCCAGGGACGCTTCTTCGTGATTCGGCGCACCACCATGCCGTCGGCATTGGTGGAAACAGGGTTCGTTACCGGGCGACTGGATGCACCACGACTGGCTGATCAGGGACACCGGCGCCGATTGTCTCTTGCCATCGCTGCTGGCATCCTGAATTACCTGAGAGGACAGCGATGAGCGTCTGTCTGGGCTTGTTTGACAGCGGCGTTGGCGGGCTGACAGTCCTGCGCAGCATTCTTCAGCGCCATGGGCCCGTGCCCACGGTGTATCTCGGGGACACGGCCAGAGTTCCCTACGGCAGTCGTTCGCCGGCTGAGATCCGCTCCATTGCTGCAGAGGTGGTGGCCTGGCTGAAGCACCAGCATGTGTCCACCGTGGTGATGGCCTGCAACACCACCAATGCCTTGGCCAGGGATGTTGCTGAAGGCCAGGCTGGTGTTCCGGTGGTGGGCTTGATCGGTGCTGCCGCCGCCATGGTGCGTGAGACCCGGGTGGGGGTTTTGGCTACGCCCGCCACGGTGGCCTCGGGTGCCTACCGGCAGAGCATCGAAGCGCTCAATCCGGGGACCCTGGTGGTGCAGCAGGCCTGTCCGAACTTTGTGCCGTTGATCGAAAGCGGCGACCTGTCGAGCCAGGAGCTGCGGGAGGAGGCGATGGGCTATCTCACGCCTTTGCTTGAGGCCTCGGTGGAGGCCGTGATCCTGGGGTGCACCCACTACCCCTTGCTGGAGCCTTTGCTTCGCAGTCTTTTGCCTCCAGATGTGCGCTTGATCGACCCCGCCGAAGGGGTTGCCCGTCAGCTCGACGCGCTCCTTGGTTACCCGATCCCTGGTCGACCAGAGCGGCCGCTATCCCTGGAGAACACCCGTTTGTGCGTGACCGCTGATCCGGAGAGTTTTGCGCGCCGTGCCACTCCCTGGCTCGGGGCTCGTCCAATCGTGGAGGGCATCAGCCTGCGAAGGGAGGGCTGAGCCCTTTAAGATCGCCGCACCGAGGGGATCCATGACCACCGTCACTGAGCTGTTGCAGCCGGTCGAGCTCGACCTCGAAACACTGCTCAGTGATCTGCGCAGCTTGATCGGTGCTGGTCATCCGATTCTTCAAGCTGCTGCTGAGCACCTCTTCAGTGCGGGCGGCAAGAAGATTCGCCCCGGCATTGTTCTGTTGGTTTCCAGGGCTTTATCGCCTGAGGGTGAACTCACCGCCCGCCATCGCCGCCTGGCCGAGATCACGGAAATGATCCATACGGCCTCGCTGGTGCACGACGACGTGGTCGACGAGGCAGCCACGCGCCGCGGTGTGGCCACCGTGCACAGCCGCTTCAACCACCGTGTGGCTGTGTTGGCCGGTGACTTTCTCTTTGCTCAAGCCAGTTGGCACCTGGCCAATCTTGACGACCTTGAAGTGGTCAAGCTGCTCAGCCGCGTGATCATGGATTTGGCGGATGGTGAGGTGAAGCAGGGGCTATTCCGTTACGACACCGGTCAGTCGTTCGAGACCTACCTCGAGAAGAGTTACTGCAAGACGGCATCGTTGATTGCCAACAGTGCTCGTGCCGCTGGGGTTTTGAGTGAGCAAACCCCTGACCGTCTCGATTCCCTCTACCGCTTTGGGCGTCAACTTGGTTTGGCCTTCCAAGTGGTGGATGACATCCTTGATTTCACTGGTAGTGATCAACAGCTGGGCAAACCTGCCGCCAGTGATCTGGCCAGTGGCTATCTCACTGCTCCTGCTCTGTACGCCCTGGAAGAGAAGCCTGCGCTTGGCAGCCTGATTGAACGGGAATTCAGTGAAGAGGGTGACCTCCAGCAGGCCCTCGAGCTGGTGCGGGCCTCTGATGCCATTCAGCGCAGCCGAGCGTTGGCCGAGACCTTTGCCCGTGAAGCGCGTGAATCGTTGGAGTGGTTGCCGGAGTCGCCTTGCCGCCGTGCCCTTCTCGATCTCCCCGAATTTGTGCTCAGTCGCCTGTACTGACCGGACTGATTCCACTCAGTCAGTCATTGATTCCCTGATTGTTGCCGCTCCAGCACCTCATTGAGGCTGTTGATTGCCTCCCAGCGTCCGCCGGTGGGCAGTTGTTCGAGGTCGAGGTTCTGGCCGCCGGGGTTGAGGATCCACACCTGGCAGCCTGCGGTGATGGCGGCGTGCCCCCCAGCAGCTGAGTCTTCAAAGGCCCAGCAGTCCTTCGGGGCGACCCCGAGGCGTTGGGCAGCCAGAACAAACGGGTCTGGAGCTGGTTTTCCCGCTTTGAGGTCTGAATCGTCCCCCAGAACTCGGGTCCTGATCTGGTCGATCCAGGGATGGGACGCAGTCTTGTAGATCACCGACTCCCGCGAACTGCTGGTCACCAGCGCCATGGGCACCGCTTGGGTGATGCACCACTGGATCAGAGCTTCAGCCCCAGGATTGGCCGCGGCTGAAGGCAGCAGCTGTTTGGCGATCGGTTGTTGAATCTCAAGAAGCTGTTCGCAGCTGATCGGAGCTTCGATCCAACGCACCACCTGCTCGGCGCAGTCGCGCCGCCGGCGGCCCCGCAGCATCAGCAGCTGCGACGGGCTCAGGGCCGTTCCGAAATGGGCAGCTGCCTTGCCCCAGGCCTGACCATGCAGCGGCTCGGTGTCGAGCAGCAGCCCATCGAGATCAAACAGGCAGGCCGCAGGCACAGGCATCAGCCGATGTGAACAAAGGCGTTCTTCCAGATTCTCACCTCGACGACGAGTTGCGAAGCAGTCGGCCACGGGGCCAGACGGGCTCACTACTCTTCTGAGGGCCCAGATCAACGATGACCGGCGTGACCAGCGAGACTTCCACGATCGAATCGGTGTTGCACGAACAGCGCGTGTTCGAGCCTCCGGCTGCCCTGGCTGCCGACGCCAAGATCGGCAGCCTTCAGGCTTATCAGGCCTTGGCGGATGCGGCTGCCAAGGATCCCGATCAGTTCTGGGGGGAGGCCGCCAAGCGCGAGCTGCATTGGTTCCAACCGTTCAACACGGTGCTCGACTGGAGTGATGCTCCGTTCGCGAAGTGGTTTGACGGTGGCAAAACCAACCTTTCCTACAACTGCCTCGATCGCCATCTCGAGGGTCCTCGCGCAGAGAAAACCGCGCTGATCTGGGAAGGCGAGCCCGGTGATGTGCGTCGCTTCACCTACCGGGAGCTTCACGCCGAGGTGTGTCGGGCTGCCAACGCCTTGAAAGCGATGGGCATTGGCAAGGGTGATCTGGTGGCCCTCTACATGCCGATGATCCCTGAGGCAGCCATTGCGATGCTCGCCTGTGCCCGGATCGGCGCTCCCCACTCGGTGGTGTTTGGAGGCTTTTCTGCCGAAGCGCTGCGGGATCGTCTGATCGACGGTGAGGCCAAAGCCGTCATCACCGCTGATGGCGGGTTCCGCAAGGACAAGCCGGTGTCGTTGAAGCCAGCTGTCGATGCCGCCCTGGCTGAAGGGGCCTGCCCCAGTGTTCAGTCTGTGCTTGTGGTGCAGCGCACCAAGCAGCCGACAGAGATGGCTGAGGGCCGTGATGTGTGGTGGCATGACACCGTGCCCGCTCAGTCGGCGGACTGCCCTGCAGAGGCCATGGACAGCGAAGATCGCCTGTTCGTGCTCTACACCTCAGGCTCCACGGGAAAACCCAAGGGTGTTGTGCACACAACAGCCGGGTACAACCTCTGGGCCCATCTCACCTTCCAGTGGATCTTCGACATCAAAGAGGACGACGTCTACTGGTGCACCGCTGATGTGGGCTGGATCACCGGTCACAGCTACATCGTCTACGGCCCACTGTCCAACGGCGCCACGTCGGTGATGTACGAGGGCGCACCCCGTCCTTCCAAGCCGGGGGCGTTCTGGGAGTTGATCCAGAAGCACGGGATCACGATCTTCTACACGGCACCTACAGCGATTCGTGCCTTCATGAAGAGCGGTCGTGAGGTGCCTGATCAGTTCGATATGAGCACCCTTCGCTTGCTGGGCACCGTCGGTGAACCGATCAACCCCGAGGCATGGATGTGGTACCGCGAGGTGATTGGTGGCAATCGCTGTCCCATCGTCGACACCTGGTGGCAGACCGAGACGGGTGGCGTGATGATCAGTCCTCTTCCTGGAGCGACCCCCACCAAGCCAGGATCTGCCACCCTGCCCTTGCCTGGGATTCAGGCTGATGTGGTGGATGCCGAAGGCAACAGCTGCAAGGCCGATGAGGGTGGTTACCTCGTGGTGCGCCGTCCCTGGCCGGGGATGATGCGCACTGTGCACGGCAACCCGCAGCGTTTCCGGGAGAGCTACTGGGAGCACATCCGTCCTGCCGATGGCAGCACTATCTATTTCGCCGGTGATGGAGCCCGTCGCGATAGTGACGGCTACGTCTGGGTGATGGGGCGTGTGGATGACGTGATCAACGTGTCCGGTCACCGTCTCGGCACCATGGAAATTGAGTCGGCCCTAGTCAGCCATCCGGCTGTGGCTGAGGCTGCCGTCGTGGGCCGCCCCGACGACCTCAAGGGCGAAGGCATCGTGGCCTTCGTGACCCTTGAATCCGGACGGGACGCCAATGATGCGCTTGTGGCTGAACTGCGGGCACACGTGGGTCAGGAGATCGGTCCAATTGCCCGCCCCGATGAAATCCGCTGCAGTGATGCCCTGCCCAAAACCCGCAGCGGCAAGATCATGCGCCGGATTCTGCGGGCCCTGGCTGCTGGTCAGGAGGTGAGTGGCGACACCAGCACCCTGGAAGATCGCTCAGTTCTCGACAAGCTGCGCGCCTGATGTCTTTGGCCTTAGTTGCGTCACAGGCCCGGAATTTCCGGGCCCATCAGACCAGGATCGGGCCATGAGTTCTCTCCAAACAGGGCATCACCGACGAGCTGAAGCAGCGATTTTCCCTGCTTCAGCTCTGCCATGGCTGCCCATTCGATTTCGCTCAGTTCTTCGTCCTTGAGGTTCAGTGCCGCCACCAGTTCGCGATATGCAGAACGTTCCTTGGGATTGATGTCCTGTTGATCGCCTGGATTGCGCGAGACGCCTGCCACCAGACAAGCGATCCTGGCTGCGAGACAACGATCACCATGGGTCGTGAGCGTGTCGGCGAGGCTGGCAAGAGACTGCAGGTTCAGCCCAGACTGCGTTTCAGCGTTTTGCAAGCCCAGACGTTTGGGTAGATCGAGAAGCAGTTGTTCTTCCTGCTCTGACACGCTTCCATCACTGCGGGCGATCACTTGGGCGATTTGCAGCAAAGCTGCATGACTTGCGGGTATGACAGACCTTTCAGCCTCATGGCTTGGTTGATATTGGGTTTCTGTGGATGTTTGGTCAGAATTGTTCATGACGTGTACAGCTGTTCGACTATCTACCCAGCTGAAAGGTAGCCATGCTGACGAGACCTTTGATCAACAGGTGCTGACTCTTGATCCTTCTCACCTCCTGTCGACGACAGCTGCCGGCAGCGGCAAATGGGTTCTTGCTCCGTGTGAGCATTAATCAAAGGGCTGCCAAATTTACGCCAAATAGCTAATGGGCTTGTTCGTTCAATAGACAATAAATTAAAATTGCTAACCTTTAAGCAGGATAAGGAAGATTTAGTTTGTTCCTCTTTTGTTGACGTGCTGTTCTTTGCTGGGACTCTTTTGTTTCGTCTTTGCAAGTCAATATAAGGTTTCTTTCAGGGCGCTAGAGTCCTCGATTGCAGTGCTTTTGATGATTATCAATACCAGCGCATCACTTTCATCCTAGGCTTTATTGGGCATTGCTTGCTCGACTTGATCGTGGTAACTGCAGGGGATGGTGCCTGCTTTTGGAGGTTGAGTTGCAGGTTTTTAGCATTATTAATGTGTAAAGCCGAAGACGCTGAGGGTCAGGTTTTGTGGCTGTGATGGTGCCAGTGCTTCAGTGCTGGCTGTGATTAAGCTCGTAGGTGCGCTGCAGTGCTTCAAAATAATCTGAATTGTTATTCGGCATTTGTTTTTGTCTGAAGATTATCTTCGCTGCATAAATTTATTTGTTGGCCGAAGATTGACTCTCTCTTTGGTGTTGCCATTAAGTTGGACAAGATTTTGCCCCCAAGCCTATGTTTGAGTTCAGTGGTATGTCTAATGGTGTATAGTGACTTGGGGTTATTTGCCATTAATGGAAATTCTGGCAACAGCTTTGATTGTTCTCAACTGTTTTTTTGAGCGTCACGTAGTCGAATTTGATGGTGACTCAAACAGGATCAAGAGCTTTGCTGTTCCTATGGAGGCAAAGTTGGTCTGGATTTTTGGAAAAGAAGAGAGTTCAGTTCAGTGGGAGGGTGAAAAGTTTCCCGCTGAATCTGATTTCCCTGTTTCTGTAAAGGTCAATCAGAAAAGAGAGAAAAGTGACCTAGCAGCTAATAGTTCGAGTTTGGCTGATTCTTTCAAGCTCGATCTGAATCTTGTTGATGGACATTTTCAGGCATCGCGTAGGAGGTTTGATGGGTTTCTTCGAACTACTGAAGATAGAGGTAGCTGCGTTGTGGAGACGATTGAAAAGAGAGACTTTGATTGAATGAAGAAGCTGAGTTTAAAACTTCTTTAGGGCTCTGTTTCCCTGCTTGATCCAGGGTGGCTGGCCCTTGGTCACACCTCACCTGTTCGCTAGCAGATCGAATGGATTGTCTTTTCAAAACGATGCAAGCCTTTCATCATGCGCTCTAGGGCTTCATTGATATTGCTATACAGCACTTGGATTTAGTTATGGATGACTGCAATGGGCTGGGTCCAGTCTGTCAAAGAGTCCCTCAGTAGTGACGAGATACGCTTCTGAATAACTTGAGGCTAAAACGGCCTTTTGAGCTGGTCGATTGAATGGGTGCTGACTTTGATGGTTGGAACTGGACATTGGCTGCCCGAGTTCTTCGGAGCCCTTGCGATTGGCATGTCTTGATGTTCATTCTGGTGACTGGATCCGACAGCGAGAGTATTGTTTCACTTCAGCCGTGAAAAATTATGGATGTCTATTGCGAGATCGCTCCAAGTAGTTAGCTCTTACTCGACGCTATTAGAGCAGTCTTGAATGTTGTTGATCGAGACAAGGTTCGTTGAGTTTGCTTTGCTTCTGGCGCAGCTAAGAACCTTTTCAGCGCCAGCCTTGCGGTTGGCCTTTCCATTAACTGAGTGTGAGCTCAAGAAGAGAGCAATCCAAAATGCGGCACCCAATATGTTGATCAATAGTGTTTTGTTAGGCACGAAAGGAGTTTTGGACATTTCTTCATTTTATACAGCTTTCATCTTGGCCGGCTGTGGGCCCTGTGGGATCCCCCAGTACTGGCGCTTTCAGGGCTTAAGGGATGATTTGTGTGGGGTTGGTTGTAGCGTTTGCTTCTCTGGCTGCCTGGAGAAATCAAAAGGGTATGAAGATGGTCCTCCTCATGTTTCGTGAAGGCATAGGGCTCTCGAGGGGGTTTTGATCCTGTGCCGTCACGAGTGCCTGGGTGTTATTTGCTACTTACTGGCTGTAAGCAGTTGTTGGCAGCTGTTTTGTTGATACCTATAAAGAGAGCAAAGAGCGAGGTGAAATGGGCATTCCGACGAATTGGACCGAGGAAGATACCAGCAAGTTCGAGGCTTGGTGGCAGGCTCGACTTAGGCAGCTCATCAAAGATCAAAAATTGCCTTCTGCCATTGCATTGTTTGAGGAGTTTGAGCTTGAGCAAAAGTTGAATATCAATAAGCTTTAAACTGCTTGTTGTCTGAAGGTTGCATTCCGCATGTGCTCAATGAGCCTTCCTGCGTAGTTTCGCCGCTTGCAGGTCGCACATCGGCTCTTTTTGGTGTTTAGCACTGTCGAAGGCGAGTCGTGTGAATGGACTTCTAGGGGGCTTGGGGGGTCTCTTTGGTTTTGTAAGAGGTGGCTCCTCTGTGTCTCACTGGCTGTAAGAATGCCAATGGCATGGATTGATCCTTTCTCGCGCAGAAGACAGTAATGGCGGTGATGATTCTGATCTTTCTTCTGATGGTCGTAGGGTTCTGCGTAGCCCTGGCGACATCCCTATTGATTCTGTATTTGGGTTGGCGCGTCGGTCCCAGGTTTCGGAAAGATGCTGTTTTTTGCTTCCTGTTGATCGTTTTTGGCGTCTCTTTCTGGGTTGTTGTGCTGTCGCTCTTGTTTGATCCAATGGTTGGGACCGGTGCCGACTTTGTGCTGTGGCTGATTTATTCGGCTTTAGTTGGTGCTACACCATTGGCCGCATTTCCTGGACTGTTCTTGTACGGCTCCGGCAGGAGATAAAGCCTGTTTTTGGAGGGGCTTGGTGGGTTTTGCTAAGAGCTTTACCGATTGGCAATAAGAAATAATCGTTAAAGTGCATCATTTGATAGTTCTTTGTGTTCCCAGTAAAGAGCCAGTGGGCCTAGTGGGCTTTAGAAAAGCTCAAGCATTGAATATTGAATGACTTTTCAGAGTTGGGATGAGAAGCAGTCTCGGTGCCTAAGGGGGTGGTGGCGAAATCTTATCAATGAACTTCTGATTGAGGGGAGGGATAAAGATGCTGTTGCTCTATTCGAGGAGTTTGATCTCGACAGTGATTTGAAGAATGAGGTCTTCAAAATGATCTAGTTGATTGAAACGAGCTTGAGTGATGAGGAGGTGTTTGGTGAACCCAAGGCCAGTTCCGTGATCTATCCGGAGGCCGTCGTGCCGGTGACCGCCCAGGACGTGATCAACTGCTGAAGCTGTTCCACCTGTTGCTGTCGCTCGCTGCCTTCTGCCCAGTCGCCAAGAAATTGGCGACGAAGCCCGGCACTGGCAGGCGTGAGGTGATCCCCTGGCAAGTGCAGGAGCTGTGATCCATCGCCGTTGCGCGATTGCAAGGCTTTGACCAGCTCTAGGCTCTGGTCGAGTTGGTCATCGCCGAAGCGCACCACCAGATTGTGCGCCTGGTGGTAGTGGCAAGCGATCAGGCGAAGGGTTTCCTGGGGACTTGGGCTGAATTCCGTACTCACTCCCAGGCTTGGGGCCACCACTCCCAGCAGAGGAATGGATTGATCGGCGGTGAAATTGTTGAAACTGAGGGCCACCAGGCCATGGCATCCCCGCCCACCATCCGGTGCCAGGAGGTGCAGTTTGCAGCCCAGGCTGTGGCCAAGCCGAAGTGGCACTAGCCGTGAGCCAATGCGCTCCTGCAACGTTGTTCGGCATTGGCGCATGGCGTTCCAGGCTTGCCGCGCCTGGAGCTGGTGGTCAAAACCAGGCACATAGCTCCAGGCATGCACGGCGAGACCGCTGTGGACTAGTCCTTCGAGCAGGCGCCGATAACTGATATGGGGTGTGGCGGCCAGATAGCTGCCACCAACAAACTCAACCACGCCTTGCACTTGCTGGCGGGGCCAGAGCGTCCAGCACTCACCGCATCGTCGCCAGCTGCTCATGCCTGCGTGCGAAGAGAGCGCAGCACCTGCAGGGCCTCTCGCACATGGGCTGGCCCATCCAGCAGGTTGTTGAACACGTGGCGAATCACCCCGTTGCCATCGATCACGTAGGTCACGCGAGAAGGCAGCAGACCCAGGGTCTTGGGCACGCCAAATGCACGGCGAAGGGCCTGATCTCCGTCGCTCAGAAGGGGGAAGGGCAATTGATGGCGTGTTGCGAAGCGCCGATGACTGACGGCGTCATCCCCACTGACGCCCCATACCTCAGCACCCAGGTTTTGCAGTTCGCTGTGGGAATCGCGAAAGCCACAGGCTTCCGCTGTGCATCCAGGGGTGTCGTCTTTGGGATAAAAAAACATCACCAGAGGTGTGCCATTGCGTTCGCCGACCGCACAGCGCTTGCCGTCATGGTCCTCAAGCTGAAGGGAGGGTGCGCGGTCACCAACGCTGAGGGCCATCGAGGAGCAAGCCAATTGGAGCGGCAACCCTAGGAAGTGGTGGAGAAGAGCGGAGAATGGGCGAATCAAGGGGATGTGCACGCATGGAAAACCAGTCGGTGCCTGGTCAGCTTGATCTGCTCTCGCTCACCGGATATCAACCCGCTCCCACTCCCCGGGATCAGGAAGCCCCAGCTCCGGTGGTCGATGAACGCCCACTTGAGCCAGAGATTGCGCTTGAGCCTGAGACTCCGCCTGAACCAGCGTCCCCAGAGGTTCAACAAGAAGCGTCCGACGATCAATCCCCGGACCGCCGCTCGGCTTCTGAAGCCTCCTCATCTCCTGAGGTCGGGGCGTCACCCCGCACCCTGCTGATTCTCGACACGGAAACCACTGGCCTTGATCCCGAAACGGAGCATTGCCTTGAGGTCGGCGCGATCCTGTTTGACGTTCCGAGTCGCCAAGTGTTGGCCCAGCAGTCTTTTCTGCTCCCCGTGCAGGCCAATGCCGCTGAACCGATTAATCGCATCCCGGCGGCGGTCACCCGCCTCGCGCAGCCCTGGGAAGCGGCTCTGGCCTACTTCCAATCGCTGTTGGATGCCGCGGAGGTGCTGGTGGCCCACAACGCTGCTTTCGATCGCCAGTGGTTTGGCCGTGGATGCCTTCCTTCCACTGCGAAGCCCTGGCTCTGCAGCATGGACGACATGCGCTGGCCAAAGAATCGTCAGTTGCGCGCCCGTCCTTCAGTGCGTGATCTGGCGTTGGCCTACGAGGTTCCGGTCTGGGCTGCCCACCGTGCTCTCACCGATTGCATCTATATCGCGGAGGTGTTTCGCCGTTGCGAAGATCTCGAGCAGCGTCTGGTTCATGGCCTGGAGCCGCGCTTTCTGTTTAAAGCGCAGGTGAGCTACGACCAGCGCCACCTGGCCCGTGAGGCTGGATTCCGTTGGAACGATCCTGTGCCTGGGGCCTGGACTCGCCGCCTGAGTGTGCGTGAGGCCAAGGAGCTTGGGTTTGCGGTGGAAGACCTGGGTGAGGCCTTGCCCTTGGCCTCCTGAACGAGCGATGGATTTGCTTCATCAGTTGGAAGCCTCTTCGCAGGTTTGAGCGAGTCGCGCCTGTCGTCTTCAGGCTGGTGGCATGGCAGCGCTCCCTCGCAAAATTCATCGGCGCCGCAAGACCGCGGACCCGCAAGCCATCCATCGGGATTTGCCGCGGATGCGTTTGATGGCCTGGCAGCGGGTGCGCACCTGGGCTCGCTTGATTCGGGAAGCTGAGCAGCTGTGGCATGTGGACGTGCGAGAGCTCAAGCGGTTGGGCGCCTTGGAGCTCTCGCAAATTCTTGGGGAAATTCCTCCGTGCCAGCGCCAACGGGTGAACCGTTGGTTGAAGGGATATGCGGCAGCGACACGGCTACAAGCAAGTGATGATGCACCTCCTGCATCAAGGCCTTCCAAATAATCACCGTCCAATTCTTAGTAAAGGTAGCATTAATAAAGGTTGCCAAATAATAGTCAGCTCTTAAATCATCCCTAACGACCATGGGGGTGTTTCCCCGTTATTGATTGGAGGCCGATTTGATTAAGGCTTGCCATGAGCTTCGCTAAGAAGGCTCTGATTCTTTCCTCTCTGCTCGCTCTCGGTGCTGGCGTGTCCGCGTCTGCAGCCGGTCGCATCAACGGTGCAGGTGCTTCTTTCCCCGCCAAGATCTATCAGCGTTGGTTCTCTGATTTGGCCAAGTCTGGTGGCCCCAAGGTCAATTACCAGGCCGTGGGTTCTGGTTCTGGCCGTAAAGCATTCATCGACCAGACCGTCAACTTCGGTGCATCGGATGATCCGATGAAGAAGAAGGATATGGCCAAGGTCAAGCGCGGTGTGGTGCAAATCCCCATGGTGGGCGGCACTATCGCTTTCGGTTACAACTACCCCGGTTGCAACCTCAAGTTGACCCAGGAGCAAGCCGTCAAGGTTGCCATGGGCAAAATCAACAACTGGAAAGATGTCGGCTGCAAGCCCGGCAAGATGCTGTGGGTGCACCGTTCTGATGGTTCCGGCACCACCAAGGCGTTCACCAACTCCATGCAGGCCTTTTCCAAGACCTGGACTCTGGGAACTGGTAAGTCTGTCAAGTGGCCTGCCGGCGTGGGCGCTAAGGGCAACTCTGGCGTGGCTGGTGTGATCAAAAACACCAAGGGTGCGATCGGTTACGTCAATCAGTCGTACATCAGGGGTTCGGTGAAGGCGGCTGCTCTCCAGAACAAGTCTGGTGAGTATGTGAAGCCCAGCTACACCTCTGGGGCCAAGGCTCTGAATGGCATCAAGCTCGATGCCGATCTGGCGGGCACCAACCCCAACCCCTCGGCCAAGGGTGCTTATCCCATTGCCACGCTGACCTGGGTTCTGGCTTACAAGACCGGCAACGGTGCTAACACCGACACCATCAAGAAAGCATTCAACTACATGCTGAGCACCAAGGCTCAGGCTCAGGCTGATGACCTTGGTTTTGTTCCGCTCAAGGGCGACATCCTCATCAAGGCTCGCGCCGCTGTGAACAAGATCGGTCAGTGATCGGTTCCTGCTGAACCATTTCACCTTGATGATGCTTCTGCGAGGAGGGCTTCATGCCCTCCTTTTTTATTTGCATGATGGTCTTAATTGCATGTTAATGAGATGCTTCTCTTCCCTTTGTTTTAATGAACGCCCTTATTGATTAATTTCTATCTCAGTTGGATACAGCGACGTGGTTGCAGTTTGTTCACGCCCCGCCGTTCCATCTGACCGGCAGATGTCTTCTTTGAAGAAGTTCTGGTCCTCCACAAATAACGAGGTGCACCTCACGGCAGGCAGTGTCGTGCCTCTCATCAAAAATAGTGTCTGGGTGGTCACCACAGGCATGGTCAAGTTGGGGGCTGTGACTGAGCAAGGTGATGAATTGCTGCTTGGCTTGGTCGGTCCTCAGGAGCCCTTCGGTGAGCCTTTGAGCATGGTGGAGGCCTACGAGGCCCATACCCTGACGGACTGCGACCTCACCTGCCTCACGTTGGATGAGATTGCCCGTTCACCTGAGCTGTCAATGGCCATGGTGAAGGCTGTGTCGGCCCGTCTCCGTCAGGCTGATTGCATGCTCGCTTTGCTGGGTCTGCGGCGTGTGGAGGATCGTGTGCGTGGATTCTTGGAGCTGATCGCTCAGGAGTACGGCGAAGCTTGTGACCAAGGTCTTCGCGTCGGTCTGCGTCTGACCCATCAGGAGATTGCCAGCGCGCTGAGCACGACCCGGGTGACGGTGACGCGCGTGATTGGTCAGCTCAAGGATCAGGGCTGGTTGACGATCGATTCGCGTCGCCATTTGGTGATCAGCCACCTGCCGAAGCGTTGATGGTCGCTTGATTCAGATTGTCCGGTTTGCTTCGTTCAGCCGCGAGGTTTTCCCCTCGCGGTTTTTTTGTGCCTGCAAGCCAGCTGGGGGGTCTTGAAAGACAAAAAAAAGCCCCTCACAAGAGGGGCTTTCGCTGGGGTGACATTGAAAAGAAAATCGGAGCGGCGGGATTTGAACCCACGACCCCCACTACCCCAAAGTGGTGCGCTACCAAGCTGCGCTACGCCCCGGCAGAACGAAGTTATCACAAGGCATGTCGCCCTCTGTTCTTCCGCTTGATCCGTCGCAGCAAGCGCTGGCTGAGCCGGTCCCGGGAGTCACTGCTGTAGCCCCACACACGCAGTTGGCGGGCCAGTGCACGCAGCTCCAGAAGGCTCATGGAGGCCAGTTGCAGCTCCGGGAGGGTGCGCCACGCCCGAGTGGTCATCGGCATGACATCTCCGCCCTTGCGGATGTCCATGGAGAGGGTGCCGTCCGCCAGCCACTCCGGGATCAGCACCACCAGCACCGCCAGCAGTCCGTAGAGCTCAACAAGCCCCTTGGGCAGCGGATGCAGCCGACGATGCTTTCGGGAATCGGAAGGTGCCGCCACGAACGGGTGGTCAAGCGCAAACGCGCCTCACCATGGCAGCCCTGAAGCAGGTTGCGGCGCTGTGGTGGTCAGATTTCTACAGAGTCTCCGTTCGATGGCCCAGGGTCTCGCCAAAGCAGGGGTGGTCCATCTGGATTGCTGGGGCGAAGGCTGAAGGCCAATCCGAATACCACCAGCAGGGTCAACAGCAGTGCGACCAGCACCGTCCAATCAGGCCATGAGGGTTTCATGCCAGGGCGATCGGAGTGTTATCCCCCCGCAGGATGCAGTGGGAAATCGACCAGTCGTAGTGACTCCAGACGGTTGACGGCAATTTGTAGGCAGCACCATCAAAGGCTTCCAGGGCGACCCCGCTGGGCATCGCTGAGCAGTAGGGACGGCTGCCTGGTTTGGCGAGATATTGCTGGTGGTAGGCCTCGGCACTAAAGAAGGTGCGGTTTGCAGCGATTTCGGTGGTGATGGCACCGAAGCCTTTGCCATCTAACCCCTGCTGATAAGCCGCACGGCTGCTCTCCGCGAGTTCGAGCTGGCGCGGCGTGGTTGTGTAAATCGCAGAGCGGTATTGACTGCCGCGGTCATTGCCCTGACGGTCTCCCTGGGTGGGGTCATGGCACTCCCAGAACAACTTCAGCAGGTCACTGAAATCAATCGCAGGGGTGCTCCACACCACACGCACGACTTCGCTGTGTCCGGTGCGGCCGCTGCAGACCTGGTCATAGCTGGGTTGATCGGTCTGGCCGCCGGCATAGCCAACAGCAGTGCTCACCACGCCTGGAAGGCGCCAGAACCCTTTTTCAGCTCCCCAGAAGCATCCGCATCCGAACAGCGCCTCTTCCTGGTCATCCATCAGAGGGGCATTCAGAGCGGTGCCCAGCACCGCATGGCGAAGCTGTTCATCCGCGGAGCGCTGTGGGGTTTGTCCGGTCAACCAGGAGGGCAGCATTGCTGGTTCAAATCGACTGTCACCCTAGGAATCCTGGGCGGCCTGCAGCTGAATGTGGTTCAGCAGCGTGGTCACGAAGGCAAAGAGCAAAAAGGGAAGACTGAGCACCAGGATCAGCCCAACGCCCACCAGAGCGAATAGGGGGCGACTGGATCCCATCAGCCCCAGTCCTGCGGCGAGGCTGACGAAGATCACCGCCATCCATGCCAGCACCTGGACGTAGATATCTCCGAAAGTGAGGGTGCAGCGCACCGCGTAGCGACTGGCGGTGGACATGGTGGTGCAACCGTGCAACGGCAGCTTCAGCTAAGCCGGGAATCGGCAATCAGGCCACCGCTTCGAGACGTTCCGAAGCCTGCTCCCGTTCCCACAGGCGTTTGTAGGGGCCGTCGATGTTGACCAGGTCGTTGTGATGCCCCTGCTGAACCAGAGTGCCCTGCTCGATCACCAGGATCCGGTCACAGGCGGCCGCTGCTGACAACTGGTGACTGATCATCACGATGGTGCGCTGCCGCTGATTGCGGATCGACGCCAGGATTGCTGCCGCTGTGTTGTTGTCCACGCTGGCCAGGGCGTCATCCAGCACCAGCACGGGAGCGGTCATGAGCAGTGCCCGTCCGAGGGCGGTGCGTTGCCGCTGCCCCCCGCTGAGGGTGATGCCCCGCTCCCCCACCAGCGTCTTGAAGCCATCGGGAAAACCACGCACATCGTCGAGGAGACGGGCCTGATCCGCTGCGGCTTCCACCCTGGCGTCGTCAGCGTCTGGGTCGCCGTAGCGAAGATTGTCCGCCAGGGTGCTGGTGAACAAATAGCCCTCCTGAGGAACCAAGGCCACCTGTTGGCGCAGGTCACTGAGCCGCACCTGGGTGAGGTCGCATCCGTCGAGGAACAGTTGACCGGCTTCCACGTCCACCATGCGCCCCAGGGCTCGAGCCAAGGTGGTTTTGCCGCAACCCACAGGGCCCACAACCGCGACCAGTTCACCGGGTTCGATGGTGAACGAAAGGTCGGAGAGGGTGTCGTGGTTACTGCCCTCGTAGCGCACGGCTAATCCACGGGCTTCGATGCGCCCCTGAAGGGGGTGGGGTAGCGACGCTGGGGTCCTGGGATCAGCAATGCGCGGTTGCCGTTTGAGCAGTTCCTCCACCCGCTCGAGGCTCACCTGACCGGTCTGGAAGGTGTTGAGCGTGAATCCCAGCAGTGCGGTGGGGAACACCAAGCGCTCCACGTACAGGATCAAGGCCACCAGACCACCGATGCTGAGGGTGCCTGCTGCTAGTTGACCACTGCCAAGAGCGAGCAGCAGCAGCAAGGAGATGGAGGAAATCCCTTCGAGCAGAGGAAAGAGGGTGCTGCGGGTGCGGGCCAGACGAATGGCCGCATCGCGGTAGTTCTGGTTGCGCTCTTCGAACGCTTTCTGTTCCTTGGCTTCCTGGCCGTAAATCTTGATGGCGCCGATGCCTGACAAATCTTCCTGAATCAGTTCGCTGAGGCCTGCCAGCTGTTCCTGTTGTCGGCGCTGCTGGCGCATCATTCGCCCGCCGAACAGCCGCACGGTGCCCAGCATCACGGGGTAAAGGGCGATCGCCGCCACCGTCAGCCCGGGATCGATTGCCAGCATCGCTGGAAGCGTGAAGGCATAGGCCAGGCCGGTATTGGTGAGGCTGAGCACGGCAAAGCCCAGCAGCCGGCGCACATTTTCAACGTCGCTGGTGGCACGGCTGATTACCTCACCGCTTCCGGTCTCTTGAACCCATCCGGGTTCCTGCACCAGCATGTGATCAAACAGCTGTTGTCTGAGCTCCACTTCCACCTGACGGCCAACGCCGAAGACCAGTTGGCGTGAAATCAGCCGCACCACCCCCATGCTGGTGGCCAGCAACACGATCCATCCGGCCTGGCGCAGGACGTCGTCGATTGCAAATCCGTCTTGCAGGTCATCGATCACCCGCCTTACTTCCAGGGGGATCGTCACGCTCAGCATGTTGACGATCACCAGGGCCACTGCCCCCAGCAGCACTGTGCGGCGATGGGGGCGCAGGTAGCGACCGATCAGATCAAGACGGAAGGCGGCCATCCGCGCGGGAACGCAGGCATCAACCTAGGCACTGGTGGTCAGGGCCAGAGGTTGCCCTGATCCACAAAAACGGATCTGGCCAGACGCAAAATTTTGAGGGATATTGGATTTGTCCCCATCACCCGGCCCGGCGTGCTCAGCACCCGGGTTTTTTTCTGCTTCCCATGGTGAATGCCTCCCTCTCCTGGCCCCAAATGCTGGAGCATCTTCTTCAGGGCGGAACCCTGACAGAGGGGGATGCCTCCGCCTTGATGGAGGCCTGGCTGGCTGAAGATCTCACCCCTGTTCAGACCGGAGGGTTCTTGGCGGCGCTGCGGGCACGGGGTGTGGATGGCACAGAACTGGGCGCTATGGCGCAGGTCTTGCGCAAGGCTTGCCCTCTGCCTGGAGCCCGGCCTGAGTTGTTCATGGTCGATACCTGCGGCACCGGAGGCGATGGTGCTGACACGTTCAATATCTCCACTGCTGTGGCCTTCACCGCAGCGGCCTGTGGTGCGGTCGTGGCCAAACATGGCAACCGCAGCGCCAGCGGCAAGGTCGGTTCAGCCGACGTGCTCGAGGGGCTTGGCCTGCAGTTGAAAGCCCCTGCCTCAAAAGTGGTGGAGGTGCTCAGCAACACCCAGGTGACGTTCCTGTTCGCACCGGCCTGGCATCCGGCCTTGGTGAATCTGGCTCCCCTGCGCCGCAGTCTCGGGGTCCGCACTGTGTTCAACCTCTTGGGACCTCTAGTGAACCCCCTTCAGCCCAATGGACAGGTGCTGGGGGTGGCGCGGGCAGACCTGCTCGACCCCATGGCGGAAGCGTTACGACGCCTGGGGCAAGAGCGCGCTGTGGTGGTGCATGGATCTGGTGGCCTCGATGAAGCGTCTTTGGCTGGTGCCAATCACGTCCGCATCCTTGAAGGGGGTGCGTTGCGCTCTGAACAGATCAGTCCATCCGATCTCGGTTTGCAGGAGGCGCCCCTCGCTGCACTGCAGGGCGGCGACCTGAACGACAACGCCACCATCCTGCGCGAGCTGCTGCAGGGGCGGGGCACGGTTGCCCAGCAGCAGGTGGTGGCTTTCAACACCGCCTTAGTCCTATGGGTCGCAGGTGTGGAGATGGACCTGAAGGCCGGTGCCCAGCGGGCTCTGAGCTGTCTCGCAGAAGGGCGGCCCTGGGAGCGTCTTGAGAGCTTGCGCGAGGCCCTGAACGGCGGGGAGGAACAATAAGGAAACGAATTGATCCACAGAGGGTCTGCTTGCCCATGACTTCCGCCACCCCAACGGTCCCAGCGGTGCTGGTGCTTGCCGATGGCACTGTGTTTGAGGGACTGGCATGTGGCAGCCGCGGCAGCGTGGTGGGTGAAGTGGTCTTCAACACCGGGATGACCGGCTACCAGGAGGTGCTCACCGATCCCAGTTATTCCGGTCAGCTGGTCACCTTCACCTATCCGGAGCTGGGCAATACCGGTGTCAATGCCGAGGATCAGGAGGCCGATGTGCCTCACGCCCGAGGTCTGATCGCTCGCCAGCTCGCGCCCCTGCCAAGCAATTGGCGGTGTTCGCAGACCTTGCCGGAGTGGCTTGATCAGCATGGTGTTGTGGGTATCCATGGCATCGATACCCGTGCATTGGTGCGCCATCTGCGCGACACCGGAGCCATGAATGGCGTGATCAGCTCGGATGGTCGCTCCCCCCAGGTGCTGTTGGAGGAGCTGAAATCGGCACCCTCCATGCAGGGCCTCAACCTCGCTGATCGGGTTAGTACGGCGGAGCCTTACACCTGGACCTCAGCGTGTGCCGCCAGCTTTGATCAGCGGCTCAAGCCCCGCCCCGAGCATCCCTATCGCGTTGTTGCGATCGATTTCGGGATCAAACGCGCCATCCTTGATCGCCTGGTCGGCCATGGCTGCGAGGTGACTGTGCTGCCAGCATCCAGCTCCCTTGAGACCGTGCTCTCCCATGAGCCGGAAGGCGTTTTCCTGTCCAACGGACCTGGAGACCCCTCAGCGGTCACCGGAGGCATTGCCCTGGCCAAGGATTTGGTGGAGCACAAGTCACTGCCCCTGTTTGGTATTTGCCTGGGCCACCAGATCCTTGGTCTTGCCATGGGTGGCACCACCTTCAAGCTGGATTTTGGTCATCGCGGCCTCAATCACCCATGCGGCACCACTGGACAGGTGGAAATCACTAGCCAGAACCATGGTTTTGCCATTGATGCCCAGACACTGCCGGCCAGTGTTGAGGTGACCCATCTCAACCTCAACGACCGCACCGTGGCGGCGATGGCCCATCGCGAGCAGCCTCTCTTTGGGGTGCAGTATCACCCAGAAGCCAGCCCTGGCCCCCATGATGCCGATCATCACTTCGGCCGTTTTGTTGCTCTTATGGCAGAACGTCGCTGATGGTGGTCCGCCCAGTTCAAGCTCCCTACACTTCGGCCTAACAAGCCATGGGGGCCTGGTCCCATCACTGAACTGCAGCGACTCACCGTTTCTCTGCGTGGTGGCTTCGAGCAGCGTGACAACTGCCTGTTGTTCCATTTCACAGGGCAGCTTGATGCCTACTCCGAGAAACAGTTCCTGACCTACGTGTCGGATGTGCTCAAGGCCAACACCTCTTCATTGGTGATCGACCTGAGCAAAATTGACTTTATGGATTCCTCTGGCCTTGGAGCCATGGTGCAGCTGGCCAAGCTGTGCAACGACGCCAAGCGGGGTTTTTCAGTGGTGGGCAACGCCCGGGTCGCCCAGACTGTGAAGCTGGTGCGTCTCGAAGAGTTCTTGCACCTGGTGCCTGACCTGGAGAGCGCCTTCAGCCAATTGGCAGCTTGAGCGACTGGATTCGATCCCAACTGGGGCGCGGTGGTGGCGACGAGTTAGGGCCTCTCCAATTGGCTTGGCTTGGTGATGCAGTTTGGGAATTGCACCAGCGTCTACGTCATTGCCGTCGTCCTGGTCGCGCAGACGACCTACACAAGGCTGTGGTCGCTGAGGTCAAGGCTGATGCCCAGGCGGCTGTGTTGGAGCGTCTAGAGCCCTTGCTGAACGATCAGGAAATCGATTTGGTGCGCCGTGGGCGTAACCGGGCAGGCCGCGGCCCGCGGCGAGGGGAGGCTTCGGTTTATGGCCGGGCCACGGGATTTGAGACAATGGTTGGCTGGCTCTTTTTGCAGAATCCAGCACGGCTTGCCGAGCTTTTGGATCGACTGGATGAGACCGAAAACGACCTGTCATAGCCCCCGTTTCGACCATGAGTTTCCGTTCTGATCGCCGTTCTTCAGGCGATGGCCGCCCCTATGGCGGTGGCAATTCCTCCGGCGAAGGCCGGTCCTACGGAGGCGGTCGTCCTGGTGGTGGCCGATCAGGGGGTGGTCGTTCAGCTGATGGGCGTTTTGGCGGTGGACGCCCCGGAAGCCCCCGCTCTGGCGGTGGTGGGCGTCCTTTCCGTGGGGGACGACCGGATCAGGACCGTCGCTTTGACCGCGATGGTGCTCCCGGCGGGAAGAGTCGTTTTTCCCGTGACGATCGCGCTGAGCGTGGTTCAGAGCAGGGCGGCCGGGGTCGATTTGATCGCTTCGATCGCAAGTCTTCAGCGGGTCGGGGTGGCCGTTTCGAGGGGAAAGGCCGTTTCGAAGCCAAGGGGCGTTATGAGTCCAAAGGCCGTTTTGATGGTCAAGACCGTTTTGAACGCCGGGATCGCTCCGAGGAGCGTGGAGAGCGCTTCGGTGGTGATCGCTTCGAACGGTCGGGATCCCGGTTCGGTGGGCGCTCCGATCGCGGCGGTTCATCCCGTCCCGAACGTTCCCGTCCAGGCCGTCATGACTTTCGGGGCGGCTCGCGCCGTGGTGGCTGGAACCGGGACGAGGCCCGTCAGGCTTTTGCACCGGATCATCGCCAGGGAGAGGAGTTAGCCCATACCCCTGATGCCCAGGCCGATGACATGCTCTGGGGCCGCCATGCCACCCAAGCGGCCCTCGAGGCCGGGCGCCCGATTCACCGCATCTGGTGCACGTCTGAACTGCGCAGCTCGCCCAAATTCCTCCAGTTGCTGAGAGAAGCCAAGTCGTCAGGGGTGTTGGTTGAAGAGGTGACCTGGGCCCGTCTGGGTCAGCTCACCGGCGGGGCTGTCCATCAGGGCATTGCTCTGCAGACCGCTTCGGCCGACACCCTCGATCTGCCGACCTTGGTCGAAGGTTGCGCCGCTCTGGGTGAACCGCCTCTGCTGCTGGCGCTGGATGGCCTCACCGACCCCCACAACCTCGGCGCCATTGTGCGTTCCGCTGAGGCTCTTGGGGCCCATGGTGTGGTGCTTCCCCAGCGACGCAGCGCTGGCCTGACCGGCTCGGTGGCCAAGGTGGCAGCGGGTGCCCTTGAGCACCTTCCCGTGGCTCGGGTGGTCAACCTCAACCGTTCGTTGGAGACCCTCAAGGATGCGGGTTACCGGGTGGTGGGCCTCGCCGGTGAGGGTGATGTGACCCTGGCGGAGGCTGATCTGGAGGGGCCGTTGGCGATCGTCACTGGATCCGAGGGGCAAGGCCTGTCGCTGCTGACGCGCCGTCACTGCGATCAGTTGATTCGCATACCTCTGCGTGGGGTGACCCCCAGCCTCAACGCATCGGTGGCCACGGCGATGTGTCTGTATGAGGTCGCGCGTCGGGGCTGGATGAAGGATCTCAAGGGCCAGGCACCCTCGCCTCCGATTGTTCGCCCTCGCTGCCCCTCCCAGGTTTCGGAACCTTCTGTTGTTCCCACCGAGTCTGCAGACGCTGCTCCCCAGGTCGATGACGCTTCCATGGACCAACCCGTTGCTGAAGAAGTGGCGCTGGTTTTGGATCGGCAAGAGTCCAAAGAGCCCGCCATGGCTCCCCCCCACTTCCAAGACAGCGTGGATCTCTGATCCAGGCGCTCCCGATGGGCGAACGCCGCGGGCCGCAAAGCAGGGCACAATGTGCGAGCTCTGCATCATCTGCTGATGGGCCCCCTGATCAGGCCGCTGCGTAGTTTCGCCAACGGTCTCGGATTGGCGTGGTGGGGCCGGGTTCAGACCCAGGGTCCTGATGTGACCTATTGGTTTGGTCCGTTTGTCACACGCAAAAGTCTGGAGAGCCAGCTGCCCTCCTTCCTGGAGGATCTGGCCTCTGAGTCACCTGCCCACATCTCCCACAGCTGTGTGCGCTGCCGCCGCGGTGAGCCCTTCACCATCAGTGCCGACGACGGCTGATAGCGTCGCTGCTGTGTAGCAGTCCCTTTCGATGGCGATCGCCGAGTGGCGTCAGCAACTGGAGAGCGGCCAGGTGTCGGCCCGTGAACTCACGGACCATCACCTTGCGCGCATCGACGCCGTTGAGCCGACCCTCCATGCCTATCTGGAGGTGACCGCTGATCGTGCCCGCGCCGACGCCGATCGCATTGATGCCGCCCGCAGTGCGGGCGAGGACCTTCCCCCTTTGGCTGGAGTGCCTCTCGCCATTAAGGACAATCTCTGCACTAAGGGTGTTACCACCACATGTGCCAGTCGCATGCTCGAGGGGTTTGTCCCCCCCTATGAGTCCACTGTGACCAGCAAGCTCTGGGATGCCGGAGCTGTGTTGCTCGGCAAAACCAATCTCGATGAGTTCGCCATGGGCGGATCCACCGAAACTTCGGCCTTCGGGCCCACGGCCAATCCCTGGAACGTGGATCACGTGCCTGGCGGTAGCTCCGGTGGCAGTGCTGCGGCTCTTGCGGCAGGCGAATGCATGGCGTCTCTGGGCTCCGACACTGGTGGGTCCATTCGTCAGCCAGCGTCCTTCTGCGGTGTTGTGGGGTTGAAGCCCACCTATGGCCGCATCAGCCGTTATGGCCTTGTGGCCTTTGCCAGCTCGTTGGATCAGGTGGGTCCATTCACCTCCAACGTCGCGGATGCAGCTGCGCTGCTGCAGGTGATGGCTGGTCATGATCCACGGGATTCCACGTCGCTGAAAGCACCTGTCCCGGACTACAGCGCAGCGCTGGGCAAGCCGATCACTGGCCTGAAAGTGGGTCTGGTGCGGGAGTGTTTCGAGCAGGAGGGGCTTGATGCTGAAGTCAAGGCTTCTGTGATGGCTGCAGCCCAGCAGTTGCAGGCGCTCGGCGCCGAACTCGTGGATGTCAGCTGCCCCCGCTTCACGGACGGCATCGCGACGTACTACGTGATTGCCCCTTCCGAGGCATCCGCCAATTTGGCGCGTTACGACGGCGTCAAATACGGATTCCGTGCTGACGATGCCGAGAGTCTTGCCGCCATGACGGCCAGCAGCCGCGCGCAGGGATTTGGTAGCGAAGTGCAGCGGCGCATCCTGATCGGTACCTATGCCCTGTCGGCCGGCTATGTCGACGCCTACTACAAAAAAGCGCAGCAGGTGCGCACCCTGATTCGTCGTGACTTCGACGCGGCGTATCAGACGGTCGATGTGCTGTTGACACCAACGGCGCCGACCACGTCCTTCCGCAACGGTGCCCACGCTGATGATCCTCTGGCCATGTATCTGGCCGACCTGTTGACCATTCCGGCCAACCTGGCTGGGTTGCCTGCGATCAGCGTTCCCTGCGGTTTCAACAGCGCTGGTTTGCCGATTGGTGTGCAGCTCATCGGCAACGTGCTGGATGAGGCCCGATTGCTGCAGGTCGCGCATCAGTACGAGCAGTCTGCTCAGGTGATGGCATCGCGCCCTGAAGGGGCTCTGGTCCCAGCCTGATCAGCTGAATCTGATCCCTGCTTTCCCGATGCCCCCCCATATCTGGGGGGTCTTTTTATGCGGGACCCTCCATCTTGCGTAGCCCCTTAGGCTGGGGGTATGGCTTTTGTCCCTCTCCATAACCACAGCGATTACAGCCTCCTGGACGGGGCATCGCAGTTGCCGCAGATGGTGGAGCGGGCCAAAGAGCTGGGCATGCCAGCCCTCGCTCTCACCGATCACGGTGTGATGTATGGCGCGGTGGAGCTGCTCAAGCTCTGTCAAGGCACCGGCATCAAGCCGATCATCGGCAATGAGATGTACGTGGTGAACGGGTCCATCGATGACCCGCAGCAGAAAAAAGAGCGTCGTTATCACCTGGTGGTGCTGGCCAAAAACGCCACCGGATATCGCAATCTGGTCAAGCTCACCAGCATCAGCCATCTACGCGGCATGCGAGGACGTGGGATTTTCTCCCGGGCTTGCATCGATAAACATCTGCTGCAGCAATACAGCGAAGGGCTGATTGTGGCCACCGCCTGCCTTGGTGGTGAAATCCCCCAGGCGATCATGCGCGGTCGCCCCGAGGTGGCACGGGATGTGGCGCGTTGGTATCAGGAGGTGTTTGGTGACGACTTCTATCTGGAGATTCAGGACCACGGCTCTGTGGAAGACCGGATCGTCAATGTGGAGATCGTCAAGATCGCCAAGGAGCTCGGCATTGGCCTGATCGCCACCAACGACGCGCACTACCTCACGCGCAACGACGTGGAGGCGCACGATGCCTTGCTGTGTGTGCTGACGGGCAAGCTCATCTCCGACGAAAAACGCCTGCGGTACACCGGCACGGAGTTCATCCGTAGCGAGGAAGAGATGGGTCGGCTGTTCGTCGACCATCTGGATCCAGCAGTGGTGCAGGAAGCGATTGCGACCACTGCTGAGGTTGCGGAAAAAGTCGAGGATTACGACATCCTCGGGCGTTATCAGATGCCCCGCTTCCCCATTCCCGATGGCCACACTCCCGTGAGCTATCTCAAGGAAGTGACCGAGCAGGGCTTACGTGACCGGCTATCCCTGGCTGAGGGTGCGTCCATCGATGCGGTCTACGCCGAGCGTCTGGTGTACGAGCTGGGCGTGATGGAGCAGATGGGTTTTCCCACCTACTTCTTGGTGGTCTGGGATTACATCCGTTTTGCTCGCGAGCAAGGCATTCCCGTCGGCCCTGGCCGCGGCTCTGCTGCGGGGTCATTGGTGGCTTATGCCCTGGGAATCACCAACATCGACCCTGTCAGTAATGGCTTGTTGTTCGAACGCTTCCTCAATCCAGAGCGCAAGTCGATGCCTGATATCGACACCGACTTCTGCATTGAGCGCCGTAGTGAAGTGATCGACTACGTCACCCGGCGCTACGGCGACGACAAGGTGGCGCAGATCATCACGTTCAACCGCATGACGTCAAAGGCGGTGCTGAAGGATGTGGCGCGGGTGCTCGATATTCCTTATGGCGATGCAGATCGTCTCGCCAAGCTGATTCCCGTGGCCCGCGGAAAGCCAGCCAAGTTGGCGGCCATGATTGGTGAAGAGTCGCCCAATCCCGACTTCCGTGAGAAGTATCAAAACGACCCCGTGGTCAAGCGTTGGGTCGACATGGCGATGCGAATCGAGGGCACCAACAAAACTTTTGGTGTGCACGCTGCTGGTGTGGTGATTGCCGCGGATCCGCTCGATGAGCTGGTGCCGTTGCAACGCAACAACGATGGTCAGGTGATCACCCAGTACTACATGGAAGACGTGGAGTCGATGGGACTCCTGAAGATGGATTTTCTGGGGTTGAAAAACCTCACCATGATCGACAAAACCCTCGAGCTGGTGGAAGCCAACTTCGGGGAAAGCATTGATCCCGACAAGTTGCCGCCGCAGGATCCCGACACATTCGCCCTGCTGGCGCGCGGTGATCTGGAAGGCATCTTCCAGCTCGAGTCGAGCGGAATGCGTCAGATCGTGCGGGATTTGCGCCCTTCTTCGCTGGAAGATATCTCCTCAATCCTTGCGCTCTACCGACCTGGACCGCTTGATGCTGGTCTGATTCCCAAGTTCATTAACCGCAAGCACGGCCGCGAAGCGATCGACTTTGCGCACCAGGCCCTTGAGCCGATCCTGCAGGAGACCTACGGGATCATGGTGTATCAGGAGCAGATCATGAAGATCGCTCAGGATTTGGCCGGTTACTCGCTGGGTGAAGCGGATCTGTTGCGCCGCGCAATGGGTAAAAAGAAGGTCTCAGAGATGCAGAAACATCGCGGCATCTTTGTGAAGGGAGCGAGTGAACGGGGGGTCGACGAAAAGATCGCCGATGAGCTCTTCGATCAGATGGTGCTGTTCGCGGAATACTGCTTTAACAAGAGCCATTCCACCGCCTACGGCGCGGTGACCTATCAGACCGCCTATCTCAAGGCTCACTATCCGGTGGCCTACATGGCTGCACTGCTCACGGTGAATGCCGGAGCGAGCGACAAGGTGCAGCGCTACATCTCCAATTGCAATGCCATGGGCATTGAGGTGATGCCACCCGATGTGAATGCCTCCGGCATCGACTTCACTCCGACAGGCGATCGCATCCTGTTTGGACTTTCGGCAGTCCGCAATCTCGGGGATGGAGCGATTCGCCACTTGATCGCGAGTCGTCAGGAGGATGGGCCGTTCGAGTCGTTGGCGGATGTCTGTGATCGTTTGCCTTCTTCTGTGCTCAATCGCCGCAGCCTTGAGTCGTTGATTCACTGCGGCGCTCTCGATGCGCTGGAGCCCAAGGCCAATCGTGCCCAGTTGATGGCGGATCTGGATCTTCTGCTCGACTGGGCCTCCTCCCGTGCCAAGGATCGTGAAAGTGGCCAGGGCAATCTGTTTGATCTGATGGCGGCGGCCACCGCTGCGGAAGGAGAGGGTGCCAACGACCTCAGCATGGCGCCCAAAGCCCCTCCTGTTCCGGATTATCACCCCACCGAAAAGCTGCGCCTGGAAAAGGATCTAGTGGGCTTCTACCTGTCGGATCACCCCCTCAAACAGCTCACCCCACCGGCCAAATTGCTCGCGCCGATTGGCTTAGGCAGCCTGGAAGAGCAGGCCGACAAGGCCAAAGTCAGTGCGATTGCGATGGTGAGTGAATACCGGCAGGTCACCACGCGTAAAGGCGATCGGATGGCAGTGCTCACCCTCGAAGACCTCACCGGCAGCTGTGAAGCTGTTGTGTTCCCCAAGAGTTATGCCCGTCTGTCAGACCACCTGATGGCAGAAGCTCGTCTGCTGGTTTGGGCGGCGGTTGACCGACGGGATGAACGGGTGCAGTTGATCGTTGACGATTGCCGGGCGATTGACGACCTGCAGCTGTTGCTGGTGGAGCTGGCTCCGGACCAGGCCAGCGATGTGGCTGTGCAGCACAAGCTGCGTGAATGTCTCCATGCCCACAAGCCTGAGCAGGATGAGTTGGGCGTCCGTGTGCCTGTGGTGGCTGCCGTTCGTCATGGCAGTGAGGTGCGTTATGTGCGCCTTGGCCCCCAGTTCTGCGTACGCAACGCCGTCGCTGCTGCCAGCTATCTGCAGGAGCAGGCGTTTACGGCCACCACCAAGGCTGTCTTCAGTGGAGCGGTGCCGGTCTGATCGCTTGTTGACAACAAAAAAGTCACCGGAGCGCCAGCTCCGGTGACTCGAGTCTTGACCTGATCGTCACCTCAGTTCGATGCTTTTTGGGCTTTCATCGAGCTGCGCATTCGCGCAATGTTGGGCTTGATGTGCTCGAGGCCAAGCAACGTGCCGGGCTGAGGTTCCCAGCTGGCAGACAACACGCCGTAGCTCAATCCCACCAATCCCAGCAGGAAGCAGGCCCCAGAACTCACCAGCGTGATGCCAGGAGGAATGTCGAGAATTTGTTTGCTGACCAGTAAATAGCTGATCACAAAAACAGCCATACCCATCACCGAAGGCACACCAGTGGCAATCGCAACGCGTCGCGCCATGCGATTGGCCACAGCCTTGGGGATGGGCTGGGAGTTCACTGCCTTGGACTGACCAAGGCTTTTGCTGCTGTCATCGGCCGACCGTCGGGGTTCAAACGGCAACAGTTTGCGAGGGTCGGCCATGGCAAAGAAACGAAGGCGATGCGGCGGATCAGCCGCGGATGCCCAGCTTGCCAATCAGATCGCTGTAGCGTTGCTCGCTCTTGCCACGCACGTAGGAGAGCAGGCGCTTGCGGCGACCAATCATCTTCAGCAGACCCTGACGGGATGAAAAGTCGTGAATGTTCTTCTGCAGGTGGTTGCTGAGCTGCGAAATGCGCTCGGTCAGCATGGCCACTTGCACCTCAGCCGATCCGGTGTCGGTGGCGTGGGTTTGGTGGGTGTTGATCAGCTGCTGCTTTTGAGTGGTATCGAGCGACATGCGCGGCGTCTGGCCCTGACAGTGCAAACAACCAATTTACCTCCTCATGGGCCCCTAAGCCGTAGCCCGGCTCAGCCAGCGCAGGCTTTCCCGCAGCCAGGCGTCATGATCGCCGGCAGCAGGGGGCTCAGCAGCAGTCGCCACAGCGCGCATGGCTCTTCGGATTTCCAGGTCTTCGTAACCAAGGGCTTCGAGTGTTTGCTGCAGTTCCTGGAGAGGGTCGCCTTGCAGCGGCAGGGCTTTGAGATCGCTGCGGTCGACCAGTGACAGACCATCGTCCGCAGGGGCGCGCCAGCTGCCCAGGCGATCGCGCAATTCCACCGCCAGCCGTTCGGCTGTGCGTTTGCCCACGCCCTGAGCCTGGGTGAGCTGACGCAGATCGCCCTCCACGATGGCGTCCACAAGGGCCGTGGCCCCACAGCTTTCGAGCAGGGCGAGGGCCATTTGTGGCCCAACCCCGTTCACGCTGATCAGGGTTCGAAACAGGTCGCGTTCCCGCTTCTCAAGGAAGCCGTAGAGCATGCAGCCGTCCTCCCGTTGCACCTGATGGATCCAGGCGGTGCACTGGCGTTCCGCTTCCAGTCGCGTGCGATGTCCGCTGGTGAACTGCACCTCGTAACCCACACCGCCGCAGGCGATCACAAGGCCCTGGCGCCCCCCTTGGACCCAACTGTCAATCCGTTCCCCTTGCAGCCAGCCGATCATGGGGTTGTTCCTGATGCGCTCCATGCTGCCTGACCTGTCGAGCCTGGCCCACCTGCAGCGGCTTGGCCAAACCTTGATCCGCCGGGGGATAGCCCTGATCTGTGCCCTGGTCATCGGGGTTGGACTGACCGCGTGTAGTGCGGCTGATCAGCCTCCCCGTCTGGTGTTGTTGAAAGCTCTGGGGCTGCAGATTCAGCTCACCCAGACAGCGATCGCTCGCTCTTTAGACCTTGAGGCTGACGGTGACCCTGAGGTGAGCCGGGTCCGCGTGGAAGAGCAGGAGTCGATGCGCCTGGGGGATCACAAGGGGGTGCATTTGACCGGGCGCTTTGACTGGCGACTGCCCGGAGATCGTGTTCGGGTCGACAGTCCGTTTGAACTGTTTCTCGAACGGGGGGAGCGCGGCGAAAGCTGGCGGTTGGCGCAGCCCTCCGGATCGAGTGATGGCAGCAGTCAGGACTGGATCACCTATCCCTTGCCACTCGAGCCGAGCTGAGGCTGACGGGCACTGAGGCTAATCAGGGTCGCTCCCAGCACGCAGATTGCTCCGAGCACCACAGCTCCCGTAATGGGTTCAGCGAAAAACAGCACACCCCAGAGGCTTGCGAACACGACCTGCACGTAGTTGATCGATGTGGCACGGGCAGCGGGCAGAGCTGCGAGTCCTTCCGTCAGCCAGATTTGACCCAGCTGAGTGAACAGGCCCACACCGACCAGCCACAGCCATTGCTCAGGGGTCGGCCACATCGCTTGACCCCAAAGAAACGGAAGTGTCGCGGGTACAGAGACCAGTGGGAAATAGAACACGATCACCAGCGGATGTTCCCGCGCTGACAGCTGGCGCACACTCACATAGGCAAGGGCGGTGAGCAGTGCGCCACCGAGTCCAAGGGCCACGGCTGTGGCCGTCAGGTCTGGGATGGCAGGCGCCGCCGCTCCACCGAGCCACTCCGGCTGCACCACCAGCATCACTCCGATCCAGCCCATCAGCACCGCCAAGCCAATGCGGCGGCGGATCGGTTCCCCCAGTAACAACCAGGCGCTCAGAGCCGTGAGGGTTGGGTAGGTGTATTGCAGCAAGGTGGCCGTTGCTAATGGCAGACGGGCCAGGGCTTCAAAAAAACAGAGCAGGGCGGTGGTGCCGAGCACGCCACGCACGAACAGTCGTCCCCGCTGCTGACCCCAGGGGGAGACGCGGACGCGTCGGAGCATCACCAGGGTGATCGCGATGCTGATCAGGGACCGCACCAGCACGATTTCCGCAACAGGCAATGCGCCGCCGAGATGCTTGACGCAAACGGTCATCAGGCTGAAGGCCAGTGCGCAGAGGATCAACAGGCCGCAGGCCCGCCACTGCTGCGCTGACTGACTGCCGCGGATTGCCTTCAGCAGTGCTTGCATCCGTGCCTTGCAGATCAAGGGCCAACCTTCGCACCGCACCCTGGACTCCCGTTCGGCACAAGCTCTCGCAGAATGGTCCGATGGCGACACCCCGTCTTCACCCCCGCACGATCGACGCCGTCAAGGAACGGGCCGACATCGTTGATGTGGTGGGAGAGCACGTGGTGCTCAAGAAAAAAGGTCGTGAATTCGTTGGCATCTGCCCGTTCCACGACGACAGCAAGCCGTCGATGACGGTGTCACCGGCCAAGCAGTTTTATTACTGCTTCTCGTGCGGGGCCGGTGGCAACTCCATCAAGTTTCTGATGGAACTTCAGCGCCAGAGCTTCAGCGATGTGGTGCTGGAGCTGGCGCGCAAATACCAGCTGCCGGTGGAAACGGTGGATGGCCCCCAGCAGGAGCGGCTGCGCCAGCAGTTGTCGCGCCGCGAAAAACTCCACCGGGCGTTGGCCTTGGCCTCGGGCTGGTTTCGCACCCAGCTCCGCACTGCGGCGGGCCAGGGAGCGCTCCAGTATTTGCGTGAAAGCCGTGGGCTCTCGGAGGCGACCCTTGACGCCTTTGAACTCGGCTACGCCCCAGACCAGTGGGATGGCCTGCTGAAGCATCTGCAGCAGGTCGAAGGGTTAAGCCCCGAGATGCTCGAGGCCGCCGGACTGGTGGTGCCGCGTAAGGGTGGCAATGGTTTCTACGACCGTTTCCGTCATCGCGTGATGGTGCCGATCCGCGACCGTCAGGGTCGGGTGATCGGCTTCGGTGGTCGCAGCTTGGATGGCGCCGAGCCCAAATATCTCAACTCTCCAGAGACGGAGGTGTTTGAGAAGGGCAAGCACCTTTTTGGTCTTGATCGGGCCGCCAACGCCATCCGCAAGGACGACCGAGCGGTGGTGGTGGAGGGTTATTTCGATGTGATTGCTCTCCATGCAGCGGGGATCACCAATGCGGTGGCGTCCCTCGGAACTGCTCTGAGCAGCCAGCAGATCACCCAGCTCTGCCGATGCAGCGATGGCAAGCGCATCGTGCTCAATTTCGATGCCGATGGTGCCGGGATCCGAGCAGCCAATCGGGCGATCGGTGAGGTGGAGCAGCTCGCCCTGCAGGGGCAGTTGGAGCTGCGGGTGTTGCACCTGCCGTCCGGTAAGGATCCCGATGAATTCCTCAAAGACCATGGCGCCGGCGACTACCGGGCTCTGCTCGATCAGGCACCGCTCTGGCTCGACTGGCAAATCGAGCAGGTGCTGGAGGGTCGCGACCTCGCCAAGGCCGATCAGTTTCAGCAAGGGGTGAGTGCCCTGGTGGCACTGCTGGGCAAGTTGCCCCCATCGGCGATCCGCACCCATTACCTCCAGCAAGTGGCCGAACGCCTCAGTGGTGGCCAGGGGCGTCTGGCGCTTCAGCTGGAGGACGACCTGCGTCAACAGGTGAAGGGTCAGCGTTGGCATGGCCGTTCCGCCCGCTTTGAGCAGCCAGGCGAGTCGAGTCAGCGCGAACGCTCTGAGGCCGAGATCCTGCGCCTTTATCTCCATTGCCCCTCCCATCGCAGCGCCATCCGCCGTGAGCTGCGTCAGCGGGAGCTGGAGGATTTCGCCCTCCAGCACCATCGGCTGTTGTGGGCCTCGCTGACCGATCTGGAGGAAACCAATATTGGTGCCGGTCGGCTTGAGGCCGTCAGTCGCGGGCAGGACAGCGGCGATGAACTGGCTGACCTCGATCTCCCCCGTCTGCTGACCGATCAATTGCTGCTGGAGAACAGCGCGTTGGTGTCTCGGTTAACCCCTTTGTTGGAGCCGGGGGAGCTGCAGCTCCTGGCCTTGGCGAATCCGATGCAGCAGCTGCGCGGCACGGCGGCAATGCTCGAGCGCCAGAAGAGTCTCAAGCGTTGCCGCCATCTGCTGGAGGCTTGGGGTGGGCAGCGGCTGCAGACGTTGGAACGTTGCATCGCCTCGCTGATCGCGCAGGAGCAGGACCAGCCGCAGACGCTTGCCAACATCGACATGGAACAGCGCATTCAGGCCTTGTTCGACGACCTCAACGCCGATGCCCTTCGCTTTCAGGAGCTCTATTACAGCGAGCGCAAACACATTGCCCATCTCGATGAGCAGCGCTGTGCGGGCTATTCCGGACCTCAGGAGACTCCGGGGGGAGCCGCAGCCTGAGGCTTAGCGGGGCCGGCTCAGCGCTTTGATCAGAGCGGTGTCGTTCATTGACTCGAGCTCAAGGGCTTGCCACTGCTGTTGCCAGCCGCGTACCCGCACGGCCAGTCGTTGCTGATAGCGCTCGGAGAGTGCGGCTGGTGCGAGTCCCATCGCCACCCCTTTGCGGATCACCGTCGCGGCAAGCGCCCCGCTTTCGAGCGCTCGGTCGATGCCATGGCCTTGATGGGGGTCCACCAACGCTGCTGCATCTCCCGCGAGCAGGATTCCAGCTGATGACTGGGGTGCCGTAGTGGGGTGGATCACGGGGATGGCCATCGTCTGGATGGTTGACGTGTTGTGATGGCTCGCCTCGACTGCGGAATGATCCCAGTCGTGATTAAGGGTTTGGATCCATTGGCGAGTGCGCTCCATTAAGTCCCTGCCCCTGATCGGTAAGTCGCCATGGCGATTCACCATGGCGGCGACGCCGCAGTTGAACCCGCCTGGAACGGCGAAGGCCCAGGCATAGGTCGACTCTCCGGGCCAGAGGTAGTGGAGGCGTGACCGCGGTTGAGCTTGAGCGCTGCTGGTCTGGGACTCGTGCGGCGTCAGATAGCAACGACTGGCCAGGGCCTGAAGAGAGCGTGGTCGGGCTGGGTTGCTCTGTCGCTGAATGGCGGAGGCTGCTCCGTCGCAACCCACCACCACTGGCGTGGTGATGGCAAAGCGTTTGAGGGGCTTGCCTTCGCGGGTTCGGATCCGTCCGCGCACCTGCCACCGCTGGATCGCCTGGTCCCACCTCAGGCTTTCCACTTGCCAGCCAAACTCCATTGGCAGCTGGCGTTCCCTGCAGCGTTCCACCAGCCAGTGGTCGAGGTCATGGCGCCGAACGGTTTGGAGGCATGCTGTGCTCGACAGGATGGCCCCGCGTTCCGCAAGCCATCCCTGACCGGTCAGCCCTTGGTCATAACCCCGGGCTCTGACGCTGCCCCGCTCTTCCAGAGAGCTGCGGCACTGCAGCTCTGGGGACGTTGTAAGTAGCCCCAGATGCTGGACCAGGGTCTGGGCGCCGAGGGGCAGGGCATCGCCACAAATTTTGTCGCGGGGAAAGTGGGCACGATCCAGGGCCAGCACCTCCAGGCCGCTTCCTGCCAGTGCCATCCCACAGGCTGCACCTGCTGGGCCCAGGCCAACGATCAGCACCTGCACCTGTCGACTCTCTTGTTGTGGTTTTGCACTCATGGATTGGGCTGCAGCGGCTGATCCAGACGGTTGTGGGTGAGGACCCGAAGCAGGTGCATGGGTTCACGCGACACGCTGCCGGCGTGCAAGAGCGCCTCCAGCTCCCGCGCCCGGGCGATCACCATTTGGCAGGCCTCACCGTGGTGCTGAGGATCCAAGGTCTGGAGGTAGACGTGGGCGCGGGCGTCGTCGCGCAGACCGCCATCCGCGTTGAGGCCAAGGCTGTTCAGGAATAACGCAGCCTTGAACTGTCCTAGGGCCGCCAACATGCCCAGGGCATCAGCAATCAGCTCATCAAACAGGTTGATGCGCATTTCGCCCACAAGCCGTTTGCAGGCGATATGGGTGAGTTCATGCTCCAGTCGCCAACGCCTGGAGCGTTCGATCCAGTCCTCGTCTGACAGGTCTCCAGGGATGCATGAGGCAGGTAGGGAGCTGTAAGGCGCCTCATGCAGCATCAGCAGTTGACAGCGCTGCTCCCGCCCGATGTCGCGGATCAGCCCCCAATGAATCAGCCCCGCCACAGCCTGGGCGTGCACTGTGGCTTGGATGCTGGCAGGTTCACAGCGATGGGCCAGACAGCGCACGGCAAGCACGAAATCGGTTTGTGCTCGGAAGTGAATCACCGGGATCGATCCGCAGGGGTGCGGGGCCAGGCTGATGGTGATGCCTGCGGGGTCTTCCAGTTGGGGAGCCGCCCGCTGATCCGCAGGACTTGCGGCTTCGCCCTGCAACACCAGGCGACGGTAAAGCTCGCTGCTGGCAGCTCCCCGCCGCGGCGTGATCCAGAGCTGCGGTAGGTGCTCCCGCAGTGCATCGAGGGGGGCGCTGTGCTGGCGTTGGTTATGCCTTTGGCTGATCCATTCCGCCCACCAGAGATCCTGCGCTGCGCGGGGCAGGGGCAGGTCCGGCCAGGCTTGATCACTCCCGCAGAAGTCGCTGCAATAGCGCTCAAGCGAAGGCATGGAGGCTTGGATGTCCAGTGCTGTTGGTCTAGTCCCGCTGCTCCGGCTGCGCCCGCGGGTCGCCGGGATTGGATGATGGCCCAATCGGTGGCTTCGGCTGCTCCGTTCCGTTTGGTGGTTGGCAATGACGGCCTTTCTTGAAGCGTTCTGGCACGGCGAAGGCATTGGCGACGGCGGTGATCTCGAAGAAGCCCTTCAGGCCTATGTCGAGGTCAAGCCCGACGATGACGATTGGCCAGCGGCCTGTGCTGCTGAGGGTGCTGAACCACGGATTGAGCGCTTCGCGTCGTTTGAGGCCTATCTCGACAACGAGGATGCCCTGGAAGTCATCCCCGTGAGTGCGCAGATGATCGTTGATGCCCTCGCACAGCGTTCAGCCTGATGGTGGAAGCGTCCTTCGAGTTCTCGGCCTTTACTGCCGTGAATCACCTCTGGCCGGCGTTTGTTGATCAGCTTGGGGTGGTGAAGTCTCAGCAGGCGGTTCGTCAGGCGTTGGATTTGCAAGCCATGCACGGCAAGGACGGCACGGTGCCGGTCTTGTTTGTTGAAACGTGCGGAATCGCCCTGGCCAGTTCGGTTCTCCTGCGGGAGGAAACAGGCTTGAACGCCCATGGCGGCGGCATGGTGCTGCTTGTGTCCAAGCGGGCCCAAGAGCTTCAGTTGATCTGGGGCGTCTAAGACCCTGCTGTTTTTCTGGCGGTGGGTGTTGCGCTGATGGATCAGTGCCGGCAGCCTGCGGCTGATGTCGTTGAAGGGTTGGGATGACCTCCTCCAGTGCAGGGGTGCAGAAGGTGGCGATCATTGGTGGTGGTGTTGCCGGCCTCACGCTCGCCCTTGCCCTCCAGCGGCATGGCATCCGCGTGTCGGTGCATGAGAAGTACGACCATTACCAGAGCCAGTCGACCGGTTTCCTGATCTGGAGTTACGCCATCAAGATCCTGCAGGACCTTGATGTGCCGGTGCAGAACTTCGGGGCACCGCTGGAGGTCTTTCGCATGCACGGCCGCAAGGGGCAGCCCGTGGTCGATATGCCCATTGGCGATGTATCCCGTCGCAATGGTGCCGAGAGCTATGAGGTCAACCGCCGGCGTTTGTCACAGACCCTGGCGGCCATGGTGGGCAACGATCTCGTGCTCGGTCAGGAGTGCGTCTCGGTGGTGAACCATCCCGGACACGCCACGGCCCATTTCGCTGATGGCAGTTGTGTGGATGCCGATGTGGTGATCGCCTGCGATGGCGCCAACAGTGCCCTGCGCCAGCAGATGTTTCCCGATGTGCGCCTGCGCATGCTCGGTTCTGGAGGCTGGATCGCTGTGATTGACGCGATTCCGGAGGGGCTTGAACCAGGCGTGCAGATGGATTTTTGGCTTCCTGGCTGCAAGGCGGGGGTGGCTCAGCTTGGCCATGGTGAAACCCGCTGGTATGTGGCGTTCAACACCATCCAGCCGCAGGCTGACGTGGCCAAAAAAGAGCAGATTCAGCAGCAGATCAAGCGTGTGCCGGAGCTGCTTCAGCGTTGTCTGGAGCTGACGGATGAAGAGCAGATGGTCTTTACCCAAGCAGGTGATCTATTGGCCTTGTCACCGTGGTACCGCGATCGTGTTCTGCTGATTGGCGACGCTGCTCATGCCACCAGTCCCTACGCCGGGATGGGGGCCTGTTCTGCCATTGCGGATGCAGCCGTTCTGGCCGATTTGATCGCCTCAGGCCGTCCTGTCGCTGAGATCTTTCAGTGCTTCGAGGCGGCGCGTAAGCCTGCCGCTGATGCTGTGATCAAAGAGTCGCGTCATGGCCTGGATCGCTCCACCTGTGGTGGTCTGCGCAGTTGGATGCGCGATTTGATGTTCGCCAACATCCCCAGTCCCAAGCTCGATCAGATCGTGGAAGACATGGTCACCGGGCGCTGATGCCAGTCCCACCTTCGGCTGGGCTCAGGCCCGCACCACGGGCACGTCGCTCAGCCGGGTTGTGCAGGCCTGCCCCAGCCGATCACGGCGCATCATCCAGCTTGGGGTCATGCCGCAGGCGGCCCAGGCCACGGTGCCGCTGCCATAGCGGCGATTGAGGCCGTCAATCGTGGCCAGCAGAACCTCCCGGCGCTGGAGATCGGCGGGGTCGCATGGGGTGAGCAGGTGTTGTTGCAGGTGGTGGATGCCCTGCAGGTGTTGCATCAGCACCCCAGCTTTGGCGAGTGGGCGGTGCGGCTGAAAAATGCGTGCCACCAGAGGCAGTGCTGCCTTGAGCAGCACCGTGGTGTCGTTGCTGGGTAGGTCGAGTTGGCGGCTGGCAGAGCGGCTGTAGAAGCCTGGGCTGAATGGACTGGTGCGGGTATAAATCGTCAGGGCTGCGGCGCGTTGCCCCTGCTTGCGCAGCTTTTCGGCGGCCCGCACCACGTAGGTGGCGATCGCTTGTTGCAGTTCCTCGAGGCTGGTGACCGGTCGGCTGAAGCTGCGGCTGACGCAGGTTTCCTGTTTGGGGGAGGGGGCCAGGGCGAGGGGCAGGCAGGCATGGCCCCTGAGCTCCCGTTGCAGGCGCCAACCCACCACGCCGGCTTTGGCTTTCAACACACCGGTGGGCATGTCGCGCAACTGACGGGCGTTGGTGATGCCGCGGCCGCGGCACCAATGGGCGAGTTTGCGACCAATGCCCCACACGTCTTCGATGGCGATCGTTTCCAGCCAGGGGTCGGGGTCGCCACAGTGCCCCAGGTCAAACACGCCGGCATGGGCTGGGATGCCTTTGGCCAGTTGATTCGCCAATTTGGCCTGGCTTTTGCTTGGGCCCAGCCCGATGGCGATCGGCAGGCCCAGGTTGTGCTTGATGCGGGCTCGCAGTTGCCGCGCCCATCCCCTGAGATCGCCGTCCACGGGCCGGGTCAGGCATGCGAAGGCTTCATCGATGGAATAGATCTCCAGGTCTTCCGCCTGTTGCTCCAGCAGGCTCATCAGCCGCTGGCTCATATCGGCGTAAAGGGCGTAATTGGAACTGCGCACCACCACGTTCAGGCGTTCGAGATCATGCCGCGCTTGGAAAAACGGTGTGCCCATGGCGATGCCCAGTGCTCGGGCTTCAGCGCTGCGGGCCACGATGCAGCCGTCGTTGTTGGAAAGCACCACCACGGGTTTGCCTTGCAGCGCCGGATCGAGACTCTGCTCACAGGAGGCATAGAAGTTGTTGGCGTCGATCAGCGCCGTGGCCTTGGCCATCAGAGTGGATGAATCACGTGCACAGCCACGCCCCAGATCTGCACATCGGTGCAGTGATGCAGATCCAGACAGGGGTAAGCGGGATTGGCGGCTTCCAGGTGCAGCCCGCGTTGATCGCGCATCAACCGCTTGAGCGTGAAGGCCCCGTCGAGGATCGCCACCACGATGCGTCCGGGCCGGGGATTGAGGCTGCGGTCGACCACCAGCAGGTCGCCGTCATGGATGCCGGCACCGATCATGGAGTCACCGCTGACGCGCAGAAAAAAGGTGCTGCTGGGGTGGCGGATCAGTTGCTCATTGAGGTCGATGCCGACATCCACGTAGTCGTCGGCAGGTGACGGGAAACCGGCCGCCACGCGCTCCCCGGCCAGGGGAATGGCCAACGGGCGTCGTTGCGCTCGCAGCGGTAACGGCGTGTTCTGAACGTCCACGGCACGAACACCTCCTTCCTGTTAATAGTACAGATGTTCTGCTGTGTTGGTGGGGGTGGGTGCCGGAAGATGGACGCCCCACGCCATTGGATCGTTATGGCTGATGCTCCTTATCTGATCGCTTTGGCGTTGTTGGAGCAGAACGGAGCACGAGCCCTGCCTTTGGGGGGACGCTCGCTGCCGGCCGATGCCGACTTGACGCCCGGTGGTGAGCCCCACGTCATGGCCAAGGAGCTCGCCCTGGAGCTGCTGGTTCGGGTGTGGCAACGCAGTGATGATGGACCGCTTCAGCAGGCCTCACCGCAGGGCAGTTTGTTGCTGGCGGAGGTGCCCATGGGGTGCTTGCCCGAGGATCTGCCGACGCTCAAGGCCGCCTGGTTGAACAGTGGTGACACCACCGCTTTCCATCAGGGACTGCAGGCCATGGCCGGCCGGGTCTGGACCCTGTCATTCGCCAAGTTTCAGCCCCTTGTCTTTACACCTCTGGCCGCGTGAGCGGTTGGAGGAATCCCGCGATCAACGGCTCTGGTTTTCGTCGAGGGCGGCATCGAGCGTGATGCCGCGGGTTTCTGCTGTGGCCACAACCTTGTAGGCCGTTTGGCGGTTGTTCACCACATGGCAGTGCTGCTGGGCATCGCAAACCCGGAAGCGCCCTCCGGCCATGAAGTCAGCGGTGAGTCCGGAGGAGGTTCTCAGCATGCGCATGACGATGATCTCCGGCTTGCGTCATCCTCGGGCCGTTCCCGCGGAGGCGCTTGAGGAGGAATACCTAAAACCAAGGGCAATTGAGCGATTGCGCTCATGGATCTCAGTGCACCAATGCTTAGACCGGATTTAACCCTGCGGTTGAACGTCATGACTGCATCAAGGCCGTCAACGCATCAGCCTGAAGCGCACTCTCCCTCATGCCAGATTCCGCCTCGTCCCCAGACGATTCAGGCTCTGCTCAGCCTCGCTTGGCTCCATCCCCGCAGTGAGCGTCCGTCCTGGTTGCGGGCCGAACTTGGCGAATCTGGCCCGGACTGAAGCCAGTTCTCAGTTGTCCTTCGGTTGGATGACGGCTGCCTGAAGGAGGCTGAAGACAGCTGGAGCGGTTGATGTGGCTGTCTGTTCCCGATACGGCGCGCCGGGTTGCGGAACGGCGTGCTGCTTGGCCACGGCAGAGCAGTTTGCTTTTTACGTCAAGAACGAACCGCCGTTTCAGGCCTATTGCCCTTTGGTGGCGCGTTACGGAGAAACCCTGTTGGGATCATCCCGGTATGCCCATGCTGATGGGCGCCATTGAAGCGATCAGCGCTGCTTGGCTGCCATTGCATCGGTGCAATGGCAGGAATGGGAGTTGAGGGTTGGAGCGTGAGGGCAGACATCAGGGCCAGGCCGACGCCGATCAGGCCTGATTCGAACGACATAGATGGGATGGCAGTGGAGGTGTTGATCTCCGGATGCCTTCACCGTCGCTTCGCTGGTCTCAGCGCAAGATGATCTTGATCACAACGCGCTGTGATTTGGGTCACGCGCTAACCCCAGAGCGTTGGAGGCGCGGCGCAGATTGGCGCGTTCCAGCTGGGGACGTTTGCTCTCGACCAGGTGATAGCTGGACACCACACAGCAGGACTCAAAGCCGTCCTGCTGGAGGCAGACCCTTAGGCAACCGTCCGCAAGTGGTGTGACCTCCATGGGCAGCTCTTGGCCGTTAGGGCCATCCTGATGGGCTTGCGCCCCACTGACCAGAGGGCATTTGTGCTTAATGCAGGATGCGTGCTTAAGCCCGGTGATAAGGGCTGCCGGCACGGATCGTCTGGGCCCTGAACAGCTGTTCCAGCAGCAGCAGCCTGGCCAGTTCGTGCGGGAAGGTCATCGGAGACAGAGAGAGCTGCCAGGCCGCGGATGCCTTCAGTTCCGCGGTGATGCCATCGGCACCACCGATCACGAAAGCCAGCCGCTGGGATCCATAGCCCCCCAACCGGGAGGCAAAAGTGACCGAGTCGATGGTTTTGCCCTGTTCCATCAGGATCACGGGCACCTCGTCAGGGCGAAGCGCTTGGCGGATGGCTTCGGCTTCCTTTTCAGGAGTGCTGTCGCGGAGTTCGGTGATGGTCAGACCAGGAAGACGCTTGAGGTAAAGCGCAATGCCTTCCTGCACCCAGCTTTTGCGAACCTTGCCAACCGCCAGGATTCGACAGCGGGCCGGGTTCAAGCCCCATCCTCGTCGTCTTCCAGGAACAGCTGGCCGAAGGCGACATACATGCTCTCTTCTTCGCTGCCTGGGGCCACCTTGATCCGGCGGGGTTGGGTGTTCTTGCCTTTGCCCTGCTGACGACCGGGTGGCGAGGGCAGTGGTCCCGCTCCTGTGGATGGCGCCGGTGTTGTTGCGCTGCCACCAGCGGGGGAGCGGTTGGTGGCTTGACGACGCCGCTCGTCCTCGGCTTTTTGCTCCGCCTGTTTCAGGCGGGCCATCAAATGCTCCGGAACCGTTCCATCGGCGCTGACCGTCATCAGCTCGTGGAACAGCGCCTGGGGGTTCTCCTCGGTTTCCACCCGATGGCGCTTGTGCGTGGCCTTCGCGCGGGACTCTGCCTTGGGTTCGGGTTTCGCCAGCGGTTCCGGCAACTGGCGTCCCAGCTGCCTCAGGCGTTCCATGCTGCGGGGATCAAAGCTCATCAGCAGCCCAGGGTGTCGCGGGTGTCGCGGCCCGTCACGGGATTGGTGCCTTCGGCGGCGGCGCAGAGCGTCTTCAGAGCATCACCGCGAAACGGAACGTTGGTGAAGTCAGCGCCGGTGATGATCACGTTGCTGAAGCGGGTGTTGAACGCAAAAGCGTCCTCCAATACAGCATTGGTCAGGTTGGTGCCATCCAGCACTGCTGAGTCCAACGTGGCATCGCGCAAATTGGTGTCAGTCAGGTTGGCGTCCTGAAGTTTGGCGCCGTAGAGGCTGGCGCCCTGGAGGTCGCTGCCGGAGAAATCGGCTTCCCGCAGATTGGTCAGATTGAAGGTCACCCCCTGCATCTCACGGTTGGTGAAATCGGATCCGATTAACACCTGTTTGGCGTAATCCATAGCGGCATGGGCCGGAGCAAGCGGCAAGGTGATCGCCAGCAGCAAGGCGATCAGAGGAGCCAACAGGCGGCGGGGCATCGGCGGTGGGGGATCACAGCCCAACCCTAGGGCGCGTGAGCGAATCCCAGTCCATTGGGCGCACCATCTCGCGCTGAGTTCAAGGTCTGGGGAGAATGCCGTCAAGACGAGAGCCCGGGTGGTGTTGCAAGGTCCCCAGCTGCTTCGGGCAAAGACGGATCAGGTTTTGTTGTCTCAGGTGCCAAGGCCTCAGCATCTTTGGCATGCCCTGCGCACCGGAATTGCCGCAGCTACGGCCTACGGGCTCGCCGAATGGATTGGCATTCCTGAGTCCTATTGGGCTGCCATTTCCGCAATCATCGTCATGCAGTCCTCGCTGGGTGCTGCTTGGTCAACATCCAAGCAACGCCTGCTCGGAACCCTGCTGGGCGTGGTGCTGGGCGCCTGTCTGGTCAGTGCTTTGGGCACCCCTCATGTGGCCTTTTATGGCCTGGTGATGGTGCTGCTTGGCGGGCTTTGCTCCCTCTTGCGCATGGAGGTGATCGGCTATCGCTTTGCCGGTGTCACCTTCACCATCGTGGTGCTTGTGGCTGACCCTCAGCAGGTGTGGTGGGTGGGCCTTTACCGCTTTCTTGAGGTGTCGTTAGGGATCACCACCAGCCTGGTGGTGACAGCGGTGAGTGCGCGGCTGACGCGGCTGAGCGCTTGACGCAGGGCTGCGGATGATCTGGGCTGGCGGGTGATCCGAACGCGACGGATCAAGCGGGGAATCCTTCGGTTGATCCGTGGCTCTGGGTTGCCATGTCATCACCATCCCTCAACGATCCGGGTCGATGGGCGGAGCAGAAGGTGCTGTTGTTGCTCAGCGCACGCGGATGGACCTGTTTGGCGGAACGGTGGCGATGTCGTTTTGGTGAACTCGATTTGGTGATGGCCAAACAGAAAGGGAGTGAGGGCCGTCTGCTGGTGGTTGAAGTCAAGGCGCGCCGGCGCTGCGGTCGCGATGGTTGGGGAGTCGCAGCTTGCAATGCCGGCAAGCTTCAACGCCTGGCCAGGGCCATGGCCTGTTGGCGGATGGCCAATCCTTGGACTGCGACTTGGTCCATGGAGCTGGTGGTGGCCCTCGTGCCCTTGCCGCCTAACCGCAAGCCCGTTCGCTGGATACCCGTCGTCGATGGGGTCAACAGGCTTGGATGAAAGGAGGTCGAGGCCATCAAGAAGAAGAAATGCGTTCTGGTGTGTGATTGGCGCTGCGTCATCGCTTCTCTTTCCTGGCCTGAATGAAGACTTTGCCGATGAAGGTGATGTGTTGATGCGTTGGTAGCGAATACTCACGAATTGTCCGGGGGCACCAGGGGCACGACTGGCGCGATAGCGTTCAGTCAGACGATTTCCAGAAAGCTCGTAATAGGATTGATTGCGTTCAGTATTAGGGGGTGTATCGAGCAGGCCGGAGAGAGTTTTGTGGCACAGCTCGCTTGAAGGAACGTAGCTGATGCGATAGACGTAATTGCCTTCAATGCGTAGGTGAAAATGGTTGCGATCCCGATCGCTTGTTTTGTACATCGCTTGCGCCAGGCATTGCTGTTCTGGAAGCCTGGATAGACCTAATCCTTGCGGGAGAGGCAGTGGCTCAATCCGGTCAAATACTGTTTTTGTTTTGGTGTTGAGATCGAGGCTGTAGAAGCTGTCGTGATTGGTCTGCCTGTAGATCACTGGTTGCCCTTTGGCATCCTTGGATTCGTTGAAACGAATGGCTAACAAGGTTTTTCTGCAACGCCCTTCATGCATCTCCATCGCCCAGAGTGCGCCATTCTTTCTGGCCAGGCGCAGTTGGGGGGAAGCGGCTGGATCACGATTGACGAAATCGGTCTGGCGAAAGCAACGACTTTCAGGATTGTCGGTGTTGCTTTGAGTTGTTTGATTGGGGTTCCACGCACTGTTGCTACAGCCGCTGATGACCAACAGTCCTGCCAAGGAGGTGGTGAGAGCGTGGGCAGTTGCTGGAATGGTCATGTCACTGATCAACAGACTTCCCTCGACCGTATGCAGAGTCATCGCTCTCGCCGATGACTGCGATCACAGCGCCCGTTGATCTCCTGACTGATCCGGTGATCCTTCAGGCTGGAGCAATGAGCTTTTCTGGACACACCGCCCGCAAGCGCTTCGGCCAGCACTGGTTGCGGGATGAGCGGGTGCTGGATCACATCCTGGAGGCTTCCGGGTTGCAGGCTGACGACCGGGTGCTGGAGGTGGGTCCGGGGCGGGGTGCTCTGACCGAACGGCTTTTGCGCTCCCCCGCAGCGGCGGTTCATGCGGTGGAACTCGACCGCGATCTGGTAGCCGGATTGCGGGATCGTTTCGGCTCCGATGGGCGTTTCTCTTTGCGCGAAGGCGATGTGCTGGATGTCCCCCTGACCCTTCCAGACGAGGGGTTGGCGACCAAGGTGGTGGCCAACATCCCCTACAACATCACAGGCCCCTTGATGGAGCGTTTGATCGGTCGACTCGATCGACCTGTTGACCCTCCCTATCAGCGTCTGGTGTTGCTGGTGCAAAAGGAAGTGGCTGAACGCATCCGAGCGCGACCTGGCCATAGCAGCTTTTCGGCTTTGAGCGTGCGCATGCAGCTGCTCGCCCAGTGCAGCACGGTCTGCCCTGTGCCGCCCCGTTGTTTTCAGCCTCCACCGAAGGTGCAGTCGGAAGTGATTCGACTGGATCCCCTGCCCATGCAGCAGCGCCCTGAGCCTGCTTTGGCCCGGCGCGTTGAGAGTCTGCTCAAGCAGGCTTTCCTCGCCAGGCGCAAGATGCTGCGCAACACGTTGGCGGGCCTTTGCCCTCCCGAACAGCTGCAGATGTTGGCTGCTGCTGCTGGCATTGATCTTCAGCAACGGCCCCAGGAAGTGGCCCCTGCCGCCTGGGTGGAACTGGCCAGGGGTTTGAATCAGGCCGACTCCGCCGCTTGATCGGATGACGGCCACGGTTCGTGTTCTGGCTCCAGCCAAGATCAACCTGCATCTGGAAGTGCTCGGTCTGCGCGCCGACGGGTTCCACGAACTGGCCATGGTGATGCAGAGCATCGATCTGGCCGACGAACTGATCTGTGACAACACCGCCGATGGTCAGATCCATCTCAGCTGCGACGTCGAAGGTCTCAGCACCGGCGGGGACAACCTGATCACCCGCGCAGCAGAGCTGTTGCGCAGTCGGTCGGGCTTCAACGAACTGGGTGCTTCGATCCAGCTCAAGAAAAAGATCCCCATCGGGGCCGGTCTGGCGGGGGGCTCCAGTGATGGTGCTGCGGCGTTGGTGGCGCTCAACATCCTCTGGGGTCTGGGCCATGCGCCCGCAGACCTCGAAGTGATGGCGGCAGAGCTCGGTTCGGACATGCCTTTCTGTATCCGCGGGGGCACACAGCTCTGTTTCGGCCGGGGTGAACAACTCGAGCCCTGCTCCCCAGCGGATCAGGCCATGGGCATCGTGTTGGTGAAGGATCCGAGCGTCAGTGTCTCCACCCCCTGGGCCTATGGCGAGTGCCGCAGGCTGCGCGGTGCGTCCTATCTCGAAGGTGACGCAGCTTTTGCTGAGCGCCGCCAAGGTCTGCGGGCGTCTGATTGGCTCAACCCGTTGCGGCCTGACACCCCCCCTCCACTGCAGAACGATCTCCAGACGGTGGTGGCGCCGCAGACGGCCTCGGTGCGCACTGCACTCGCGTTGCTGGAAGCCCTTCCAGGTCAGCTGCGGGTTGCGATGAGCGGTTCAGGGCCAAGTTGCTTTGCTCTCTTTGCCAATCGAGAGCAGGCCGATCAAGCGCTGGAAGCCCATCGCAGCAGCTTTGAGCAGGCTGGCTTGGCCTGCTGGAGTTGTTCGATGCAGCCTGAGGGCGTCAAGCTGGCCCCATGAGCAGTCAAGACAGCAACGCCAAGGGGGTCGACGATCCTTCCTCTGAGGGAGATTCAGCCGCCTCCAAGAGTGCAGAGGACACGGTCGCCAGCAAGCCGCGCAAAGGCCCCCTCAGCTTTTTGTCGGGTTCGGCTACCAGCCTGGTGCTGGCCTGGTTCAGCTGGGGGTTCAGCAAGCGAATGGTGCTGTACTTCGCAGAACACTCGACCCATTTCAGTTCGTCGATCGCCCAGAGCATCGCCACCGCATTGAAGACGTTGATGACGGGCATGTGTTTCCTGGCCACCTTCAGCTTCGCGTTCATCGGTCTGGGGCTGTTTCTTGTGTTTCTTCGCAGTCTTTTCATAGGCGAACAACCTGACGCTGCCTAGGGTTTTGCCATTGATTCCCGCGTTTTTACCGCGGTACGGAACCAATGACTCCCCACGACCTCGGCCTGCTGGTGCTGTTGCTTTCTCCAGGTTTGTTGCTGTCGGTGCTTCTGCTCACAACCTTTGCTGCTGGAGGCTGAATCTGCACGGGCTGAGATAGCTTGGCCGCTGACGCCGGCATGGCCGGGATATCAGCAACGCCGTGGCAGGGACGCTTCTCTTCAACGCACTCCGTGAAGCCATCGACGAGGAGATGGCCCGTGATCCTCACGTCTGTGTGATGGGGGAGGATGTCGGTCAATACGGCGGCTCCTACAAAGTCACCAAGGATCTGTACGAGAAATACGGCGAATTGCGGGTGTTGGACACGCCCATCGCTGAGAACAGCTTCACAGGCATGGCTGTGGGTGCTGCCATGACAGGCCTGCGCCCGATCGTGGAGGGCATGAACATGGGCTTCCTCCTCCTGGCCTTCAACCAGATCTCCAACAACATGGGGATGCTCCGCTACACCAGCGGTGGCAATTTCACGATCCCGACGGTGGTGCGTGGTCCCGGTGGTGTGGGCCGTCAGCTGGGTGCTGAACACAGCCAACGCCTGGAGGCCTATTTCCATGCGGTGCCGGGCATCAAGATCGTGGCCTGCAGCACCCCCACCAATGCCAAGGGCCTGATGAAGGCTGCCATTCGCGACAACAACCCGGTGCTCTTCTTTGAGCACGTGCTGCTCTACAACCTCACCGAAGATCTGCCTGAAGGGGATTACGTCTGCGCCCTGGATCAGGCGGATCTGGTGCAGGAAGGCTCGGACGTCACGATCCTGACCTACTCACGCATGCGTCACCACTGTCTCAAGGCGGTGGAGCAGCTGGAGGCCGATGGCATCAGCGTGGAACTGATCGACCTGATCAGTCTCAAGCCTTTCGATATGGAGACCATTGGTCGCTCCATCCGCAAGACCCACAAGGTGATTGTGGTGGAGGAGTGCATGAAGACCGGCGGTATCGGTGCTGAGCTGATTGCCCTGATCACCGAGCAGTGCTTCGACGATCTCGACGCCCGTCCGGTGCGTCTTTCCAGTCAAGACATTCCGACTCCCTACAACGGCAATCTCGAAAATCTGACGATCATCCAGCCCCATCAGATCGTTGAGGCGGCTCAGCAGATCGTCCGCGAGGGGCTCTGAGGCAATGGCTCGACAGCAGGGCTGGTTCGCCCTCATTCTTTCTTTGGCGATCACATCAGCCCTGTGGCTGTTCGTGATTTCTCCAGGTGTTGATCTGGGGCTTGATCTTCGAGGCGGAAGTCAGCTCCTGCTTGAAGTGCAGCCCGCCGGCTCCATCACCAAGATCACCAAAACAGAGCTGGAGTCGGTCAAGAGCGTGCTCGACCGTCGGGTGAACAGCCTGGGGGTTGCTGAATCCACCCTCCAGACGGTTGGAGACGATCAGCTTGTGCTTCAGCTTCCTGGGGAAACAGATCCATCCAAGGCGGCCGAAAAGCTGGGTAAGACGGCTCTGCTCGAGTTCCGTGCTCAGAAGCCAGGAATTTCGGAAGAAATGCGAGGCCTGCAGAGGCTGCGCAGTCAGGTGAAAAGCATCCTCGCGGCTAAGGAAGCCCGTGGCGATTCTGATGAAACGTCGATCGATCCTGAGGCGTTTGCCGAAGCACAGAAGGCTCTTGGGCTTGAAGGCTCGGCAGGCAGTGAACAGGAACAACTTGAACAGGTGCTCGCCAAGGCGGATCGGCAGTTTGCGGATGGGTTTGAGCCTGCAGCTTTCAACGGCAAATTGTTGACTAGGGCCGGAACTCGCGGACCCACTGAGCAGAGTCCCGGATGGGCCGTCACCCTCAGCTTCAATTCCGAGGGTGGTGACAAATTTGCTGAACTGACCAAATCGATTGCCGGCACCGATCGCCTGCTCGGGATTTTTCTGGATGGCAGTCCCATCAGCGAAGCATCGGTGGGATCGCAGTTCAAGGTGGCCGGCATTACGGGCGGGAATGCGGAAATCACCGGTCGGTTCAGTGCCGAGGAGGCCAATGACCTGGCTGAACTCATCAATGGCGGTGCTCTTCCCCTGCCGGTTGAGATCCTTCAAGTGCGCACCATTGGCCCCAGCCTCGGTGCTGAAAACGTTCAGCGCAGTTTGGTGGCTGCCCTCTCAGGCCTTGCCCTGGTCACGGTGTTCATGGTTCTGATCTACCGCCTTGCTGGAGCGGTAGCAGTGGTGGCATTGGCTCTTTATGCCTTGTTCAACCTTTCGGTTTACTCCCTGATCGGGGTCACGCTGACCCTCCCTGGCATTGCCGGTTTCATTCTCAGTATCGGCATGGCAGTGGATGCCAACGTGTTGATCTTCGAGCGCATCAAAGACGAACTGCGCAGCGGAAACACCCTGGTGCGTTCGATCGAAACGGCTTTCTCGCAGGCCTTTTCTTCCATCATTGACGGCCACCTCACCACCCTGATCAGTTGTGCTGCTTTGTTCACTCTCGGCACCGGCCTGGTAAAGGGATTCGCAGCCACCTTGGGCATCGGCGTGGTGTTGAGCCTGTTCACCGCCCTGACCTGCACCCGCACGTTGTTGCGCTTCCTGATGGGCTATCAGGGTCTCCGACGCCCCACGAATTTCCTGCCCCAGCGGCAGCTTCCCACCCAATCCGCCTGAATCTCTTCGCGTCATGATCGCCCTTCAACTCAGTCGATCCCGTCGCCGCGTCTGGTGGATTTCCCTGCTGATGGTGGCGTTCAGCATCACCGGTCTTGCCCTCAGCTGGACGAACCCCGCCATCAAGGCGCCTTTGCGCCCAGGCCTGGACTTCACTGGTGGTACGCAGATCCAGCTCGAGCGACTCTGCGAGGACGCTTGCACACCGCTTCAGGCCAATGCGGTCGAAGCCATCCTCGGGGAAGTTGCCCTCAGTGCTGATGACACCACCAACGCCCCAAGTCTTGATTCGGCAAGGGTTCAGATTCTCGATGGTGGTCAATCGCTTTCTCTGCGGACTCCAGCGTTATCAGCGGCACAAAGCCAAGAGGTGATTGAGGCTGTCACGCCTCTGGCGGGACCGTTTCAGACGCAGGGGCAATCGGTTGACACCATCGGCCCGAGTTTGGGAAGCCAGCTTCTGCTCAGCAGTTTGGTGTCTCTGCTGGTGGCGTTTGCAGGCATCGCTCTCTACATCAGCATCCGCTACGACGGCCGCTATGCCGTTCTGGCTCTGCTGGCCCTGGCCCATGACGTGGTGATCGTCTGCGGCATCTTTGCCTGGCTTGGTCTTTGGATCGGTCTGGAGGTCGACAGTTTGTTTGCGGTGTCGCTCCTGACCATCGCTGGTTATTCCGTGAACGACACCGTCGTGGTGTTCGATCGCATTCGCGAACGTCAGCGTGAGGATGGTGATCTTCCGATTAACGATCAGGTTGACCGCGCCGTGTCTGCCACCCTCACCCGCACCATCTACACCAGTGGCACCACATTGCTGCCTCTGATTGCTTTGATTTTGTTTGGAGGGGCCACGTTGTATTGGTTCGCCATTGCCCTTGCCCTTGGAGTGATTGTGGGCAGCTGGTCCAGCATTGCCTTGGCCCCTTCATTGCTCACCATTTGGTCAGGTCGCCCTCGCGCTTCGGCCAGTGCCTGAACGGAATCCAACGCGACCTCGGTATGGAGAGCGATGGTTTCCCGTCCTCTTATTGGCGCTAGCTCTGTTTGATTTACGCATCGAGTTGATGTTGTTGAGGGATCACATCACCCTCACGGCAATCAGCAACGCAGTGCGTCATCACCTGCTTGCGGTGGTTGTTTTGGTGGCCATGCCTTCGCTTTGGCGGCGCTACGGCCCCTCGAATAGGCCAGATCACTGACCTGTGAAAGGGCGTGTTTAGGTCCAGCGATCCATGATCTGGCGCACCACGACAAGTTCCATGCCGACTTGGAGTACAACAACCAACGGCAGAGCAAGGAGAACACCGGGCAGGCCAAGCAGTGCACCAAGGCTGAGTTGAGCCATTAAGGCCACGGTTGGCAACAGATTCACGGTGCGCCTCAGCAAGATCGGTGTCAGCAGAAAGGCTTCCAAGTTCTGCAGCACCAGGCGCAGCACCAGCACCTGAAGCATCAAGGTTGGCGAGACCAGCAGGGCCATGGACAGTGGCAACAGGGTGGCTGCTGTGGGGCCGATGGTCGGTACAAAGGTGAGCAGGCCGCAGACCAGAGCACTCAGCAGTGCCAACGGAGCTTTGAGAAGGGCGAGTCCCAGCCAGGTCAGCAGAAACACGCTTGTCGCGGAGAGCGTCATGCCAGCCAGCCAGCCGCCAAGGGCCGTCCGGCATTGATCAAGGACCCGCTTCATCATCGGCCGGGCGGGTCTGGGGGTGGCGGCGATCAGCATGCGTCGATGGGACGCAGGATCCAACACCATCAACACGGCCAACAGGCTCATCAGCAGGAGCTGCACAACACCGTTGGCGGCGCCGCCCGCAACCCCGATCAGCTGGGTGCCGACGGGCTCAAGTCGTTCCCAGCTGAATTGACTGGGCAAGTTCTGCGTCAGGCTCTGCAGTCGTGGCTCGTTGGCCACCATCGTCTGCAGCTTGCTGAACACCACCGGGACGAGCGCGCCCAGCTGTTGGATCTGGTCGATCAGCTCCGGCACCAGCAGCTGGATGACCAGGCTGCCGCCCAGCACCATGACCAGCAGCACCGCCGCCAACGCAATTGGGCGGGGCAGACCAAATCGCTGCAGCTTCTGGATTGGGACATCCAGAGCAACGGCCAGCACCACGGCGCCGAACAGCACAAGCAGCACCCAGCGCAGCTCCCAGATCAGAAGCGTGAGCACCACAAGGGTGAGGATGGCGAGCAGGTTTCTGGCGTTCATCCCCGGCTCTCCTTCATCTCAGCGGGTTGAAGCGAAGGTGCTCCGGTTTCCACCGGTCAAGCATGTCGTGGATGATCACTTCTCGGATAATCACCTGCAGAACCACCGCGAGTGGTAGGGCTAGCAGCAAGCCCAGAGGTCCAAAGACCACGGTGAACACAAACTGGGCCGTGAGGGTCAGGCCAGGCAACAACTTCACCTGGTGGTGCATCACCGACGGGGTGATCACATAACTCTCCAGGTTTTGAATCACCACATAAAGGCCGAGAACGGCAAGTGATTTCCAAGGAGCATCCAGAAGAGCAACAGCCATGGGAAAAATGGTGCTCATCGTCGGCCCCACGTTGGGAATCACGTTGAGAAGCCCGGCCAGAAGTGCGTTGGCGACCACCAGCTTCACGCCCAGCAACGACAAGCCAATGCCGGCCAGCACCCCCACACACAACGAACTGATCAGTAACCCCACCATCCAGCTGCTCAATGCTTCACCGCACTGCAGCAAGATGGCGCGCGCCCGTCGCCTGTAAAACGACGGCATCAATTGGATGGCCACCTCCCGGTAAGCCTGGGGCTGCACGGCCACCATCAAGGTGACGGCGATCACGAACAGCAGCTGCACCAGCCCGCTGCCCAGGTTGCCGGCGAGCCCCAACAGCTGTTGAAGTCCGCCGCCAAGGCCTGAAGCCAACGTCGCGCTGTCTGGAAGGGCCGTTCCGTTGGACAGGAACTGGGCGCTCCAGTTGCGAGCGCCTTCGAGCCCGTAGACCCTCCCAGAGATGTTGTTGATGGTCGCGATCGCCAGCTGCTTGAGCTCATTAGCTGCAGCAGGGAGCTGCAGGAGCAATTGATGGAACTGGCTGACGAATGGCGGAACCAGGATCGAGGCTCCTATTCCCACCACCAGCACCAGGCCCAACAGGCAAATCAAAAGGGCCCATCCCCTGGGAATCGGCCAACGTTCCCGCAGACTCCCAACAAGGGTGCAAATCGCCATCGCCAAGACGATGGCGGCGAACAGATGGATCAGCACATCCCGCAGGCTCCAGAGCAGCAGGCAGGCGGCTGTCAAAGCCGCCAGACCGATCCATTGGGGCAATTTCACCCGTTTTCGTCATCCGCACCGGCATTCTCGCCGGAGTTTTCGGAATAGCCCAGGTCGTTTGCGGCTGCGTAACGCTGCGCGAAGCGCATAAAGCGCTCGAAATCAGCCTCACTCTTCCAGGTGTAGGTGGCTTCCAGAGCGAAGGGTTTGCCGTTCACAAAGCGTCCATTCACTTCCCGAGTGACCAGCGAGCCCTCTTCATCCACCATCCACATGCCGGCGATGTCACCGAGCGTCTCAGGGGCCAGTGCTTGAGGCTCTTCGAACACGAACTTGGCCTGGCCCGTGCGTCCATCGCGGCTGCGGGTCATACGGATGTCCGGCACGACCGGCTCATTCACACCGCGGAAAAACTGAATGGCTGCTTTGCTGCCGTCTGCCATGGAAGATCCGCCCAAGCCAAACGGAGACTTTAGAGATGAATGCCGTCCAGTGGCTCTGGTAGAGGACTGATCAATTGATCGCGCAGTAACTGATCGGCGGATTGTTCGGGATCGAGGCCAGTGAGATCGATGCTTCGCCGCTCCTCCGCCTGTTCCAGCTCGTGGTCGTAGCAACGGTCGTAGTAATCCAACATGGCCCGGCATGCCGTTGCCCAGTCCTGAGAGGCAATGGCTTCGAGGGCGCGTTGGGTGCGCTGCGGCCCGAGGCGACGGCTGATGCGTTGCGTGGCATCCGCCAGCTGTTGTCCACCTTGGTGGCCATAGACGGCCACCAATTGCGCGACCCGTTCCTCGGTGGAGCGTTGAATTTCAAGCACCTCCGCCGCTTGCATCTGCTGAAACAGATCTCTGGGAATGCGGCATCGACCGACTTGGGCACTTTCCGCTTCCATCCAGATTTCTTGGGCACCGGCATGTCGGTGTTGCTCCAGGGCCTCGACCAGGCGGTTTTCGTAGTGTTCCGTAGTGGGTTGATCGGGGAGACCGAGGCCTCCAAAGCTGCTACCGCGGTGGTGTGCTAGGCCTTCAAGATCCACCACGGCGACGTTGCGGTTCGCCAGCGCCAGTAGGAGATCAGTTTTTCCGCTGCCAGTCCGGCCGCCGAGCAGCTTCACCGGCCAGGGACGTGAACATTGCTCCAGCACCCAACGGCGATAAGTCTTGTAACCACCTTCAAGTACCTGGGGTTTCAGGTCCACTTGGGTGGCCAGCCAGGCCATGCTGTTGGAGCGCATTCCTCCTCGCCAGCAGTAAATCCTGAGTGCTGGATCGTCCGCCGCCGCCTCCTTTAAGGCCCGTGCCAGAGAAGCCAGAGCGGGGCCGACAAGCTCCAATCCCAGCTCCACGGCTTGATGTCGTCCTTGCTGCTTGTAGGTGGTCCCCACCTCCGCCCGTTGCTCGTCACTGAACAGCGGGATGTTGATGGCCCCTGGCCAATGCCCCTGTTGGTACTCCCCGGGGCTGCGCACATCCACCAGGCGGCCAGCGGCGCGTCGAAAAGTGTTGAAGTCGGTTGTCGTTTTGGCGCCCATGCCTGACATAGTGGGCCAACGCCGTGCCAGTGAGAGCCGGTCTCGATTCATGCTTTCCGGACTCTCCTCCACCCCCAGCCTGACCGTCGAGCAGTTGCTGGAGCGATTTCGCACCGGTTCTGCGCGCCAGCGCCGATCTTTGATCCCCACCGTTGAGAAGCGGGCCGAAGAGCTTGCGTCCCTTGGGTCCGCCGCTCTGGCCGGGTTTGATCCCAAGGGTGACGACTGGGCCGCCGGTTGGCTGCTGCAGGTGTTTCAACGTCAGCAACCCCAGGTGCTTCCTTCGCTGTTGGGGGCCTCCAACGGATGGTTTGATGCACCATCGGCGGTGGGGATTGATTACAGCCCTCTGCAGCGCGATTTGCTGGCGGAACAGTTTGAAGAGGCAGATCGGTTCACCAGCCGGGTGTTGCGGCAGCTCGCAGGGCCTGACGCAGAGCAGCGTGGGTACGTGTATTTCAGTGAAGTGCCTCCGATGCAAGGCCTGGATTTGATCACCCTCGACCGCCTCTGGACCGCCTATTCCCAGGGTCGGTTTGGTTTCACGGCTCAGGCCAAATTGTTGGCCGCTCTCGATGGTCGTTACGAGCGTCTGTGGCCACGGATCGGTTGGAAACAGGATGGTGTCTGGACCCGCTATCCCGGGGCTTTCACCTGGAGCCTGACTGCGCCTGAAGGTCATATGCCCTTGATCAATCAGTTGCGTGGTGTGCGCCTGATGGATGCTTTGCTCAACCATCCTTCTCTGGAAGGACGTCGTTAAGGCGTGATCGGTTGGGTGGCAGCCGCACCTGAGGCCGTTAAGGTCGAATCAGAGTGCTGCTCTGCCGATGGCGTCGAGCGAACACACGGTGGTGTCGTTGACGCAAAAGCTGCGCCCGCTTTCGCTTGTGCCCACGTTCCGCTGGGCTGATTTCATCCTCCCGTCAACGCTTCAGTTGAGTCCGTTGCTCGAGTTGTTGCTCGAACCGGTGACCTGCGAGCAGACCGCCATGCGCTTGGAACTGGGCCTTCAGGAAGCGCTGGTCAATGCCGTACGTCACGGCAATGGAGGCGACAGCGGCAAGTGGCTGCGGGTGCGGCGGATCCTGACCCCCCATTGGCTCGTGTGGCAGATCCAAGACGAGGGGGAGGGCTTACCGATCGAAGCTCGTGCAGGGGAGTTGCCGCAGCGTCTGGATGCCGCGCGAGGTCGTGGTCTGTTCCTGATCCATCAATGTTTTGATGATGTGCGTTGGAGTCGGCGCGGAAATCGGCTTCAGGTGGCCTGCCGTAAACCCCTACAAGATTCGTCTGGCTTCAGCGGTGGGGACAGCCAGGATCCTTCAGTTCCCGCTTGAGCCATCGCAGGCCCTGCTCGGTGAGAGCACAGGCATCAGCGTTGCTTCCTCCTTTCAACAGCTGGAGCAGTGCACCGGTGAGCAATTCGGCAGCACGACGATCGGCATCGGTTTTCAGAGCGTGCCAGTTCCGGTCCGTCAGGCGTAAGTGTTCATGGAGGTCCTGAGCTAGGGCAGCGGCTTCAGCAGGCCATTCGGTGGAGCGTGCAGGCATTGCGCTGCGGAATCAAGCGATCAACCTCCCTATCCTGCAGGGTGATCCCCGTTGATGCGGCATGGGTGCCCGCTGGAGCCGTTCGCATCGTCAGCTCCCTCGGCATGGCCATCAGCGCCACTCGGGTGAATGGAGGATGTTGCATGGTCTGGCGCGGCTGCTGGTGGTGCTTCAGCAGTTCCAGGGTTCTCGCGCCAAGCCGAGACGATCTTTGGGTCTACGCGAGCGCCGACTCCATCAACGCCATCGCCTGCTTCAGCAGTTGGCTGAGGCCAATCCAGCCTTTCAGCAACTCACTCCCCCGGCGAAAGGCTGGTGGCTCTGGCACGGTCTGCGCTGGGGTGGCCCTGCGGTGTTGATTGGGTGGTGGCTCGCTCAGGCCGCCACGGGTTGAGGTCGCACCACCACCACCGATGGGGGTCTGACGTTGCTGGGTTCAGCTTGATCACGGATCCAGGCCTGGTGAAGAGCACGACGGCGTCTGTCTTCAGCGAGAACAAGCCGGTCAGCGGCGCCCTGGGGACTTTCCCCGGGGTACATCCGCGTTCGCAAGCAGATCCCAAACCCGGTGGCCTCCACCTGCACATGCCCCTCCATCAGCACAACTTCAAAGGTCCAACCTTGAAGCCAGCGCACCTGAAAGGGGTTGGTCATGTCCTTCCTGATCCGTGTGGTTGAACCCTATGGACCGACAGAGGCAGCTGGCAGGGGGGTGTCAGCGAATGCCTATGCCGTTGGCGGTTTGGTGGCGGTCCAAACCCGGGTCATGAAGTGGGAGTCGGCGGCAATTCCTGTGAAGCCAGCCTGTTGAAGGCGACGTTCCATGTCATCGCTGATGTAATCGCGGTAATAAGGCTCGTGGAAGGCCTTGCGGAAGTTGTCCATCGCGAGTTCGAACTGAGGAGAATCCGCCAACTGGATGGAATCCGCCAGAACGAACACTCCGCCTGGCTCCAACACCCGATAGCACTGGTTGATCACGGCCTGACGGGCCTCCCCAGGGAGTTCATGCATCAGGAACACGCAGGTCACGGCCTGGGTGCTTCCGTCCGCGAGGGGGATGGACTCACCATTGCCTTGGAGCAATTGCACCAATGGGCTGTCACCTTGGTTCAACCAACGGTTGGCCTGCCGCAAATAAGCCTCGGAGAGATCGACTCCCACAAGGGTTGCTTCGGGCAGTGCTGCACGGATCTGTTGAAGCGTGCGTCCAGTGCCTGTGGCCACATCCAGAACCTTGAGACTTGCGGAAGGTCGTCCTTCAAAGGCCCGCAGACCGCGCTTCAGAGGGGCAATCACGCGCCTGCGCATGGCGTCAGCAGCGCCGTTGAACAGGATGTCCACCTGGAGGTCGTAGAGCTCAGCGGAGTGGTCGCTCAGGTAGCCATCGGTCTGGTGATGGAAGTTTTGAAGGTAGTAGTCGGGATAAAGCGCTTCATCAGCATGATCCGGCAGGTCGCGCACATTGCGCTCCCGACGGCGATTCCAGGTCGAAGGAAGATCGAGCCATAAACGCGGATAGCGGGTGGCCCAATCGACCCAAGGCAGATCAAATAACTGACTTTTCGGATAGAGCCCTTGCTCTGCTTCCCGCCAGTCGAGATCCTCAAGATCGGCCATGGCCTGTCGCAACTGCATCAGCATCTCGGCAGGCACAGGTTCGGTGCTGGGTGTCACCTCCGGCGCCATCAATTCCATCAGTTTTGTGCTGATTTCTTTGTGGGCTAGCCCCGCCAGACTCCGGCTTTGCTGCAGGGTGCGATAAGCGATCTCGGTCAGGGTGGGCGTCGCCATCGCAGCGGGGCATCAACAGGTGGCCACCTATTCCAGCGGATCCCGGGCGACGCTGTGGCTGCCCAATTTCCGAGCCGCCTGCTTGGTGCAGGTCTGGGTGGAGGCTGAGACAAAGTTTCCACGCAAAACCCAATCCGAACGAGCAATTGTGTAGCAATCGCTACATAATTGACTTATGCGTTGGGAGAGGGCGGTGGCTGTTCATCAAAAAAACGCCGCGGGCGACCCGCTGGATCGTCCGAACAGGGGTGCCATTGAATTTGTGACCTGGGCTGAGCACCATGGTCACGATGCGCGCCTTCATCAGGCCGCGATCGGGCAGATCAAAGACCATCCCGATCGGAAAGATGGTGCTAGTGCGTTGGCTCAGCAGGCGGCTTGGGCGCGCCGATCAAGCCACGAGCGCCGCTTGCGCGACAGCGCCATGGCCCAGTTGCAGGGAGGTGGCTGACCTGATCAGGGCAAGACCACAAGGCATGAAAAAACCCCTCCATTGCGGGAGGGGTTAAAGGTTTCACCGAGGTGAACAGGCGCCGATCAGGCGTCGTAGTACATGGTGAACTCGTGGGGGTGAGGACGCTGGCGCAGCTGCTGCACTTCCTCGTATTTGATCTCGATCCAGTTGTCGATGAAGTCTTTGGTGAACACCCCACCTTCCAGCAGGTAGTGGTGATCTTCACGCAGAGCTTCGAGAGCGCCGTTCAGTGAAGCGGGCACGGTTGCGATCTTGGCCAGCTCGTCTGCGGGCAGTTCGAACAGGTCAACATCGACACCGTCGCCAGGATCGATCTGATTCTTGATGCCATCGATGCCGGCCATCATCATGGCGCTGAAGGCCAGATAAGGGTTGGCGAGGGCGTCGCCGGAGCGGAACTCAAGACGCTTGGCCTTGGGGCTGGGGCCGGTGAGGGGGATGCGAACGGCTGCAGAGCGGTTGCCCTCGGAATACACCAGGTTCACAGGAGCTTCGAAGCCCGGCACCAGGCGCTTGTAGCTGTTGGTGGTGGGGTTGGTAAACGCCAGGAAGGAGGGGGCGTGCTTCAGGATGCCGCCGATGTACCAGCGCGCTGTCTGAGAGAGGTTGGCGTAGGTGCCCTCACCGAAGAACAGGGGAGCTCCAGCCTTCCAGAGGCTCTGGTGCACGTGCATGCCGCTGCCGTTGTCGGCAAAGATCGGCTTGGGCATGAAAGTTGCGGTTTTGCCGTACTTCTTCGCCACGTTGCGCACGACGTACTTGTACGTCATGACGTTGTCGGCAGCCTGAATCAGCTCCGCGAATTTCATTCCCAGTTCGTGCTGGGCGGTGGCCACTTCGTGGTGTTGCTTCTCAATCGGCACACCCAAGGAACCCATGGTGAGCAGCATCTCGCTGCGGATGTCCTGTGACGTGTCGTTGGGGCTGACGGGGAAGTAACCCTCCTTCAGCTGGATCTTGTTGGCCAGGTTGCCGCCCTCTTCCACGCGGTTGGTGTTCCAGGGGGCTTCGATCGAGTCGACGCTGTAGGAACTGGATCCGTTGCTGCTCTCGTAGCGAACGTCGTCGAACAGGAAGAACTCGGGTTCTGGTCCGAAGAACGCGGTATCGGCAAGGCCGGTGCTGCTCAGATAGTTGAGAGCCTTCTGGGCCAGGGCACGGGGGCAACGTTCATAGGGCTCGCCCGTGCGCGGATCCATGATCGAGCAGATCATGCTCAGTGTTTTGTGGCGATAGAAGGGATCGATCCATGCGCTCTTGGGATCCGGAACCATCGCCATGTCGGAGGCGTTAATCGCTTTCCAACCACGAATGGATGAGCCGTCGAAGGCGAGGCCGTCGGTGAAGGCGTCCTCGTCGAGCAGGTCGGTGCAAACGGTGAGGTGTTGCCACTTGCCGTGCAGGTCAGTGAACTTGAGGTCAATCAGTTCAATGCCTTCGTTCTTGATCGTGTTGAGAACGTCCTGTGCGGTCTTGCCCATGGGGTCCAGTAAGGCTCACCTTTATGTGACATGAGAAACGTAAACACCCCGCAGGGCCCTTTTTGTATCAGCAGGCACACTTTCTGTGTTGGTCGTCTAAAACGTCTGCTGGGTGCCGCATTGGTAACCGTTTCTGTCAACTTGGTCACATCGCAGCCCACATCGGGGTTCTGAGCCAATCGATGGTGTTACGTTTCACTATGACACCGTCTATGCCTTTGCCATGCGTGATGCCATCACCGGGTTGATCGGTCGTTACGACCAGCTCGGTCGCTATCTCGATCGCAATGCCATGGACAGCATTGATGGCTATCTGGGTGAGGCTGAGCTGCGCCTCCAGGCTGTTGAGTTGATCAACAGGGAAGCTGCCGAAATCGTTCGCGAGGCCAGTCAGCGCCTGTTCAAAGGCGATCCTGAGCTGTTGCTTCCAGGTGGAAACGCTTACACCACGCGTCGCTTGGCTGCTTGCTTGCGGGACATGGATTATTTCCTTCGTTACGCCAGCTACGCCCTGGTCGCGGGCGACAGCACGATCCTGAATGAGCGTGTTCTGAACGGTCTCGACGACACCTACAAGAGCCTCGGCGTGCCCACCGGCCCCACGGTGCGCAGCATCGTTTTGCTGGCCGATGTGTTGTGCGAAATGCTGGTGGCGGCTGGGGTGTCTGTTGAACGTTGCGCAGTGGTGCGTCAGCCCTTTGATCACATGGCGAAGGGTCTTGCTGCCACTGATGTGCGTTTGCGCTAATCGCGTTGCAATCTCACATCTTCAATCTGGTTGGGTGACCTGACTGCGTAGGCTGCATCTCACGATTCGCTTCTTGGGCCTTGGCGACACCGCACTCTCACCTCCCGGTTGATCCGTGCCATCGCAGCTCTTTGGCCCCGATCGCCACGCCCGATCGGTTGCTCCTCGGCCCAGGCCCGTCGAACGCGCATCCCACAGTTCTTCAGTCGCTCTCCCGCACACCCATTGGCCATCTGGATCCGCTCTATGTGGAGCTGATGGCCGAGGTGCAGGAATTGCTGCGCTACGCCTGGCAAACCGATAACCGTCTCACCCTCCCCATGAGTGGCACCGGTAGTGCCGCCATGGAAGCGACCCTGGCCAACACAGTGGAGCCCGGTGATCGGGTTCTGGTGGCCGTCAAGGGGTACTTCGGCAATCGCCTTGTCGATATGGCCGGTCGTTATCGCGCTGATGTGCGTGTGGTGGAAAAGCCCTGGGGCGAAGCCTTTTCGCTCGATGAGCTTGAAGCTGCTCTGATCGAGCACAAACCAGCGATTCTCGCCATGGTTCATGCCGAGACATCGACTGGTATCTGCCAGCCCATGGATGGGGTGGGCGATCTTTGCCGCAAGCACAACTGTTTGCTGTTGCTCGATACGGTCACGTCCTTGGGAGGTGTTCCCCTGTTCCTGGATGCTTGGAAGGTCGATCTGGCCTACAGCTGCAGCCAGAAGGGGCTGAGCTGCCCTCCGGGCCTGGGTCCATTCACCATGGGTCCTCGAGCCGAAGAGAAGTTGGCTGCCCGCAAAGACAAGGTGCCCAACTGGTACCTCGATGTTTCTCTCCTCAATCAGTACTGGGGCAGCAATCGTGTGTATCACCACACAGCTCCCGTCAACATGAACTTCGGTATGCGTGAGGCCCTGCGCCTCCTCGCTGAAGAGGGGCTGGAGCAGTCTTGGTCTCGGCATCGCAGCAATGCCGAAGCGCTTTGGTCTGGCCTGGAAGGTTTGGGTCTGGTGATGCACGCTCCCGTCGAGCTGCGACTGCCCACGCTCACCACGGTGCGGATTCCGGAGGGCGTGGATGGCAAGGCCTTCACCCAGCACCTACTCGATAACCACGGCATTGAAGTCGGCGGTGGTCTTGGCACACTGGCCGGAAAGATCTGGCGGATCGGCCTGATGGGTTACAACTCCACTCCGGAGAATGTGAACCGCTTGCTCAATCTGTTTGAGACCGAGCTGCCGAAGTTCCGTCAGCCCGCCGTCGCCGCAGCCTGAACCACTGGGCCAGCATCGTGCTGGCCTCCTCCTCCAACACCCCGCCAATCACCTTCATGTGGTGATGAGCGCTCGGGTGTTGGCTGAGGTCGATCGTTCCTCCCATCGCACCCCGCTTGGGGTCTCTGGCGCCGTAGATCACTTGCCCCATCCGAGCCTGCACCAGAGCGCCGGCACACATTGGGCAGGGTTCCAGGGTGACCAACAGGGTGCAGTCGTTCAGTCGCCAGTCCCCCCGCAAGACAGTGGCCTGGCGGATGGCCACCAATTCGGCGTGGCCAAGGGGATCCTGATCCCGTTCCCTGGTGTTTCCTCCGAAGCCGATGCAGCGCCCCTTGCCATCGAGCACGAGAGCGCTCACGGGCACTTCGCCTTGTCGTCCGATCGCTTCGGCGCGCTGCAGCAGCAGGCCCATCCAGAACCGTTGCTGGTCCTCACTGAGCACCAACGGTGCATTCAAAGTCCTGATTCCGCACCTCACTACCAATCAATGTGCCATCGCGGTGGAGAATGAACGTTGTTGATCGCGAGTCTTTGGTCGGCCATCTGAAGCCAGCAACGACCGAGCTCCTCGCTCCCTTCGCGTCTCCGCAAGGTCTCGACCCCGATCTGGAGCGTTTCCTCCATGCCACTGCGAGCCAGCTCTGCCGCTGGCTTGGTCATGCCTCAAGCGGTGGCCCCCTTCCGAATCTGTCCGTGCTGCCCGCGGTCGCCCCTGAGCCTGATGGTCTTGGTATGGACCGGCTGCTGGAGGACCTCCAGCAGGTGATGGATGGCTCGTTTCAGCCTTCCCACCCCGGCTCTCTCGCCCACCTCGACCCCCCACCGCTGACGGCGTCGATCGCGGCCGATCTGATCTGCGCCGGTCTGAACAACAATTTGCTCGCTGAGGAGCTCTCTCCCAGCCTCAGTCGTTTGGAGCGTCAGTTGTGTGGCTGGTTCTGCTCTCGTTTGGGTTTACCGGACAGTGCTGGTGGCGTGGCGGCCAGCGGCGGCAGCCTTAGCAATCTCAACGCGCTCGTGGTGGCCCGCCAGGCTGTTGGACTGGCCCAGAACCCCGATGCGGTGGTGTTCGCGAGCATCGATGCCCATGTCTCCCTCGCCAAAGCGGTGCGGGTGATGGGGTTGCGCGACGACGCCCTGCAGATGATTCCGGTGGATGACAACGGTTGTCTGCAGCTGGATGGTCTCGAGGAGCGTCTGCAGGCGTTGCGCCTTCAGCACCGCCCGTGTCTGGCTGTGGTGGCCACCGCTGGAACAACAGTGCGCGGCGCCATCGATCCCTTGCAAGCTCTCGCCGAGCTTTGTGCTCGCGAGCAACTATGGCTTCATGTCGATGCTGCCATCGGGGGCGTCTTTGCATTGGCCGAGGCCACAGCGCCAATGTTCGAAGGGTTGGGTCAGGCGCAGTCGATCACTGTGAACCCCCAGAAAGTGCTGGGCATCACCAAAACTTCCTCATTGCTGCTGGTTGCAGAGCGCAAAGCCCTCGCGGATGCATTTGCGACTGGGCTGCCCTACATGGAGCCCGCCTGGGGTGAAAGTCATGGTGGAGAGCAAGGTCTGCAGGGAACACGCCCCGCTGAGGTTTTGAAGCTCTGGCTGGGTTTGCGACAACTTGGCGAAAGCGGCATTGCGGCAGTGCTCAGTGCTGCTGTCGATCGGCGCAGGATTTTGCAAGGCCAGCTGGATCACGACCGGTTGCGACTGCGCACCGGTCCGCTCCACCTTTTGGCTGTCCGACCTGTTCGCGGGGACCAGGCTGCGATCGAGGGCTGGTCATTGCATACCCGGCAGCGTCTGCTGGACCATCAATTGATGCTCTCGCGGCCCCTCTATGAAGGTGCCTACCACCTCAAAGCTGTGCTCGGAAATCCGCACACCCAGGCTGATCATCTGCACCAGCTGGCTGAGATCCTGAACGCATCCACTGCGGGGCTTCACTAATGCCAGCACCCCCCTCAACCCAGGGCCGTTGGGTCGCGATCGTCACCGGAGCGTTGTCGGTGGCCATCGGCGTGCTCTATCTGGCTGTGATCACGGTTCTCGACTCCCGCGGTCCGATGCGTCCACCTCCGCCCGAGGCCCTGGCCGAGGTGGAAGCTGCCGCTGCACCTGCCGTTGCAATGGCTCCACAACCCGGCGCACTGCCGTTTGCAGGAAACGCTCCAACGCTGAATCGCGTCGATTGAGGTCGTAGTGGCGCTGCACAACGTCTTGCATTCCACCATCTCCCCAGTCTTGGTCTTGTTGGAAATAGGTGATGAAGCTGGCCCCTGCGATGCGGGTGAGCCAGGCAGCAGCAACCCCCTGCACGGCCCGTCCCACCAGCAGGGTGGGCAGATTCAGGCTTAACGCGGTGCCAATCAGGGAGACTCCTCCTTTCACCACGCCCACTCCGGCCAGGGTGCGGCCAACGGAGACGGCGAGATCTTGGGCCCGTTGGCGGGTCAACGTGACCCCATACACAGCAGCCACTTCGATCACCATCTGGGCATTCACCGCTGCTGTGCCCAGGAGATCCACGCCCGGTAGCGGTGTGGCGGCCACCAATCCCCCACTGATCCAGCTGTAGCGATCGACGCAACGGCGGGCTTCCGTCTGGCGTTGTTGATCCAGAAGCTGTCGGCCCGTTGCGCCCAGATGACGACATTGGAGAAGGATGTTGTCGGCAAGCAGTTCGTCACCGTCGGCATGCAAGACGCTGGCCAGCCGCCGTAGCAGGGCCTCCACCTCTGGGGGTGGTTGCAGTGGTTGTTTGCCAGGCCGTGGCAACGACTGCGGGCAAGCGCTCGTCGCAATCACATCAGCAGGGCTCAGTAGGTCGGCACAACGTTGTTGCAGGAGTGCGATCAGGCGTTTCTCCTCCTCCTCCCCGCGCAGGTCGCATTTATTGAGCACCAACAGCAGGCGTTTGCCGAGGCTGGCGAGATGGCGTGTGACGTCCAGCTCAGCGGCGCGGAGATCGCCATCCACCACCACCAGCATCAGATCGGCACGACTGGCGCGGCGACGGGCCTCTCGTTCCCGTTCACGGCCATCGCGGCCACTTTCAAGAATTCCCGGTGTGTCGATCAGCTGCAGCCCTCGTTGCAGCCCCTTCAATCGCAATCGGTAGGTCTGGGTCTTGGTGGTCGTTCCCATCGAGGCACCGACGTCGCCAACGATCTCGTTGAGCAACGCGCGAATTAATGAGGTCTTTCCGCTGGATCCGGTGCCAAACACCACCACCGTGAGGTCACCGCGTTGGAGTTCGCGCGCCACCCGTTCCCGTTCTTGACGCAGCCCTTCCCGGCTCACTGCGTCGTCAAGTTTGTCCAGCAAACGATCGATGCTTTCCAGACTCTGCTCAGCGGCTTTGCGCCGGGTATCAGGAGGCGGTGGTAATTCCGCCGTGCTCTGGCGCGGCTGATCCTGGCGGCGCTTCCAGGCTTGAAACCATGGCCAACCGATCTGCGTGATCAGGGCCACCACCAGAGCAGCAGCCAACAACAGCACTGGCCCCACCATCCATGGCGGGAGCCAGTAGCTGAGATCCCAGAGCAGATTGCGCAAGGCCTGCAGCACCATGCCCAACACCACCAGGGCGATCAGGGCACCACCTGCCCAGAACAGCCAGCGCTTGTTGCCTTTCACCTGTTGCGCGTCACCGTTGCGTCCTCAGCGTGTTGTGCTGCTGTTCGGTCTTGTCGCCCGCATGATGTCTCCCCAGAGCGTGGCTGCCAAGGCACTGGAGGCAGCGGTGGGTCGGTTGTCATCGTTTCCGAGCCAGATTCCCAGCACCCAATGACGGCTGGGCTCGTAGCCGATGAACAACAAATCCCGGCCGTCATTGGTTGTACCGGTTTTGCCACCTTCGAGGCCTCCTAGGGAGGCGTTACGGCCTGTGCCGTTTTGCACCACGCTGCGCAGAAGGGCCTGCATGGACCTGGCCACTTTGGGAGCGACAGCTTGTCTTGCTCCTGCGATGGCGGTAGTCCCACCCCCAACGCTGCCGCATTGCGTGAGCTGCTCCAGTCGGCAGGTCTCGGCATCCACTAACCGTCGGATCGTGCTGGGTGGATGCCAAACGCCATCGTTGGCGATGCCTGCATACGCGGCGGTCATTTCGATCAATCGCACCTCGCTTTGTCCCAGCACCAGACCGGGCACCGGGTCGAGCGGAGTCGTGATCCCCAGTTTGCGCGCTTGCTGCACCACCTGATCGAGTCCGACTCGCTTGGCTAACCGCAACGTGGCGGTGTTGCTGCTGGAGGCAAATGCCCGGGTCAGGCTCAGCTGGCCGACGCAACCACTGTTGAAGCGTTGTCCGCCCCAGCTCAGAGGATTGCAGTCAATGCTGTCGTTCGGTTTCAGGCCCCGTTCGAGCGCTGCCAGGTAGGTCATCAGCTTGAAGGTGCTGCCCGGTTGGCGCAGGGCCATGGAGGCGCGGTTGAACTGACTGTTGCGGTAGTCCTTGCCTCCGGCAATGGCCAGCACTCCGCCGTTGCGGCTGTCGAGCACCACGGCAGCCCCTTCGCCAACGCCGAGGCTCCGGGATGCCTGCAGGAGCTGGCGCAGTTGCCGCTCTACCACCTCTTGCACCGCAGGATCGAGATGGGTCTCGATGAGGAAATTGCCTTCCGCTGCCACATCGGGGCCCACCAGTGCTCCCAGATCGCGGCGCACTTGATCGGTATAGAAGGGCGCTGCTCGCCGTTGTGCTTGAGCCGTGCAGGCTTCGGGTGCGAGTTGCACGGGTCGGCGACGTGCCTGCCGCGCTTGCGCCAGGGAAAGCCGACCGGCATCGGCCATTTTGTTGAGCACGCGGTTTCGCGCTTCGAGAGCGCGTTGGGGAAAACGGCAGGGGTCATACCCGTTGGGGGATGGCAGCAGACCCACCAGCAGAGCCGCTTGCTCAAGGCTCAGATCCGAAGCGGAGCGTCCAAAGTAAATCTGTGCCGCATCTTCAAAACCCCAGCCCACTCCGAGATAGACCCGGTTCAGATAGCTGAGCAGCAGCTCACCTTTGCTGAAACGGCTCTCCAGCTGAAGCGCGACGAGCAGTTCCCTCCATTTGCGCCCAAGGGTGTCGCCTTGGCCGACGAGATCCGGGTAAAGACTGCGAGCCAGCTGTTGCGTCAAGCTGCTGCCGCCTTCTTTCAATGCGCCACCGCTGAAGTTGGTGAGGAATGCCCGCAGCGTGCCAATCGGGTCCACACCCGGATGCCACCAGAAGCGGTTGTCTTCGCTGCTCAGCAGAGCATCGACCAGGGAGGGCGAAAAGCTCCCGAGGGCAGGAAGTTCGCGGTGGCGACTGGAGTCGATCGAATGCAGCGGAATGTTGTTGCGGTCGTAAATCGCAATCGGTCCCTGCACCGCCGCCAGGCGTCCCCGCACCGGCAAGGTCACGGCCGCCAACAACAGCAATAAGCCGCCTCCCCCCAAACCTGCGAGCACCACCGCGGCCAAGCTCCGTTCCAAGCGACGGCGCCAGCGTTCGGCTGGGTGCTGAAACTGCAGCACTGGAGCACTGCTTTCAGTTTCAGGCGCTAAGGCGACACGATCACCATCGCGGAGCTCCAAGGTCTGCACACGCCGCCCTTTCCACCACAACCCATTGGTGGATTGCAGATCCTTCAGCCGCCAACGGCGCCCGTTCCGTTCGAGCACGGCATGAACCCTGCTGACGGCGCCGTGGTCCAGTGCAATCTCAAGGGTTTGGTCGCGTCCAATGCGATAGAGGCCGCCATGCAGGGTGAGGCATCTGTCGGGCTGATCCCCCTGATGAATCAGCAGTTGCCACTGCCCTGGATTGGAACTGCTGCCAGGCTCGCCCCGACTGACGTCAGCGTTTGTGGTGCTCATGGCGGCGTGTCAGCGCATCGATCACGAAGCAGGCAACGGCCAGATTGATGGCGATATCGGCGCCATTGAAGATCGGAAAGTTGATTGGCACCAGCTCGAGAAAGTCGGTCACGTGGCCAAGACTCCAGCGATCAATGCCATTTCCCACGGTTCCCCCCAGCAGGAAGGCCAGCGCCAGGCCCTGCCAAAACGGTTGTTGTCGACTCTTCCAGATCCAGACCGCCACCCCTAGGGCCACCACCAAGCTCAGCAACCCCAACACGAGAGTGGAATCACGGAACAGACTGAAGGCTGCTCCTGTATTGCGCACCCAGCGCAGCTGCAACAGACCAGGCAAAAAGGGTGCGGGAAGTCCTGGCTGCAAATGGGCGCAGACCCAAGCCTTGCTGGCCTGATCGATCACCACAATCACCAAAGTGATCAGCAACAGCGGTCTGCGGGCCAGCTGGCTGGGTAGGGGGCGCAAGGGACGCATCATTCGACCAGCAGGAGGCGGCGTAGCGGAAGTGCCAGCAGGCCTGCGGCCACACACAACGCCATCTGGGCCGGCAGCGGCCCAAGGCTGTAGCTGAAGATCAACTGTGCCAATGGCTCACTCCATCGGCCAAACAAAGCGCCAATCAGCAGGTTGAGCACACCACAGGCCTGAATCATCAGAAGTCCTGCCAGGGCGGCCAAGCTCAGTCGCCCCAATTCATTCATGCCGTCTTGCTGGGAGAGACGGCCGCAGAGCCAGGCCGCAGGCACGAAGCCGGCCAGGTAGCCGAATCCTGGATTGAGCAAATAGCCGAGACCACCGCCTTCATGAAACACCGGCAGATCCACCAGGCCAACGGTGAGATAAGCCATGGCGGCAATGACCCCTGAACGGGGTCCGCAGACCAGGGTGCAGACCAACAGAGCGGGCACTTGCCAGGTGCTGGGGAGGGGCAACACCTGCAAAGGATTGGTTGGAACCACAAACGCTGCGGGAACGAGGCCGCCCACGAGGATCAACATCAGGCCGGCGAAAGCGCCGCTCCAGGTGGCCAGTGCCCGCACGGGCTGCAATCAGCTCGACCCATCCTGCAGCAGGAGACGCTGATTGCCCAGGGTGCAAAAGACTTTTAGAGAGTCCACCAACTGGGTTCAAAGACCCAGCCGAGAGGTGTCCAGACCCAGTCAGACAGACTCGTTTTCAAATGAATGCTCCATTAAAGCCCTAAAGAGTTCTTGTTTCTTGTGCTGCAAGAAGTCCTGCTCTTCTGCTGCTCCTCCTGGCCAGTTTCGGAGGGCATCACAGGTCGTCTTGAACTCGAGCTTCAAAGCAGTCAGGTTGTAATTGAAGGTTGCCACGACGTCCTCGTTCATTCCTTCCCCCAGTACGTTTCGATTATTGCGTTCCATGACGGCGGGTTGACGTATCAGGTGTAACCGTGGTGGTTCCTAGCAGATTGTCTTTGGGGTTGAGGGGTTGAGCGAGTGTGGAAATCTCCGTCACGAGGACCTCAGGAGTTTCGCCAAGGTTTTCAGGTCGATTTGATTTCCCATCTCAATGACCTACGAAATCCGCAATTGGGCAGTCGTTGCAGCAGCAATGGAAGCTCAGGGTGCCACTGATAGCCAGATGTACCATCGTGCAAAAGCCATGTCAGAGGGCAAGCCTGATCCAATGCCGACGAGCTGCCCAGCGGCCCCCAACAGCATCTCAATTGTCTGACGATTGTTGAGCAGGAGGGGAACTCACACCCCTCTTTCTCCTCGACCAACACGCTTGTAGAGGCGGTGGACTTTTGGGTGGACTGCACTGAGGCTTTCGTCAACAGCTTGAATGTTTGAGAGCCTGAAGGGATCGATGCCATTCAGCATCGCCCCAAGAATGTGAACACTCAGGCCCGATTCAAGTTTTAGCCTTGTTCGCCTTATCCCCACTTCGCCCAGGGTGCATGGACGTTTCAATCGGTGATCAGGTGCGCCTGGCGCGACGTCTGTCGTACCTCAAAACAGCCGATCCAATGCCGATGTTGCGTCCCCCCGATCTGGTGACCAGCGATGAGCTGGGTGAAGTGGTTGGTTTAAGGCCCATGCAAACCGCAGCGGTGCGCTTCCGCAGGGGCACCTTTCTTTTGCCAATCGACCATCTCAGTCCTGCTGATGCGGGATCGGCCTCTGCCTCTCCTGCTTCTGTTCCCACTGATCACCAAGGGCCCTGAGCGAAGTTTCAGGCCCGCAGAGGCTGAGAAGAGGGTGTCCCAGATGGCGTTGCGCAGCGTCTTGAACAGCGTTGGCGTCCAACGCATCCATCACGGCAAGGCTCCGCTGGTCGTAGTCATCAGGGAGCCCTAGACCCCTGAGTTGGGCCCGCCGTTCAGCGCGCTGGCCTGTGGTCTGGGAGCCATGGGCGAGTTGCCCACGCACCTTGACTCTGGCGAGCTGCAAATCGGCCTCACTCAGGGGAGTGCTGCAAAGTTCATTCCAGCTCTCATGGAGCAGAGACAGGCTCAGGGATGCCTTGTCCACGCTGGTGGCGGCATGGAACACAAAAGGACTGGCCTCAGCCCGCGCTGGGTAATGAACTCCCACGTCGTAGGCCACTCCATGCTCTTCCCGCAGTCGACGGAACAGCAGGCTCGACATGCCCTGACCGAGGTGGGTTTGCAGCAGGCGCAGGGCAGGGTCATCCGCGTGGCCGTGGGGCAGGCTCGGTTGGCCAAGCATCATCACCACTTGCTCTGTGTTCTGAACGCGCAGGCAAAGGCTTTGCGGTCGGTCTTCGCTGCTGACAGTGGCCTGGTCTTGGATGCCGTTGTCTGTCGCTGATGAAGCGGCTTGCGATTGGAACGCCTCGTGGTCGTTCAGCAAGTTGAGTAGCGCCTTGGGAATCGTGCCCGACATCGCCAGAACACTCGATGCACCATCGAGCTGCTTGGCCAGGGCGACAAGCTGATCACGCTCCAGTTTGTCGAGGTCACCGGTGACACCCAAGGGGTCATGGCCATAGCCTCCGGAGCCGTAGGCCAGGGTCCGCCATCCGTCGTAAGCCAGATGGAAAGGATCTTCCTTCTGGCGCACCAGGGCTTGGAGGCTCAGCTCTTTTTCCAGCTCCACCTGATCGGGCAGCAGATGGGGCTGGTGCACCATCCATCCGATCACCGGCAACAGGCGCTCGGCGTCGTTGTCACGGCATTTCAGGCTGATCAGTAATCCGTCTTCGTTGGTGTCACAGCGCAGGCCTGCACCGCTGCCTTCCACCAGATCGGCGAGCTCCATCGGTCCATAGGGACCGCAGCCGCGGCTGAGCAAGGAGCCCAGCAATTGATGGGCGCCGCGTTGCTGGTGGGGATCGCAGGCACTTCCACGCCGGATCCAGAGTTTGGCGGCCAGCACTCCTGCCGTTGTGTGGGGATCAAGAATCAGCTCGGATGCCGGGTTCATCAGCCTCCCTCCTTCGGTAGTGCCACGAGGGTGTAGGCCCGATCGGGTTGAAGATGGGAAAACACGTCGCGCTGCAGTTCAGCGGCTGTCCACTGGTCAAGATCGGCCAGTGCGGCCAAAGGCGCTTGAGGGGTTCGCCAAAGCGCTTGCGAGCCAGCAATGGCAGCAACAGAACCAGGAGCTTCCAGGCTGAAGCGCAACCCGTTTCCGACCAGTTGCCGAGCCCGTTCGAGTTCCTCAGGTTGGACAGATTCAGTACTGCATTGCCGGAGGACCCGATGCACTTCCTTCTCCACGTCGTCGATGGTCTCGGGAGGACAGCAGGCTTCCAACATCACCAGGCTTCCTTGCTCGAGGGTTGTGAGATCCATGTCAATGGATTCGACGATCTGCAGCTGTTCGCGTAATCGCTCCACGAGGCGGCTTCGACGTCCCTCGGCCAGCAGTGTGGTGGCCAGGTCGTAGCCCATCACGTGATGCTGTTGACCCGCTGGTGCAGCAGGCCAGGCCATCAGCAGTCGCGCCGCTTCGAGACGGTCAACCTGGATCTTGGAGTGGCCGGATTGAAACGAAAGACGTCCTTGGGTTGGTGCAGCAGGGGTGTCTTCGGGTCCATCCGAGCTCCCACTCTCCAGATCGGCCAAGCGTCCAGTCCGCAAATCTTGGGGTAGTCCGTCAGGAATCGCCCCTGTCACGAGCAAACAACAGTTCGGGCCCCGATAGCGACGTCGATGGAAGGCCGCCATGGTCGCCGGTGTGCTCGCTTTCAAGCTGTCTTCCCAGCCCAGGATGGGGCGTCCGTAAGGGTGGGTTGGGCAGCTGGCTGCCAGCAACTGCTGCACCACTTGTTCATCCGGTTGATCGCGGTATTGGGCGATTTCCTCCAGCACCACATCACGCTCCATGGCGTAAGCATCGGCGCGAAGTGCCGGCTCCAGAACCAAGTCGAGCAGCAGCTCAAGCGCCTCCTGGGCACCGTCCGGTGGCACGAGCACATGGAAATGCACGTCGTCGAAGCCGGTGGCCGCGTTGCTGCTGCCTCCGAGGGCTTCAACACGCAAGTCAAAGGCTCCAGCCTCGAGGCGTTGGCTGCCCTTGAACACCATGTGTTCCAAGAAATGCGCAAGTCCCTCCTCGCCTGGTTGCTCGAAGGCACTCCCGGCTTTGCACCAGAAATCAAGGCAGGTGAGTCCTGCTTCGGGGATGGGGGCGAAGACGCAGCGACAGCCGTTGGCCAACGTCTGATAGGTCAGTTCAAGACCGTTCGAGCAGCGGATCGGGACCCCATGTCGCAGGACCCCAGACTATTCCGGTGACGCCTGGTTTTTGGCTGTTGAGGCGATCGAGCAGAGACGTGCGGCATAGTCCCCATAGCTTCCAGTAGTGCTGAGCCACGCCAGTGCCCTCGACCTCATCACCTTCCAAGGAGCTGCATCCCCTGGTGGATGCCTTGGCCGATCGCATCCGTGAATGCCGCTCTGCCATGCCCGAGCTTGCACCCCTTGCTGTGGACCCGGCGCTTGAAGCGATTACGGCCACGTTGGATGGCGAAGCACTGTTTATTCGCAATGAGCTGAACCAATGCCGCGGGCTGCGCAAACTCCATCTGGAGACGGCACGCCTGGGGCTTGGTCTGCAGATTCTGCACTGCGTTTTTTTCCCTGATCCCCGCTTCGACCTGCCGGTGTTTGGCGCCGACATTGTTGCCAGCCCTGCAGGCATCTCGGCAGCGATTGTCGATCTTTCACCGGTGGGATCAGATCTGCCTGCTTCCGTGCGTCAGCCGCTGGAGGCGATCACCCTCCCGCCGTTCGAACAGGTGAGGGAACTTCCTGCTTGGGGAACCATCTTTTCCCCCTTCGTTCGCTTCATCCGCCCTGTGAACAGCACCGAAGAAGGTTGGTTTGTGGACTTGGTTGGCCAATACCTTGATGTCTTGCGTCAGGCGGTGGAAACCACGGAGCCTGATTCCTCAGACAATCCTTCTACGATCAATCGTCATCAGGGCCAGCTCTCCTATTGCCTCCAACAGAAGCGCAACGACAAAACACGCCGCGTGTTGGAGAAGGCGTTCACCGTCGAATGGGCCGATCGCTACATCGAGGAGCTGCTCTTCGACAATCCGCCCACGCTCTGATGCGCCGACCAGCTCTTTTGCTGCTGACTGGGGGACTCGGTCTCGCCGTTGTGTTCGGTTTGCTGCAGCTGACGCGCCGCCAGGCTGAGGTTCAACCGCAGGTCCCCAGCCCAGTCGTTCGTGCTCCTGAGGCGGTGGCTGCCCTCGGACGACTCGCGCCAGCCGGTGATGTGCGTCGTTTGGCGGCACCCATTAGTGGTTTTGGTGGCACCCCGCGGGTGGCCGAGCTGTTGGTGTCAGAGGGGGAAAGCCTCCGCAAAGGTCAGGTTTTGGCTCGCTTCGATAACCGTCCGCAGATTCAGGCTGACCTCGCTGGTGTGCAGGCCCGTTTGCGCACGCGGGCTGCAGAGATCAAACTTCAGGTTCGCGAAGTGCAGCGCTACGCCAAGGCCGCTGAGGTAGGTGCCGCGTCTTTGGTGCTGCTCGATGAGAAGCGTGATGAGTTGCTTCGTCTCCAGGGAGAGCAACAACAGGCTGAGGCGGAACAGCGCAAACTCATGGCCGATCTGGCCAATAGCGAGCTTCGTTCGCCCCTTGATGGGCTCGCGTTGCGGATCCACACCCGGGAAGGCGAGCGTCCCGGATCCGATGGTGTGATCGAGGTGGGGGCCAGTCAGGCGATGGGAGCGCTGTTGGAGGTCTATGAGTCCGACATCAATCGTGTCCGTGTTGGTCAACCGGTCGCCTTAACGAGTGAGAACGGTGGCTTCAAAGGCACCCTCAGCGGTTCGGTGACGGCCATCAGTCCCCAGGTGCGGCAGCGGCAGGTGTTGTCGACTGATCCCACCGGTGATGCCGATGCCCGGATTGTGGAGGTCAGAGTCAAGCTCGATCCTCAGTCGGCGCAGAGGGTTCGCTCCCTGGCCGGCATGAAGGTGATCGCCCGCTTCAGCGCGCAGTGAACGTGGGCTTCTGGCAACGCCGACGGATTCCGCTGGCCTCGTTGATGTTGGTTCGTCAGCCCGTTCGGCTGATTGTGGCTCTGGCGGGCATCAGCTTTGCGGGCATTTTGATGTTCATGCAGCTTGGCTTCCGCGATGGGCTGTTTGACGCCAGCGTCACCGTGCATCGGCGTTTTGATGCCGATCTGGTGTTGATCAGTCCGCGTTCCACGAGCTCGGTGCGCATGGCTGGGTTTCCCAAGCGGCGCTTAATCCAGACGATGGCTGATACCGAAGTGGAGGGCATCACTCCCGTGCATTGGAGCTTGATGCTGTGGCGAAATCCGGAAACCAAAAGCACCCGCTCGATTCTGGGTCTGGGATTTGATCCGGAGGACCCGTTCTTCGTGGACCCCGAATTGGCCGCCAAGAGCCGGCCGCTCTCCCAGAAAGGCAGGGTGCTGTTTGATGAGCGCTCCAGGCCTGAATTCGGTCCCGTTGCGGAGTGGTTTAAGCAGGGGCGCACGGTTGAAAGTGAAATCGGTGGTAACCGGGTTCGTGTGGCTGGACTGGTGGCCTTGGGAACCAGTTTTGGTGCGGATGGCAACTTGCTCACCAGCACAGAGACGTTCCTCGACCTGATGCCGAACAAGCCCCCGGGCAGTATTGAGCTTGGGCTCATTCGCCTGAAGCCAGGGGCCGATCCGTTAGCGGTGCAGTCCCGACTCGCCGCCCTGCTTCCCCAGGACGTCAAGGTGCTGACGAAGCAGGGGTTCATTGACTTTGAACAAAATTACTGGCGGAGCAGTACGTCGATCGGTTTCATCTTCACGCTCGGCGCCGCCATGGGATTTGTGGTGGGCTGCGTGATCGTTTATCAGGTGCTGTACACCGACGTCAGCGATCACTTGCCTGAATACGCCACCTTGATGGCGATGGGCTACCGCGTGATCACCCTGGTGGGTGTGGTGGTGCGCGAAGGCTTACTGCTGGCCTTGATCGGATATGTGCCGGCCTATCTGGCCGGCCAGGGGTTGTACTGGTTTGTGCGGGAGGCCACGCGGTTGCCTGTTGGCATGGATGTCACGCGGGCTGCCACCGTGTTCACCATGATTCTTGTGATGTGCATGCTGTCCGCAGGACTGGCCATGCGCCGTCTTGTGGATGCTGACCCAGCGGAGATCTTCTGAATGGGCTCCACCGTTGCGATTGAAGGTTTGAGCCATTGGTATGGCCGCGGCAGCAATCGCCGTCAGGTGCTGCAGTCTGTTGATCTCAGGATTGAGCCTGGTGAGGTGGTGCTTCTGACCGGTCCCTCCGGTTGCGGCAAGACCACCCTGCTCACCTTGATTGGCGCGCTGCGAACAGTCCAGGAGGGCCAGGTTTCTGTGCTGGGCCAGTCGCTGCAAGGGGCTGGCCGCGGCGCCCGGCAAAAGCTGCGCCGCCGCATTGGCATGATCTTTCAAGGGCACAATCTGCTGCGATGTCTCACGGCTGAGCAGAACGTGCAAATGGGTGCGGATCTGTTGAATGACCGCTCCTATCTCGCCCGCCGCAACCTGGCCAGGGAGTGGCTGCGAGCTGTCGGTCTTGGTGATCACCTCGGTAAGCTCCCCCACGATCTTTCCGGGGGACAGAAACAGCGTGTCGCGATTGCAAGGGCCCTGGCCGCCCATCCCCAGTTGTTGTTGGCGGATGAACCCACGGCTGCTCTTGACAGCACAACAGGCCGCGAGGTGGTGGATTTGCTCAAACGGCTCGCCCGGGAACAAGCGTGTTCGGTGTTGATGGTGACCCACGACCCGCGCATTCTTGATGTGGCAGATCGCCTGGTTCGAATGGAAGATGGCCGCTTGTTCACCTCGGTTGGGTAGATTGATCGAAACCAATTCGTTTCATCACCCCACGCGATGGCCAAGCGCAGGAACCTCAAGAAGGAAAAGCAGGAGCGCAACCGCGCCTACGCCCGCAAGTTCAAGAAGCGCAAGATGCGGAATGACGGCCGTGGTGAAGGTGCTGGCAATGGTGTGACCGGTACTGCCAACAACGGCGGCGCTGCTGACTGATTCACCCACGTTTTCAACGTTGAAGGGGGGCGAAAGGTCCCCCTTTTTTCATGTCTTTAGGCTGGTTGTCCACTCGCTGCGGTCGTGCGCGGATGTTTATCAGCGTCGTCATCCCCACCTACAACCGCTGGCCGATTCTGGAGAAGTGTCTGGTGGCTTTGGAGCAGCAGACGCCGTCTGGTGAGATCGAGGGCTATGAGGTCGTTCTGGTTGACGATGGCTCCACGGATGGCACCCCTGATCGGCTTCGCCAGCAGTCCGATCGCTTCCCCCATGTTCGCCTTTTTGAACAGGCCCATGGCGGGCCGGCGGAGGGACGCAACCGAGGTGTTGACCAGGCTCGAGGGGATGTCATCGTCTTCATCGACAGTGACCTGGTGGTGATGCCGGGGTTTCTTGCCAGTCATGCCCGTGCCCTCCAACGCACCTGGACGCAGCGCGGCGATCGCCTGTGCTTCACCTACGGCGCTGTGATCAACACGGCCAACTTTGAAGATCCGACCGCCGAACGCCACAAATTGCGGGATCTGTCTTGGGCTTATTTCGCCACAGGCAACGTGGCCATCGACCGGTCAGTGCTGCAGCAGTCAGGTTTGTTCGATCTGGGCTTCCGCCTTTATGGCTGGGAAGATCTCGAGCTGGGGGAACGCCTGCGCCAAATGGGGGTGGTGCTGGTGAAATGCCCTGAAGCCGTCGGGTATCACTGGCACCCAGCGCTGAGCATGACCCAGATTCCTGATCTGATCAGGGTCGAGCAGGAGCGGGCCAAGATGGGGCTCGTTTTTTATCGCAAGCACCCCACCCGGCGCGTGCGTTTCATTATTCAGTTCACCTGGTTGCATCGGCTGCTCTGGGAACTTCTGACGCTTGGGGGGCTTATCAATGAGCGTTCCTTGCGCCCATTGCTGAATTGGCTGATCAGCCATGGTCGCGCTGCTTTGGCGATGGAATTGCTGCGTCTTCCTCTCAATCGCATTGGTGTCAGGGCGCTGTATCGGGAAGCCAGGGCGCTCGGAATTCGTTGACCGGCTTTTTGATAAATTCACTGGGTTCTTTCAACCCGCACACCTGTCTGTTTCGGGTGCTGGTCTTTGACCATCCCTGACAGGTGGAGGCGAACCCGAAACCTCAATCACTATGGCTGTTGTCACTCTCGCTGAGATGATGGAAGCTGGCGCCCACTTTGGGCACCAGACCCGTCGTTGGAACCCCAAGATGTCGCGCTACATCTATTGCGCGCGCAACGGAGTTCACATCATTGACCTCGTGCAGACGGCCGTCTGCATGAACAACGCTTACAAGTGGGTGCGCTCCGCAGCTCGCAGCGGCAAGCGTTTCCTTTTTGTTGGTACCAAAAAGCAAGCATCCGAAGTGGTGGCCCTGGAGGCTGCCCGTTGTGGTGGTTCTTACGTGAACCAGCGTTGGTTGGGCGGCATGCTCACCAACTGGACCACCATGAAAGCGCGTATCGATCGTCTCAAAGACCTCGAGCGCATGGAGTCCAGTGGTGCCATCGCCATGCGTCCGAAGAAAGAAGCAGCCGTGCTGCGCCGCGAGCTTGATCGTCTCCAGAAGTACCTGGGTGGCCTCAAGAACATGCGTCGTCTTCCCGACGTGGTGGTCCTGGTGGATCAACGTCGCGAGACCAACGCAGTGCTCGAGGCTCGCAAGTTGGACATCCCCCTGGTCTCCATGTTGGACACCAATTGCGATCCCGACCTTTGCGAGGTGCCCATCCCTTGCAACGACGATGCTGTGCGTTCCGTTCAGCTGGTGTTGAGCCGTCTGGCAGATGCCATCAACGAAGGCCGTCACGGTTCCAACGATCAGCGTGGTGGCGACGACAGCCAGGGCTGATCTCGCCTAACCACTCGGTTTCTGCCGCCATCCCGCTCCTGCGGGACGGCGGCTCTTCTCATCCAATTTCTTTATTTCCCCTCCTCCGATGGCTGCTGCCGTATCCGCCAAGCTCGTCAAGGAACTGCGCGACAAGACCGGCGCAGGAATGATGGACTGCAAGAAAGCCCTTGCAGCAACTGAAGGCGATGCCAATAAAGCCATTGAATGGCTGCGTCAGAAAGGTATCGCCAGCGCTGAGAAGAAATCTGGCCGCACTGCGGCTGAGGGTGCGATCGGCAGCTACATCCACACGGGTGCTCGCGTTGGTGTCCTGGTTGAAGTCAACTGTGAAACCGACTTCGTCGCCCGTGGCGACATGTTCCAGGAGCTTCTGCGTGACGTGGCCATGCAGGTTGCAGCTTGCCCTGGTGTTGAGTACGTCAGCACCGATGAGATCCCTTCTGAAATCCGTGAGCGCGAAAAGTCCATCGAGATGGGTCGCGATGATCTCGAGGGCAAGCCTGAACAGATGAAAGAGAAGATCGTTGAGGGCCGCATTGGCAAGCGCCTGAAGGAACTTGCACTGATGGAGCAGCCCTTCATCAAAGACAGCTCGATCACCGTGGCCGAGCTGGTCAAGCAGACCGCAGGCAAGATCGGCGAGAACGTCAAGGTGCGTCGCTTTACCCGCTACACCTTGGGTGAGGGCATTGAGATTGAAGAGAATGATTTCGCTGCCGAAGTGGCATCGATGACCAAAGGCTGATCTTGGCTTCAGACCAGGACGGTTTGAAACCGCACAACCCAGACGAGCAATTCGCACGTCTTCAGAGCTGGTGCCGTCAATCGGCACCGGCTTTTTATGCTGACCAAGCGCACTACCTTGTTGTGCTGCGCGAGAGTTTGGCAACAGCAGTGCATCGTTCCTTGGCGGAATGGCTCTGCTCCTTAGAGCCGGAATGCCTGAGCCAAGTCTCCGATCAAGAGAGGGAGTCTCTTCAGGAGCGCATCGACCAATTGGTGCAGCGTTGCACTTCGCTGCTCACGATTGAGCAGCTTCAGTTACTCGCCAAGAACCTGGCTAGGGAACGCAAGCAGCGTCGACAACAGGCTCAGCAGGCGATGGTTGAGGGGTTGCAGCGTTCCACAGAACCCTCGGATGGGGAATCAACTGATTTGCCCTCCAATCAACCCGGGGATTCGGATGCTGCGGGTGGGTCCGTGAACCTCAGTTTTGCTCCCCCAATCGATCAGCCAGCGCTGTTGGATGGATTGGTCACCCCGCGTGAATCAGGCGACAGTGAAACCGATCACGACACCCACGACCCTTCGGATCTGGATCTGAGTTTCGATGATCCCCCGGAAGAGTCCGTGCAACAGGCTGAGGCGGATCTGGAACAGAACGGAGAGGGGACCAGCGATCTTGATCTCCTGCGTTCGCTGTTTGTGATGGCAGGTCAGGCCATGGATGGGCCAGGCGACCATGACGGACTAGGCCCGACTGCCGACAACGACGCCATCAGTGATGCCGCGGAATCCTCCGAGGCTTCCGCCTTTATGCCCACCATGCCGTTGGAGCTCTTGCGCTGGCTCGATGGCTTGGATCAGGCGATTGTGCGACGGCTCCGCAATCTTTCCCATGCCATCAACGTGGAGTTGCTGCGCGCCGGTCTGGCCAGCAGCCTTCTGCCGATGAGCCTTCTCGATGCGGTTCTCAATGGTCAGGTGGAGACGCTGCCGGCTCCGTCCAATTTGCTCAGACTGCGCGTCCCATTGCCGATGACGACCCCGGGGGAGCCGTTGATGGATCTCACCTGCGTCCTTTTGCGACCCTCCGAACTGGAATTCGACGGCCCTCCATTGCGTCGTAGCAGAGCCAAGCTCCGCCAGCGCCGGCGCAATCTGCTCACAATGGTGCGACAGGAACGCCATTGGCAGAGGCGTGCCCAGACCCAACAGGTGCAGACGCAGTGGTGGCCGAGTCCTCCAACCAATCCGCCCCAGAGCTGAATCAGGGCTGTTCTGCCGCTGATCTGGAGTTGCTTGCTGCATGGTTACGGCCTCTGCAGACAGCTCTCACGCTTGAGGCGGATCGTGGCTTTGGCGATCTGCAGGGGCGCCAAGAGCGCTTTCACAATTTTCTTGTGCGCCAACTTGGGGAGCCACCTCCGATTCCGCTCCCTGCCGATAGCCGGGCACGTCTCCAAGACTTTGTGGTCTCCTATTGCGACTACCCCGGTCTGCCTGAGCCCTCCCGCCGCCGGTTGGTCACGATCACCCGGCAGTGGCTGCATGGATTGCGCCAACGCTTGGAGCCCACGCGTCCGATGGCCCCGCCCCGGTTGCGGGTGGTGGAGTCTTCCGCGCCGCAGCGATCGGCGGATGGACAAGGGACGTTGGTCCTCGATGCACCCTTGTCGCGCGTGAAGGGAATTGGCCCGAAGTTGGCTGAGCGATTGGCTTCGCTCGGGTTGCTGCTGGTCCGCGATCTGTTGCTCTACTACCCCCGCGATTACGTCGACTATTCGGCGATGCGGCGCATTGAAGCGCTGGAACCCGGAACGACGGCAACGATTGTGGCCACCGTGCGGCGCTGCCACGGATTCACCAGTCCGCGCAATCCCAATCTCTCGATTCTTGAGCTGCAGGTTCAGGATCCGACCGGACGGCTCAAGGTGACGCGTTTTCTTGCAGGCAAACGATTCAGCAGCCCAGCGGCACTGCACACCCAGACCCGCCAATATCCAGTTGGGGCCACCGTAGCCATTAGTGGTCTGGTGAAATCCGGCCCCTACGGTCTCAGTTTTCAGGATCCGCTGATTGAGGTGTTGGAGAGTGCAAGCGCTCCGGTTCGATCCCCTCAGATCGGGAGATTGCTCCCTGTGTATGCACTTACTGAGGGGCTCGCCGCCGATCGCCTGCGCAAGCTCGTTGCGTTAGTGCTGCCGGCTGCTCAGCACTGGCCAGAGCCTCTCAGTGCCGATCGGCGTGACGCCCTTGAGCTGATGTCCCGCCCTTTGGCCCTCGATCAAATCCATCGCCCGAAGAATCGGGATGCTCTACAGCGGGCGCGGCGGCGCTTGGTGTTTGACGAATTTCTCTTGCTTCAGCTGGGTTTGATGCAGCGCCGAGCTGCACACCGTCAGCGTCAAGCCCCGTGTCTTGAAGGGGTCGGTCAGCGCGATGGTCTCGTCGGCCGCTTCCTGAGCTTGCTGCCCTTTGACTTGACTGCAGCACAACAACGGGTGCTGGCTGAGATTGAAGTCGATCTGGCCAAGGCGGAACCGATGGCCCGTTTGGTGCAAGGGGATGTGGGAAGCGGGAAAACGGTCGTGGCTGTTGCGGCGTTGCTGAATGCGGTGGATGCCGGTTGGCAAGGCGCGTTGATGGCTCCCACCGAGGTGCTGGCTGAACAGCACTACCGCAGTCTTTGCCAGTGGCTCACCCCGCTGCACATCAGCGTGGAGCTGCTCACTGGCTCCACCTCAAGGCCCAATCGACGCCGCATGCTCACCGATCTGGCCAATGGCACCCTGCGCATTCTGGTGGGTACCCATGCTCTGATCGAAGACCCGGTCGACTTCTCCCGCCTCGGTCTTGTGGTCGTTGACGAACAGCATCGTTTTGGCGTGCGTCAGCGCAATCGCTTACTCAGCAAAGGTCTGCAACCGCATCTGCTCACGATGACGGCAACCCCGATTCCGCGAACCCTCGCCCTTTCGCTTCACGGAGACCTGGATGTCAGTCAGATTGATGAGCTTCCTCCCGGGCGCACACCAATCCAAACCCGTCAGATTTCGGGATCTGATCGTGATCAGGCCTACGACTTGATCCGAGAGCAAGTGCAGGCGGGTCAGCGTGCGTATGTGGTTCTGCCTCTTGTCGAGGAGTCAGAAAAGATGGATCTTCGTTCCGCCGTTGATGTTCATCGACAACTGGTGGAAGAGGTGTTTCCCGATTGTTCTGTGGGCTTGCTGCATGGACGTCTGAACAGTGCTGAGAAACAGGCGGTGATTCAGGCGTTTGCCCGTGGCGATTGTCAGGTTCTCGTCTCCACAACGGTGGTGGAGGTGGGTGTGGATGTGCCGGAGGCCAGTGTGATGGTGATTGACCATGCTGACCGCTTTGGCCTGGCCCAGCTGCACCAGCTGCGAGGGCGAGTCGGCCGTGGTGCTGCGGCTTCCCACTGTCTGTTGGTGAATGACAGCCGTAATCCTTTGGCTCGGCAGCGCCTGGATGTGTTGGTGCGATCCACCGATGGGTTTGAAATTGCCGAGATGGATTTGCGCCTTCGGGGGCCTGGCCAAGTTCTCGGGACGCGCCAATCAGGCTTGCCTGATCTGGCTCTGGCCAGCCTTGCCGATGACGGTGCCGTTCTCGATGATGCACGCGAGGAAGCGAGCCGTTTGATTCAGGAGGATCCTGGTCTCAATGGCTACCCCGTGCTGCGTCAATTGCTTGAGAATCAACTGCTAAGAATGACCAGTGCTGGGCAACTCAATTAAGCGCCAGTAATTTCCACAGGCATGAGTCTCGTTTGGGTCTCGCTTGTTTATTTTTGCTTATTTTTTCAGCTTTTGCTCACAAAGCAGGCGGGTGTTGGTTGTTTTGGTTGGCGCTTGCCTCTCGTTCTCTTTTGAGGCTTTGTCGCCGAGATCTCCTGCGCTGCAGTCTTTTCCTCAGGGGCTAGTTCTTCATTGCCGAGGATCTGAAGAATGGCTTAATGGTTGTCGGTTGCCTAAGCCGCTAGTGGGGTGTAACGCAGCCGACCCGAGCCTGGATCGGCTCCCGTGAGACGCAACCTGGGGAAAACCAGTGTTCACTTGTGGAAATGGCTTGGTTGAGCGCGTGTCTGCGACTCTGGTGCCACTCGCCAAGGCATCGGTGTTGCGTCCGTGGAGCGACCGAGAAATCAAGGATTGCGGAGAGCCTTTGCGCCCTCTGCGTCCTGAGCTGTTATGTCTTTGCCCCCATCCCTATCAATCCTTAGGGGCGCCCTACGGCCAGGCCGCGGATCCCTTTGTCCTTCGGGAGGGTGTCCGTCAGCGACTAATCGCAGCAGAGCAGCAGCTCCGACGTCAGCACCCTGATCTGTGCTTCGCCATCTTTGATGCCTGGCGACCCATTCCAGTGCAGCGCTTCATGGTCGAGCACGCTGTGGCTGAAGAGGGGGCCCGCCTTGGCCTTTCTCCGCTTGACCCATCGGCGCAAGGGCAGTCACCTGACCCTGCACTTCAGGCTGCCTGGGATGAGGTGCGACGAAGTGTGGGGCGTTTCTGGGCTCCTCCGAGCAATGATCCATCAACGCCACCACCGCACAGCACGGGTGCCGCGGTCGATCTCACCTTGGCGAATCTGCAGGGGGAACCTTTGGAGATGGGGGGAGCGATTGATGCGATCGGTGCGGTGTCCGAGCCGGATTTCTACGCCGAGGCCGCGCGTACAGGAGCTGACCCCCAGGGGGCTCAATTCCACGATCGGCGCTCGTTGCTCGCCCGCGTATTGGAGTCACAAGGGTTCTGCCGCCATCCCCATGAGTGGTGGCATTTCAGCTTTGGCGATCAGCTTTGGGCCTGGCGAACTGGTTACGACCAGGCTCTTTATGGATGCTGTGATCCTGCGTGTTGAGTGCTTCTGGTCGCTTACTTCTGGTCGCTTAAACGTTGAGTAGTTCGGCGACAGCCTCATCACCGAGCTTGTGCACGTGATCGCCAAGGCTGCGTCGCCCACCCGCTTCTTTCCAGCTGACGAGCAGCGGTTCAAGCGTGGTTTCCAGCTGATCGAGAGGCATTTTTTGCAGGTATGGCTTGGCCAGTCGCTGCAAATTCCCGCTTCCTCCAAGCCAAAGCTGGTATTGCTCGACTCCACTGCCTACCAGGGCCAGTTCCGCCATGTAGGGGCGGGCACAACCATTGGGACAGCCCGTCATGCGAATCAGCACCGGCTTGGCGATCTCGAGGCGCTGCAGCTGGTGATCAAGGCGATCCAGCACTGCGGGAAGGATCCGCTCTGATTCCGTAATGGCGAGTCCGCAGGTTGGTAGTGCAGGGCAGGCGATCGCATGGCGGGCGAGTGGAGCAGGCATCTCGGGGGTTTCGACGCCCAGCTCCGCCAGGGCCGCACGGATGGACGCGCGTTGCGGTGTGCCGATGTTGCACAGCAGTAGATCCTGATTCGGCGTCAGCCGGATTTCCAGCTGATACGTCTCCACAATCTTCCTGAGCCCTGCTTTGAACTCCCCTTCCAGGCGACCGCACAGCAATGGAAGGCCCACAAACCACATCCCAGCGCGATGGCGGTGCCATCCGAGGTAGTCGTGGAGTTTGGCTTTGGGCTCGTTGCGCAGGGGTTTGAGATCCCCTTGGAAGTAAGTGCGGGTGAGTTCGTCGCGGAACCACTGAATTCCCTTGTCATGAAGCAGATACTTCATGCGGGCATGGCGCCGAAGCTTGCGGTCGCCATGGTCCCGTTGGAGGGCCAAAACGCTTTGAACCAGGTCGAGCACCTGATCGGCGGGCACGTATCCCAGAGGATCGGCAATGCGAGCAAAGGTTTCTTCCTTGTTGTGGGTGCGGCCCATTCCACCTCCCACATAGACGTTGCAACCGCGAAGTTCACCTGTGGTTTCGGTGAAGGCCACCAGACCGATGTCCTGGGTGAGGAGATCCACCGAGTTGTCGCCAGGCACGGTCACCGCCACCTTGAATTTGCGCGGCAGATAGGTGTCTCCATAGAGAGGTTCTGCCTCATCTCCAGAAAACACGCCGCCTTCCAATTGCCGGGAGCGGACTTTTTTGACCTTGCGGCTGGGCTTGATCCGGTAGCTGAGATCGCCATCGACCCAAAGATCCAGGTAGGACCCTTCAGCGGTTTCAGGGCTCAGAACATCGGCGATCTCATCCGCCAGCTGACGTGCCGCTGGATAGCCCCCTTTGTCGAACGGTGCGGCTGGAGCCATCACGTTGCGATTGATATCGCCGCAGGCGGCCAGGGTTGACCCCAGATTGCGAACGATCGTGCCGATCACCTCTTTCAGGTCGGCTTTCGGCACACCGTGCATCTGGAAAGCCTGCCGGGTGGTGGCCCGCAACGTGCCGTCGCCCAGTCGGTCGGCAAGCTCATCCATGGCCAGGTAAAGCCCGGTGGGAATCCTCCCCCCGGGGCTGCGCAGGCGCAGCATCATCTGCCAGGTCTTGTCCTTGCCTTTTTCTCGTTTATCGCGATCGTCCTGCTGGTAGCTGCCGTGAAACTTCAGCAACTGCAGTGCGTCTTCGCTGAAGTAAGGCAGCTCATTGGCGAGCTCATCCAGCAACGGCTGCTTGAGGTGGCCGCTGTCGAGCTTGCGTTGCTCCGCCTTGGGCAGTGGCTGCCCTGCCATCGCCAGTTTGCCGTTGCCGGCGCCTTTGGAGGTTGCTGCGGCGTCGACAGTCATCTGGCTCACTGGCGCATTGATCACAGTTCATCGAAGCTAGCGAAACGGCTTCCAATACAGTCAGACCCTTGTCGAGCCGACCGGTGTGGCCTCAACCTTCCTGCTCGAAATCGGTACAGAAGAGCTTCCTGCTGACTTTGCCCGTCTGGCACTCCCCCAGCTTCAGGAGCGGGTGCAGCGCGATCTTGCTGATCTGAGACTGGCCCATGGGGACGTGCGCGTGAGCAGCACCCCCCGTCGTTTAGCTGTGCAGGTCAAGGCTCTGGCGGAGGGCCAGGAGGATCTTTGTGAAGAGCGCAAGGGCCCTCCGGTGGCCCAGGCTTTCAAGGATGGCCAGCCCGGTCCCGCAGCGATCGGTTTCGCCAAACGTTGTGGTGTCGACCCCGCTGCGCTTGAGGTGCGTTCCACCCCCAAGGGTGACTGCGTGTTCGCCACCGTGCAGGTGAAGGGGCAGCCGGCTTTGTCACTGCTCCAAGACTGCATTCCCGCCTGGATCGATGCCCTTCAAGGCCGACGTTTCATGCGATGGGGCAATGGTGACCAGCGCTTCAGCCGCCCTGTTCGCTGGCTGGTGGCCCTGCTTGGAACCGAGATCGTGCCGGTGACCCTGCCGGCTAGTGAGCCTGTGGTGCATAGCGGCCGTTGTAGCCGAGGTCATCGTCTCCATCCAGGCGGCGTCGAGGTGGCCAGTGCCGATGATTACGACACGGCCCTAGCTGCGGTCGGCGTGCATGCCGATCGCCAGCAACGGGCGGCACTGATTCAGTCGAGCCTTCAGGAACGTGCTTCCTCCTTCGATGGCGCCCTGGACTGTCCGTCAGGTTTGTTTGAGGAGTTGGTCGATCTGGTCGAGGATCCCCGCATCATTCAAGGGGAGATTGCGGACCGCTATCTGGATCTGCCTCCCGAGGTGATCGTCACGGTGATGCAATCCCATCAGCGCTACGTCCCCCTCACCCGCTCCGGGGTGCAGCCGGATCCCCTCCGACTGGCCTCGCGCGATGTGCTTCGGCCTGAGTTCCTGTTGGTTGGGAACGGCCTTGCGTCCGCTGACGCTCAGATTCGTCGCGGCAACGAACGGGTTCTGAGTGCTCGCCTGGCCGATGCCGAGTTTTTCCTGAATGTCGATCGCAAGCAACCCAGTGCTGATCGGCGTGAGGCACTCTCCCGGGTCACCTTTGCCTCCGGGCTCGGCAGCCTGCTGGATCGAACCGAACGCATTGAGCTGCTTGCGGCGAGCTTGGTGACGGCGCTCCAACTGCCAGCGGCGACTGCGGACGCTGCCAAGCGGGCCGCCCATTTCTGCAAGAACGATCTGGTGAGCCAGATGGTGGGTGAATTTCCCGAGCTGCAGGGGCTGATGGGTGGCAAATACCTGCTTGAAGAGGGTGAAACCAGGGAGGTGGCTCAAGCCGTGGTTGAGCACTACTACCCCCGTGGTGCCGGCGATCATTTGCCACAGAGCGATGCGGGTGCTGTTGTGGCTCTCGCTGAGCGGCTCGAGCTGTTGCTAAGCATCTACGCCAAAGGGGAGCGCCCCACGGGTTCATCGGACCCTTACGCCCTGCGTCGTGCGGGTAACGGCATTCTCCAGATCCTCTGGGATCGGGGTTGGCGCTTGGATCTCTTTGCTCTGCTGCGTCAGTTCGCTGAGGTCTGGCAGCAACAGTTCCCTGATTTCAAGGTGGAGGCCCATTCCCTGGCTGCGGACCTCGTGCTTCTGTTGCGGCAGCGCATTCAATCTCAGCTGGAAGATGATGGCTATGAGGCCGATCTTGTTCAGGCTGTGGCCGGTGAGACTCTGAGCGATCAGCGGCTGTTGGCTGATCCTCTGGATGTGTTGGATCGCATCCGTTTGCTGGGCAGCCTCAGAGAGGGGCAACGCCTTGGTGCGCTGCAGGCCGTTGTGCAACGGGCAGCCCGTCTGGCGGAGAAGGGCGACCTGGAGGCCACGGTGCTTCAGGCTGATGCGGTGGTCGACCCGGGCAAATTCGCTTCACCCAGTGAGACTGCGATGCATGCTGCGGTGCTGCAACTGGAACCCCTTGCCGCTGCTAGGTCGTATCAACAGCTTGCTGATGCTTTGGTGGAGGCCACGCCTGCTTTGGAGGCCTTTTTCGACGGGCCAGACAGCGTGATGGTGATGGCCGATGACCTTGACTTGCGCCGCAATCGCCTCAATCTTCTGGGCGTGCTTCGCAATCAGGCGTCTGTCTTGGCCCGTTTTGATCTAATCCAGAACTAAAGCTGACAGGCCTTTGATCTCAGGCTATTGGGATGGGTGTAGCGACTTGAGGTGCCCATGGCCCACTCGAATGCTTCGTCCCCATCTTCCGCTGATCAGCCATCTCAAGCTCCTCAGCCCGTTGTCATCCGTCAGGGTGGCAACGGGTTTGCGCTGATCATTTCAGCTTTGATTGTTGCTGCAGCAGGGGTTTATGCGGTCAATCGATTGACGCAGGAGAAACAACAAAAAGCTCCGATGTCGGTGACACCGGAGCAAGTTCAACAGGGAATTGAAAAGCTGAAAGGAATCGCTGAAAGGACTCCGCTTCGGCCTAATTAGTTCACTCCTGCAGTTTCTTTGTCTTTGTCTTTCGCCTGGGCGCGGATCGCTTGGGCGGCCTCCTCGGCGAGGAAATCCCCATCGGAGCGTCCAACTGCAGAAGGCACAGGACCGTATTCAGACGGAGCCAGGGCTTCTCCACGCAGCAGGCTTCCCAAGGTGCGCAGGGTGAGCTTGATCTGCTGCCAGGGGTTCATCATCACCACCCGCTTGTACAGATAGCTGTCAAAGGTCAGCTTCTGCACATCCATGTCATCGCACATCTCCACGAAGGCCTCGCGGGCTGCATCGTTGCGATAGAAGATGCGCTGGAGGATGTCGAGGACGGCATAAGTGGCGCCGTATTTCTTGTCCCAGCGCTTGAGGTAGGTCGACTTGATCTCTTTCTCAGTGGGAATGCGCTGACCGTTGTTGGAGATTTCAACAATGGCCTCTGCGCACATCCGACCGCTCTTGGCGGCGAAATAGATGCCTTCGCCAGAGCTCTTAGTGACGTAACCAGCGGCATCTCCCACGAGTGCCATGCGACCAACGACCCTGCGGGGACGGGGATGCTCGGGGATCGGATGTGCTTCGACCTTGATCACCTCACCTTTGAAGAGGCGTTTGTTGGCGCGCTCACGGATACCTTTTTGCAGGCCTTTGATCAAGGACTGGTTCTGCTGCATCGTGCCGGTGCCGACAGCGACGTGGTCGTACTTGGGGAAAACCCAGGCGTAGAAGTCAGGGGACACATCAGTGCCCACATACATTTCGGCCAAGTCTTCGTAGTAGGTCATCTCCTCCGCGGGAAGCTTGATGCGCTCCTGGAAGGCAATCGCCACGTTGTAATCGCCAGCGTCCATGGCCTTAGCGACCCGGGAATTGGCACCGTCGGCGCCAATGATCAGATCGACTTCCAGGGACTTCTGTTCTCCGGTGGGACCGCCGCCGCTGTAATCGGCGTAATGGAGGATGTAAGGCCCCTGGCGGTTGCTGCCGGTGTCAATTTTCTGAACCAGACCATTCACCAGGGTGGTGCCGAGGTCTGCTGCGCGATTCCTGAGAAAGGCATCAAACACCTCACGGCGACACATGCCGATGTAGGCGTTGTCGTCGTAGCCGAGGGGATCAAGCTTGATGTCCACCTCACGATTGGAGGGGGAGATCATCTTCATGTTCCGCACTTTGCGGTCGATGATCTCGTCGGGCAGGTCGAATTCTTCGACCATGCACAACGGAATTGCACCACCACAGGGCTTGGCGTTGTCGAGCTTGCGCTCAAACAACCAGGTTTGAATGCCAGCTTTGGCAAGAATCTCGGCGGCGCAGGATCCACTCGGACCACCCCCGACGACGGCAACTCGCAGCATCTGAGCCCTAGTACTGGATCGTTGGCGCGACGCTATCACTGTTGGCATGCCGGGTGTGGGGCCCCCCTGGCGCCCCCCCTTACGATCGTCACAACACTGCAACATCGCTGTGGTACGTGCGGCCGCCCCCCGCCGCTCCAGTCGGGACGACATTCCGGTTGCGCGTCGTTCCCGGCCGCCTCAGCGAGTCCGTCGCAGCGGATCGGGATTGTTTTTGGCGTGTTGTTTTGTCTTCGGTGGCTCCCTCGCTGCCGTCCTGTTTGGTCCGTCGCTGGTATCCCGCTTCACCCCTTCTGTTTCAGGCGTTGAGGGCATTGCAGAGCGTCCCACCGAAGATGGCCGACTCTTGGGCCACTTCCCTTATCCAGAGGCCGATCAGAGCGCTCTGGTGGAGATTTCACCCGGTCTGATGCTGCAGGTTGACGCTGCGGAGGCCTTGCGTTCGATGCGGCGTGCCGCTGCAGCTGACGGAATCGATTTGCGCTTACTCAGCGGCTACCGCTCCCATTCCCTGCAAAAGGGAATTTTCTTTGATGTGAAATCGGCACGTAATCAGACCGCCAGCGAGCGGGCCAAGGTCAGTGCACCCCCGGGATACTCGGAACACAGCACCGGCCTGGCGGTCGACCTTGGTGATGGCGACGACCCCGGAACGAACCTGTCGCAATCGTTTGAATCCACACCCGCGTTTCGGTGGCTGCAAGACCATGCGGCCGCTTATCACTTCACTTTGTCCTTCCCGATCGGCAATATTCAAGGTGTGAGCTACGAGCCTTGGCATTGGCGTTTTGAAGGCTCGTCAGATGCCCTGCGCTTGTTTGAACCCGCCCGCCGTCTGGCCCAGACCCGTTGAGCGATTTCACCACTCCTGAATTGCTGGCTCCTGCTGGTGATTGGGCTGCTCTCAAGGCCGCCGTCGCCCAGGGTGCCGATGCGGTTTATTTCGGTGTTGAAGCGTTCAACGCCCGGCTTCGAGCCGAAAATTTTCAGCTTCAGGATCTCGGCGAGATCATGGATTGGTTGCACGCCCGGGGCGTACGCGGCTTTCTCACCTTCAACGTCCTGGTGTTCAGCGATGAACTCTCCAAGGCGGCTGAGTTGCTGGTCGCTGCCGATCAGGCATGCGTCGACGCTCTGATTGTTCAGGATTTGGGGCTCTGCCGTTTGGCGCAGCAGCTCGTTCCTGGATTGGCACTGCATGGGTCCACCCAGATGTCCATCACCAGTGCTGCTGGTGTTGCTCAGGCGGCTGACGCTGGCTGTGAGCGGGTGGTGCTGGCCCGTGAGTTGGCGCTGAAGGACCTGAGACGTCTGCAGAACCAGCTGCGCGACAGGCAGTTGGCCATGCCACTGGAAGTGTTTGTGCATGGGGCGTTGTGCGTGGCCTATTCCGGCCAGTGCCTCACCAGTGAGTCGCTCGGTCAACGCAGTGCCAACCGCGGTGAGTGCGCCCAGGCCTGCCGATTGCCTTACCAAATGGTTGTTGATGGTCAGGCGTTGGATCTTGATGATCAGCGTTATCTGCTTTCTCCTCAAGACCTCTCCGCCTGGATGCAGATTCCTGAGCTTGTGGAGCTCGGCATCGCCAGTTTCAAGATTGAAGGGCGGTTAAAGGACGCCACCTATGTCGCCGCTGCAACCCAGGCTTACCGCCAGCAACTGGATGGATTGGCTTCAGATCCAGCTGCGGTGCGTCGTCAACTGGAGATGGGGTTTTCCCGGGGGCTCTCCACGGGCTGGCTTGAGGGCATCAATCACCGACGTCTTGTGCATGGGCGTTGGAGCAAAAAGCGCGGGCCTGTGGTCGGCCAGCTGCAGCGATGGGATGACCAGGGTTGGTTGACCTTGAAGGTTCAGGAACCTCTGCAATGCGGCCAGGGTGTGGTGCTGGAGGCCCAGCCCCGCGTTGCTGCCGACCCCTTGGTTCCGCCGCCTGAGATTGGCGGTCGGATCATGCAGCTTGATGACCTTGGCCGTGGCCGCTGTCGCATTCGACTTGGTCCTGGGCGTATCAACTTGCGGGGGCTTCAATCCGGCGCTTCCGTTTGGCTGACGGGGGACCCTCAGTGGCAAACCACCTGGCAAAAGCAGGCCACCCGCAGCACCGACCCCCTTGCCCTGCCTCTCAGCTTGCGGGTGAAGGGTGTGCAGGGTGAGCCCCTGGCGCTGGATCTGGTGGATCCTGTTCCCGTTGATGTCCCCCCGCTCCGCCTTCACAGCTCTGTGGCCCTTCAGCAGGCCACGGGCCAGGGTTTAGATCGGGAGCGGCTTGAGGCGCAGTTGGGACGCCTCGGTGGCACTGGCTGGAGGCTGGGGTCGTTGGAGGTTGAGCTCGAGGAGCAGCTCTTTCTTCCTGTGGCGGAGCTCAATCGCATGCGTCGCACCCTCTTGGAGCAGATGCAGGTCTGTGGCCTAACGCCTGGCAGTGCTTTGCCAACCAAGCCCGCCCTGACACCCGAAACGGTTGCCACAGCCTTGCATCAGTGCCTCACTGCTGCCCGGGGAGCTGACCCTGAGGTGCCTGAGCCAGGGGCTCCAAAGTTGGTGGTGTTGGTGCGCAGCCTGCCCCAGCTTGAGGCCTTGATTGCCCTGGATCGTCCTGACTGGATTGCCGGAGTGGTGGCGGATCTCGAGCAGCCCAGTGAGCTCAAGCGGGCCGTGGCCCTCGGCCGTGGTCAGTGGCCTGAGGGGTTGCGCCTGGCGGGACCACGCATCACCCGCCCTGATGAGGCTTGGACTCTTGAACCGCTGGTCCGGGCTGAGCCCGATGGCTATCTGGTGCGGAATGCCGATCAGCTCGAGCGACTCACGCCTCTGGCGCCCTGCAGCGGAGATTTTTCCCTCAACACAGCCAACCCCCTCACCCTGGATTGGTATCGCCAGCGCTGGGGTCTGGATCGTCTCACGGCCAGCTACGACCTCAATCTCGACCAGTTGCTGGATTTGGCTTCAGGCACCAATCCCAATTGGCTTGAAGTCACCCTTCATCAGCACATGCCGTTATTCCACATGGAGCACTGCCTGTTCTGTGCATTCCTGTCTGATGGTCACGACCACACCGATTGCGGACGCCCCTGTGAGAAGCATGAGGTCCGTCTACGGGACCGCAGTGGTGTTGAGCATCCATTGACGGCCGACCTGGGCTGCCGCAACACTCTCTTCAACGGCCGTGCCCAGAGTGGCGTGGAGGCCCTTCCTGATCTTCTCCGCGCCGGACTCACCCGTTTCCGCCTCGAGCTCCTGGACGAAGATCCGGTCGCGACGCAGCGCCGGGTTCAGCTGTATGCCCAGGCGCTCGAAGGTTCGATTCCTTCGGCAGACGTCTGGCGGCGCGAGCAGATTGACCATCGACTCGGTGTGACGCGAGGCAGTCTTCGTTCTGTAGGTCCGGAGCGCACCAGCCGGATCCATTCCTGAGCTATCTCACGTTGAGATAGCCTTGGCAGCTACGCCCGCGGGCGTTCAACCTTCATTCACAGAACGTCACGGAGCCCATGACCGCCACCAACAAGGCGATCCGCAATATTGCGATCATCGCCCACGTCGACCACGGAAAAACCACTCTGGTCGATGCGTTGCTGGCCCAATCAGGCATCTTCCGCGACAACGAAGCGGTGCCCACCTGCGTGATGGACTCCAACGACTTGGAGCGTGAGCGCGGCATCACGATCCTGTCAAAGAACACTGCGGTTGATTACAACGACACCCGCATCAACATTGTTGATACCCCTGGCCACGCCGATTTCGGTGGCGAGGTGGAGCGTGTGCTGGGCATGGTGGATGGCTGTCTGCTGATCGTCGACGCCAACGAGGGCCCCATGCCCCAAACGCGCTTCGTGCTCAAGAAGGCGTTGGAGCAGGGCCTGCGTCCGATCGTTTTCGTCAACAAGATCGACCGTGCCCGCGTTGATCCTGAAACTGCCGTCGACAAGGTCCTCGATCTGTTCCTCGAGCTGGGTGCCGACGACGACCAGTGCGACTTCCCTTATCTCTTCGGAAGTGGTCTGGGTGGCTTCGCCAAGCCCGACATGAAGACCGAGAGCGACAACATGCGTCCGCTCTTCGATGCCATCCTGCGCCACGTTCCACCGCCGGTCGGGGACGCCGAGAAGCCCCTGCAGCTTCAGATCACCACCCTGGATTACTCCGATTTTCTTGGCAGGATCATCATTGGCCGTGTTCACAACGGCAAGATCCGTCAGGGCCAAAGCGCAGCGTTGATCAAGGACGACGGCAGTGTGAAGCGCGGTCGGATCAGCAAGCTGCTGGGCTTTGAAGGCCTGCAGCGCGTTGAGATCGAAGAGGCCGCCGCCGGCGACATGGTGGCCGTTGCCGGTTTCGATGACGTCAACATCGGCGAAACCATCGCTTGTCCCGATGAGCCCAAGGCATTGCCACTGATCAAGGTGGATGAGCCCACCCTGCAGATGACCTTCGTGGTCAACGATTCACCGTTCGCGGGTAAGGAAGGCAAATTCGTCACCAGCCGCCAGGTGCGCGATCGCCTCCAGCGCGAACTGCTCACCAACGTGGCGTTGCGGGTTGAAGACACCGATTCCCCCGACCGTTTTGCCGTCAGCGGCCGCGGTGAACTGCACCTTGGCATCCTGATCGAAACCATGCGCCGGGAGGGCTATGAGTTCCAGGTGTCTCAGCCTCAGGTGATTTTCCGCACCATCGATGGCACGCCTTGCGAGCCGGTGGAAACCCTGGTGATGGATGTTCCTGAAGCGGCTGTCGGCGCCTGCATCGAGAAACTCGGCACCCGCAAGGGCGAGATGCAAAACATGGAGACCAGCTCTGATGGCCGCACGCAGCTGGAGTTCATCGTTCCGTCCCGCGGTCTGATCGGCTTCCGCGGTGAGTTCATCCGCGCCACCCGTGGCGAGGGCATCATGAGCCATTCTTTCTTTGAATATCGCCCGATGCTGGGTGACTTCGAGACCCGCCGGAATGGTGTGTTGATTGCCTTTGAAGAAGGAACGGCCACGTTCTATGCCCTCAAGAACGCGGAAGACCGCGGTCAGTTCTTCATCTCGCCTGGCACCAAGGTGTACAAGGGCATGATCATCGGCGAGAACAACCGTCCTCAAGATCTCGAGATCAACGTCTGCAAGGCCAAGCAGCTCACCAACATGCGTTCTGCTGGCGCTGAGGAACTCGACACTCTGCAAGCACCGGTTCAGATGACCCTGGAGCGTGCCCTTGAGTACATCGGTCCCGATGAAATGCTGGAAGTGACGCCTGAATCGATTCGCCTGCGCAAGCTTCCCGCCAAGAAGATGGCCAAGCGTTGAACGCCGATCCATCCATTGATCCAATTCGGCTCGACGCCCGCTTTCAGCGTGGTGTCGAGCTTTTTAATGCTGCGTCTTGGTATGACGCGCATGACGTGCTCGAAGAGCTTTGGCATGAGACGGCTGATCCCGACCGGCGTGTACTGCAGGGACTGATTCAGGTGGCCGTCGCCCACGTTCATCTCGAGCGCGGCAACCGCAAGGGGGCCACCATTCTTCTGGGGGAAGGATTAGGTCGTTTGACTGGCAGGGCCTTACCGGATTTCGGTCTGGATCTGGATCAGCTGCGCTCTCGAGTCTCTGTGCGTCTGCAGGCGCTTCAGCAGGACGAAGATCCCGCTTGTTGTCCCGTCCCTGTGCTACTCGATCTCCCGTGAGCTCCTCGGTACATTGGCCCCAGTTGATCGCGGGATGGTCGTTGCCTGCCTTTGTGCACCCTTGGCTTCTTCGGAGCCTTCCCCGCCTAGGGCTCACGGCCCTGCTTTCGCTGCTTGCGATCGGCGTCTCTGATCGCAGTGTTGCTGCCCAGCCTCAAGATTCTGGTGTGCAGTCATCGGTTGCCGAGGCCAACGGGGCTGAAACACCAGGACCGACAGCGTCAGGCGGTCTGATCACGATTGAATCCGATACGCAAAGTGCCGACAATCTCACTGGAGTGGTGACTGCGGCCGGCAACGTCCGCATTGTCTATCCATCCCGCGGAATGGTGGCCACCGCCCGTCAAGTGCAATATTTCAGCCGTGAGGGTCGCCTTGTACTCAGCGGCGATGTGGATGTCACCCAGGAGGGTGGGAATGCACTCCGTGCTGAGCGGGTGATCTATCTGCTGGATCAGGAGCGCGCCGAAGCGGACCCCACGCCTGGTCAGCAGGTGTTCAGTCAGATGGTGATCGGCCCTGACCGCAAGGTTCCGACGCCTCTAGCGCCATGAGCCTCACCCTGGAACGGGTCGCCCTCACCCTTGGGGGACGTCCGCTGGTGAGGGATGTGTCCCTCATCCTTGAACCGGGCGAAGTGATCGGCTTGCTGGGTCCCAACGGTGCCGGCAAGACCACCACCTTCAACTTGGTCATCGGCCTTTTGCGTCCGGACACGGGGCAGGTGCTGATGGACGGCCATCCCGTCGCGGCCTTGTCCATGCCGGAGCGTGCTCGCCTCGGGATTGGCTATTTGCCTCAGGAACCGAGTGTGTTCCGCCAACTCTCGGTGCGTGAAAACCTGCAGCTCGTGTTGGCCCAAAGCGGTCTGGCCTCTGTGCAGGCCCGTGATCGCCTGCATCAGTTGATCGACGAATTTCACCTTCAGCCCTTTGTGGATCGCAAGGGCTACCAGCTTTCCGGTGGTGAGCGGCGTCGCACAGAAGTGGCGCGTGCCCTGGCTGTGGGGCTTGAAGGTCCGCGCTATCTCTTGCTGGATGAACCCTTCGCCGGGGTGGATCCCCTGGCGGTGGCCGATCTCCAGGCCTTGATTCATTCCCTGCGGGAACGCGGCATGGGAATCCTGATCACCGACCACAACGTGCGCGAAACCCTGGCCATCACTGACCGGGCTTACATCCTCACGGACGGAAGCATCCTGGCCTCCGGTCGATCTGATCAGGTGGCCCATGACCCTCTGGTGCGCCGTCACTATCTCGGGGAGGGCTTTCAACTGTGATTGACACGATTCAAGCCACGTTGTCCCGCTGGATTCGGCGGATCCCCCTGCTCGATCGCTGGCTGATCTCTGAACTGGTGGGTCCGCTGATCTTCGCGATTGCGGCCTTCACAGTGGTCTCCCTCTCGGTGGGGGTGATGTTTGAACTGGTGCGCAAGATCGTTGAATCAGGCCTGCCGGTGTTGATCGCTCTTCAGGTGCTGTTGCTGCGCCTGCCGAGCTTTCTGGTGATCTCATTCCCGATGGCCACGCTGATGGCCACGCTTCTGGCCTACAGCCGTTTGTCGGCGAACAGTGAGCTCACCGCCCTGCGCAGTGTCGGTGTCACCGCCCGGCGCATGATCGCTCCGGCTTTGGCTCTCTCCCTGGTGATGACCACGCTCACCTTTGTGTTCAACGATGTGATCGTGCCGAGGGCGAACCGCAATGCCGAGGTGACGCTTCAGCGGGCGTTGGGTAAGGCGATCGCCACAGAAAAGGGTGATGACATTGTCTATTCGCGCTTCGGACGTCTTGCTGGAGCCGATGAGGGGGACCGCACTCGTGGATTGGCGCAATTGTTCTATGCGCGTGAATTCCGCAAGGGGACGATGCAGGGCGTCACCCTGCTCGATTTCTCCCGGGTTGGTTTTACCCAAATGTTGGTGGCCGACGAAGCCAAGTGGAATGACAAAGAAGGCAAGTGGGAATTTCTCAACGGCCAGAGCGTCACGCTGACCCCTGAGGGAGGCACGATTACGGCGCAGTTTGATCGTTACCTCTATCCACTCAGTGCAGCGCCGGTGCGGATTGCCAAGCTGCCAAAAGATGCCAACAACATGACGGTGCTTGAGGCTGTTGAAGCCGAGCAGTTGCTCCGTGATGCAGGGGATCGCAAAGAAGCGCGTCGCCTGCGTGTTCGCATCCAGGAAAAATTCACCCTCCCGATGGCTTGCCTGGTGTTTGGTCTGATCGGCAGCAGCCTTGGTGCGAAGCCCAACAACCGCACCAGCCGCAGCCAGGGATTTGGTATCAGCGTGGTGCTGATTCTGGTGTACTACGTGCTGAGTTTTAGTTTCAGTTCGCTTGGGGTCAAAGGCACCCTCCCTCCACTGTTGGCGGCCTGGATGCCTGTTTTGATCTCCTTGGCTGGTGGCTGGACTTTGCTGCGCCAGGCCAGTCGCTGAGTGTTCCCTTCAGACTCTGTTCCATTGCTGACCATGTTTTCGATGCCGATTGCAGGTGACGATCCGGTGTTGCTCCTAGGGCTTTCGGCCTTTGCACTGTTACTGGTGGCTCTGCCCTGGGGCTTTTGGGCTTTGTCCAGCGGCAAAACCTCTTCGGGCGTGCGTGTTCTGATCGCCCTCGCCAACTTGGCTCTCACGGCTCAGCTGGTGTTGCGCTGGTGGCAGTCCGGCCATTTCCCGATCAGCAACCTCTACGAGTCCCTTTGTTTTCTGGCCTGGGCCTGCACCCTCACCCAGCTTTTGGTGGAGCGCAGCTGGCCGTCCCCGCTTGTGGCTGCAGCCGCCACACCCATGGGCCTGGGTTGTGTGGCTTTCGCCAGTTTTGCTCTTCCTGATCGCTTGCAAGAGGCATCCCCTCTTGTTCCAGCGCTTCGATCGAGCTGGTTGGTCATGCACGTCAGCGTGATCATGGTTAGCTATGCGGCCTTGCTGGTGGGCTCTCTGCTGTCGGTTGCTGTGCTGCTGACCGACCGTGAGAACGCTCTTGAGCTGCGCAGCAGCTCCATCGGCAGTGGCGGATTTCGCCGGGCTTCTTTGGAGGGCGGAACCGCAACGGCTGAGCTGGATTTGCAGTCGGTGGCCTTCAGTCGCACGGAACAACTCGACAACCTCAGCTATCGCACGATCACCGTGGGCTTCCTGTTGCTCACTGTGGGCATCATCAGCGGTGCAGTGTGGGCGAATGAAGCTTGGGGCAGCTGGTGGAGCTGGGACCCTAAGGAAACCTGGGCGCTGATCTGTTGGCTGGTGTATGCCGCTTATCTGCACACCCGCTTGAGCCGTGGCTGGCAGGGAAGAAAGCCGGCATTCGTGGCGGCATTGGGGTTGGTGGTGATTGTGGTTTGCTACATCGGCGTCAATCTGCTGGGCATTGGCTTGCACAGCTATGGCTGGTTCTTCGGATGACCGTTGAATCTGAGAGTCTCGCTTTTCAACCTTCAGATCGAGGCCCCTCAGGCTTGGTAATCCTTGGCTCGGATTGGCTGTGCCCTTCGTTCGCGAGAGGGTGATCGTTCTTGATCCAGATCTGAGGATCTGGCCCCACGAGGCCATCGCATTCATCTCTCAATGTTGCCTTGTCTCCCAGGCGATGGTTGATGCGCTCGGGTGATATGAGCCTTCTGTTCGATAAAGCCCTCCTGATTTCGAACGTTGCGTTACTGGAATTGGCTTTTGGGCATTGACCTGCGATAAGTACACCGCTATCAACAAAGTAATTCCTCTTTGATTCCATGCTGACCGGAAGCGAACTGCTCGCCAAAGTGAAGGATCTTGGCGATGTCTCCAAGACCGATCTTGCGACTGCCTGCGGCTATGTCTCGGAAAAGAAAGATGGTAGTCAGAGGGTGAATTTCACCGCTTTCTACGAAGCTCTGCTGAACGCCAAGGGCATCGACCTCGGAACGGGCAGTGCTGGTGTTGGTAAGGGGGGACGTAAACTCAGCTACATCGCCAAGGTTCAAGGCAACGGCAACCTTCTGATTGGCAAGGCTTACACCGCAATGCTCGATCTCCAGCCTGGTGACGAGTTCGACATCAAGCTTGGTCGCAAGCAAATCCGGTTGATCCCCGTTGGTGGCAGTGAAGAGGACGAGTGAGTTACACCATTGAATGGAAGGACCAAGGGGTGCCACCGAGCAGGCGCCCCTTTTTCTTGACTCGCCGTGTCTCAGTCAGGAGGAGGTGATATGTACGGATTGCCAATGCCCTCTGTCGGAGTCTCATCCATCGCGAAAGGGACTCCTCCCTTGTTGACGAATTTCCGTCCACTGTCATCCAATGGAATTTTCTTCTCTTCTTTGAAGTGGTGGTCGTTAGGCAAACCGGTTTCGTATCCGCCGCTGACCTCCTTCAATTCATCAAAGGAGAGCTCTTTGTCCTTGTCTGTCTCTCCAGCCATCGGGAACTCCAGGACTGCCTCAGTTCTAAGCGCTTTTCACGTCGGTAGGCCAGAGTCTTCAATCCGTTTCCACGGCTATGTCACCTGTTTATAAGCCCCCAGGCTCGTTGCACTTCGATCAGCGGCTGATCAGCAATGGTGAAGTAATCGATCGCCAATAAATCTTGCCGGCATGCGCGGCCCCTTTTCAGAGCATTAACAACCCTTTCACACATGCCAGGGGCCGAAATCTGATGAGGATGACTTCCGGTTACAACACTGTCGAATAGACCGCCTTCGTACATCGCCATCACGCCAAGGAACCATAGTGTTGCTCCAGTGACGGAGCTGCTGGCGGCGCCAAACGCTGCGTTTTCCACCTCGCCGATCATGTCGACGTCATAGTTGCCAAGCACGTGGAGCCAGTCGTGATGTGCGAGAGCCGCATTGGCACCACCGAGTTCTCCAGGCGTCGTAAAGCCATGGCGTTGATAGTGCTGCCACACCGCTGCGCCAAGCGTGTCGTCCGGGAGTTCCGCTAACGAGCGCCATTGGGCAGCGAGCTCCGGGTCGGGCTCCATGGTGAAGGTCCAGGATTGTGGGCCATGGGCCTTCAGTAGTTGATCAAAGCCTTTCTGGCGTTGATCCTCTTCTCCCATCCAAAACAGACGGTAAAAATCACTTTGCGCTTGTTGCCGCGCTTGTAATGCCACATCGCGCGCCAGCACCAAGGAACGATCGTGAACCTTGAGTTCGCTGGCCCAGTGCTCCACCGAGGCTTCCAATCGTGAAGGCACCGGATTCAGCATCATCTCCGCCAGCACCATCAGTTCGATCAGTTCCAGGCGCTGCAGTGGATCGGGAAAACTCTGTGCAGCCTCTTGAACGTTGATGCCATTGATGGCTTTGAAATCAATGTCAACGCCAATGAGCTCACGAAAAAGTAGCCCTAAGAATCGGGGCTGGAAGTCGGATCCCCAGGAATCACCAATGCGGCAAGCTCCCACTACAGCGGCCGCTACATCTGGAGCCTGAGTGATGGTGGTGTGGGCAAGAAACATGGGGTTTGGCCTCAAGGGGCAACCTGGGTAGGCCTCGCTGGGGCTTCCTCCTCTTTAGTCACCAAAGCACGAACTATTTCGCTGGTTACTAAAGCAATGGATTCGTTGCTGGCAACCGCAGGAGGGGGCAACAAAGCCTTTTTATTTTTCCCTCGGCCCAACATGAAGAACAGGACTACTTCAGGTCTAAACCCTATGTCGGATCTGATGGCCTAGCTTTATCCCTCCATTCTTTGAAACCTTGGGTGCGCCCTTCGTGGACCTCGTTTCGAATTTGTTGTTGAAGCGGAATAACTTTGATTGTTTCCCGGGGGGACATTGATGTCACGTCAAAGCGAAACAGGTCTTTCCACTACAAAAAGACGGACCAGTGACAGGATTGAAAACATCTTGGTCGTAACAGCAAGTGTGGGAGGAATCACGGCTCCTGCTCCCATAGTTGTGAAGCCGCATATCGCCAAGCGATCAAAGTGCTTAGGCCTGCTCCAAAGGTAAGAATGACTACCAAAGCTTGAGTTGTCGTCATTGAAAGGTTTTCAAGAGCCACTTTTCTAAGGCAGCGGAGCCCTCTGGCGCTCTTGTTACCAAATCAGGTGATTCAGAGCTCCGTTGCCGGCCAAAGTCAGTGGCAGAACCCTTGTGTTATTGATGCCACCATTCCCGGTCCATTGGCTGTAGTCACTTGGCTTGGTATCAGCAATCACTTGGGTTGTGGCTCCTGCTCGCTTTGGGTTGCTGAGATTTTGCTTCCCTGCACTCTTGGTATCCGAAGACTTGATGCATTTCACATGTTATATCATTTTGTTGATCAAGGCGCAGTCTTTTACTGCCTTTTGTTGTGAGCCATGCAGTTACGCTGTTGTGCTATGCAGGCAAGTACCTCATTGGTGGCTAAAATGAATCATTGCTCGATGGGTGAACGCCCGTCAACTTGAACCAGGACGCTTTCGTCCATAAACCTCACATCAAATGATTGATCTTGGTTTTCATACACTTCGCCTGGCGCTAGTCGAATCAAGTGGCACTGTATTTTGAGTTCAACCATTGCGATGTTGTTTCGATCATTTTGTTTGACAGCAACTTGTGAAATCTTGCCGGTGGGTAGTTCGCGGGCCACTCTCCACCGAAAAATTGAGGTATTACCTACGTGATCTGCCCATTGGTCAGACCCTTGGGGAGCCCTTGGTATTGGCTCAATTGACAATCCGAACTCATCGTCGTCTTGGTAAGTGGATATTCGTAACCATTGATTGTCCACATGTGCAAACAATGAAAGCAGCTGCAGCATTGGCACTGATTTGTGGTGCCAGATGAGGGCTTCGGGTGTTGAGGCTTCGTTTAGTGCCATTTCTATGGCTTGCCATTCCTCGACATTGGAATTCAGAAGCTGTTCAAAGTTAACGCGTTGAAAATGAGTCCATTCAGTCACGAATCTTGTGCGGTCTACTGGCTCAAGGTTACTCCTTTGTTTTTTGTTGTTGGCTTTGGTAGGTCATAAGTTACAGATGGGTTGATTCACATGGTTGGAAAGAGCCGTTTTGAATGATTAGCCGGGTTTGATGAAGCATCGATATTTCTCTGTTACTTCTCAGCTTTGTGGCGACATTCGTGCATTGGCATTGATCTCGTTATTCGCAAGTAGTTCGACATTGGTGAATTCCTTTATCTCTTCGATCTCAAGATCAAGTGTGGGGCGAATATTTCATCAAGCTCTTGCGTGATTTGATTGTTCCCGCAACTCGGTGCCTCTGTGTGGGGGGAGGCTCAGCCGCCAGCGCGTTGGCGAACACCACAGGAAACTCTCATCGCACTCTCTCCTTGAGATACAGCTGGCGTGAGGCCTCCAAAGCAATGCTGAATAGGTCCCAGGCAGTGCCAATCCCCATGGTCATGACAACACCTTTGGCAACAGTTGTTCATTTTGCATCTTCGGTGATGTCAGACGAGCAACTCAAAGCTTTTCTTGACAAGGCCCAAGTCGATGCACGCCTTCGGCAGAAGCTCCAATTAGCGAGCGATGCGGATGCTGTGATCGCACTTGCTGTCGAAGCGGGCTTTGCGACTTCACTTGAACAGCTCAACAGGCCTCATTCAGTCCGTACGGAGCTTCCAGATGACTTGCTGGAAGGTGTTGCTGCTGGTGTCTCACGCGATCGTTGGCAACCCGGGTTCTAGCGAGAGAGTGCACGCTAAGAAACGGCAGTGGATCCTTTCAGCAATCCCCTTTCTCTAATACCAGGGTTGACTGATGCGCGACTGGTTTGCTTCCTCTTGGCTAAGACAATGGCCTCACTGCTTCCATTGGGTTGCAGTGCCAAGCAGCTGTGAGATAGACCCATGAATGAAAGGATCCGGAGACCGCCCATGCGGGTGGTCTCTTTTATTGGAGCCTGTTTGCCAGTTGCGTAGGGCAGTCGGTCGACATCTTTCTTTCCTTGATTAGGAGTGATTCAGCAACCGCATTAGTTCCCACGCGCCGGCAATGATGGCTCCGTTCAGCAAAAGGAAGCCAACAACGACTTTGAATTGTTGATCCATGCGGAGATGCTGGCGAACCAGGCAGTCCAGCCGTGAGCTCAAATCTGCTGTGATGTGGAAGGTCTTACCTCAGGTTCAGGCCATGTGAACCCCCTCTCCGGAGCAAGGTTCTTTGGTCAGCTCGAAAGGTGGACCTTCCTATGACGATGACCATTGCCCCAGTGATGAGCGTGGGTATAAAGCGCTCGGCACAGACAAGAAGACCGCCCCCTAGGGGACGGTCGATGCCTAAGTAATCCCCATCACCCGGCCCTTGTCTGTGCCACCAAATGTGGAACATGTCCAAGAGGATACATGCGCCATCAGTTGCGTGGTGTAGGTAAAGATGCTCTTCAGGGTTGAGTGAACTTTTAGACCAAAGCTGTGACCAAATGTGGTTTAAGTGTGAAGACCCTGCATTTAGTGTTGGCCAGGTGTAGTTTGTGCTCCCCCATCACCCGGCCTGCCCTTGAGGCAGGCTTTTTTGTTGGTCAACACCATGGGTAGTGGTTTTCAGGCGTGTGTGCTGATTGCCTTGTTTTGATGCTCTGCTTCAACCAAACGTTCGTGCCGTCAAATATTCAATATCAATCTGGGCGCAGGCACAAAAAAACCACCCCCTGCAACAGGAGGTGGAAATTGGTTCAATATTGATGCGTGGGCCGAAGGATCAGCTGCGCTTGCTGTCGCGGATGCCCTGGATTGCAGCGGCATAGTCAGGCTGGTTGAACACGCCTGAACCGCTCACGATGGCGTTAGCACCGGCTTCGATCACTTTCCAGGCATTGGCGCCCTTGATGCCGCCGTCCACCTCGATCCAGGGGTCAAGCCCCTTTTCGTCGCACATACGGCGCAGATCACGAATCTTCTGCACCTGGTTCTCGATGAAGCTCTGGCCGCCGAAGCCAGGGTTCACGCTCATGATCAGCACCAGGTCGCACAGCTCAAGGCAGTACTCCAAGGTGTCAATGGGAGTGCTGGGATTCAGCACGGCACCAGCCATTTTCCCGAGGTCCTTGATCTGAGCCAGGTTGCGGTGCAGGTGGGGGCACGCTTCGACCTGAACGGAAATAATGTCGGCGCCGGCCTTGGCGAAGTCGGGGACGTATTTCTCGGGCTCAACGATCATCAGATGCACGTCGAGTGGCTTCTGCGTCACAGGACGCAGAGCTTCGACGATCAGAGGACCAATGGTGATGTTGGGCACGAAGCGGCCGTCCATCACGTCGACGTGAATCCAGTCAGCACCGGCCTGGTCCACCGCTTTAACCTCTTCTCCGAGTCGGGCGAAGTCGGCAGAGAGGATGGATGGAGAGATCACCAGTGGCTTGGTGCTCATGAATGGATCCGCGCGATTGCGGGGCGATTGTAGGAACCGCTGAAGTCGCTGATACAGTTAGCCGCGCTCTTGAGCTGGAAAGCCCTGCTGCATCGGGATCTTCGCCCGTCCCGTGCATCCGTCAGGACAGCTCTCCGTTCGTTGCACCCTTACCCACAGCCGCATTCCCGTGGATCAGACCCTCATTCAGGAAATTCTCGAGATCGTCGAGCAGGCCGCCATCGCTTCCGCTTCGCTCTCCGGCAAAGGCCTGAAAGATGAAGCGGATGCATTGGCTGTCGATGCCATGCGCAAGCGCATGAATCAAATTCAGATGCAGGGCCGCATCGTGATCGGTGAGGGGGAACGTGACGAAGCCCCCATGCTTTACATCGGAGAAGAGGTCGGCACTGGCACTGGCCCTGGCGTTGATTTCGCCGTTGACCCTTGCGAAGGCACCAACCTCTGCGCGTTCAACCAGCGCGGCTCCATGGCTGTCCTCGCCGCTTCCGACCGTGGTGGTCTGTTCAACGCCCCCGACTTCTACATGAAGAAGCTGGCTGCTCCTCCGGCCGCCAAGGGCAAGGTGGACATCCGCAAGTCGGCCACTGAGAACATCAAGATCCTCAGCGAGTGCCTGGGTCTTCCCGTCGACGAGCTGAACATCGTTGTGATGGACCGTGCTCGTCACAAGGATCTGATCGCTGAAATCCGTGCCACCGGTGCTCGCATCCAGCCCATCTCCGATGGTGATGTGCAGGCCGCCATCGCCTGCGGTTTCGCCGGCACCGGAACCCACTGCCTGATGGGCATCGGCGCCGCTCCTGAGGGTGTGATCTCCGCTGCGGCCATGCGTGCTCTTGGCGGCCACTTCCAAGGTCAGCTGGTCTACGACCCTGCCATTGCTCAGACCTCCGAATGGGCTGACATGACCAAAGAGGGCAACCTGGCGCGTCTTGCTGAGATGGGCATCGCCGATCCCGACAAGGTCTATGAAGCTGAGGAGCTGGCCTGCGGCGAGCATGTTTGTTTCGCTGGCAGCGGCATCACCGATGGCCTGCTCTTCAACGGCGTTAAGTTCGAAAAGGACTGCACCCGCACGAGCAGCCTGGTGATCAGCAACCTCGACAACACCTGCCGCTTCACCAACACCGTGCACATCAAGGACGGCGCCCAGAGCATCGCTCTGAGCTGATCGTTAATACCTGGTTGAGAGGAACGTCTCCATGCATATTGCCGTCGTCGGCCTCAGTCATCGCACGGCACCGGTTGAAGTCCGTGAAAAGCTCAGCATCCCTGAGCAATCCATGGAGACCTCTCTCCAGGCCCTCCGTGGCCATGAGCAGGTGCTAGAGGCTTCAATCCTCAGCACCTGTAATCGACTGGAGATCTACACGCTGGTGCGTCATCCCGATTTAGGGATTTCTGCCGTTCGTGATTTCCTCAGCGGTCACTCAGGTCTGGCAACAGATGATCTCTCGCCCCATCTGTTTGCTTTCCATCACCACGAGGCGGTTGATCACCTTCTGAAGGTTTCTGCCGGTCTCGACAGTCTTGTTCTTGGAGAGGGGCAAATCCTTTCCCAGGTCAAGAAGATGATGCGTATTGGGCAAGAGCACAAATCCATTGGTCCGATCCTCAACCGCTTGCTCACGCAGGCTGTGAGCACCGGCAAACGGGTGCGTTCGGAGACCAATCTGAGCACGGGTGCTGTTTCTGTCAGTTCAGCCGCAGTTGAATTGGCTCAATTGAAGCTGGGTCAGTCTCGCGGTCTCGATGAGCTGGTGTCACTGGAGTCTGAGCAGGTGGCGGTGGTTGGTGCCGGCAGGATGAGCCGATTGCTGCTTCAACATCTCCAGGCCAAAGGGTGTTCTGGCGTTGTGTTGCTGAATCGCACCCGTGAGCGGGCTCTCGGATTGGCTGCCGACTTCCCTGGACTTCCGGTGCAGTGCCGCACGCTTGAAGACCTCGATCATTGCCTGAGCACCTGCTCCTTGGTGTTCACGAGTACGGCCGCTGAAGATCCGATCATCGATGCAGCCCGTCTGAATCAACTCAATCGCCGTAGTTCTCTGCGTTTGATTGATATCGGTGTTCCGCGGAACATTGCTGCTGATGTGAAGGGGATATCCGGGGTTGAGGCCCATGATGTGGACGACCTTCAGGAAGTGGTCGCTCGCAATCAGGAAGCCCGCCAAAAGGTGGCACGCGAAGCGCAAGGGCTCCTCGACGAGGAGTCCAGACTGTTTCTGGAATGGTGGGACAGTCTTGAAGCGGTTCCGACCATCAACCGTCTACGGGCTTCTTTGGAGCAAATCCGCACAGAAGAGCTGCAGAAGGCGCTGAGCCGCATGGGCCCTGACTTTTCCGCTCGGGAACGCAAGGTCGTTGAAGCCCTCACCAAGGGCATGCTCAACAAAATCCTGCATACGCCAGTCACCCAGCTGCGGAGCCCCCAGCCCCGTCCGCAACGTCAAGAAGCACTCCGGGTCGTCGAGCGGGTGTTCCAGCTGGAAAGCGACTCCGCAGCCTCCTGAGATCGCTTCTCTTGCAAGCCTCTTGCCTTGTCTATCTCTGAGACTCGACGGTCTTGATTGATCTGGGGGCAAGCGTGGTTTTTCTGGCAAAAAGTCCGTTAGGTTTGCCCCCGTCTCCAGTCTGTAGGGACCGGCATGAAGCGCGTTCTGGCAATCATTCTTGGTGGAGGTGCGGGTACGCGCTTGTATCCACTCACCAAAATGAGGGCCAAGCCAGCTGTGCCTCTCGCTGGCAAATACCGCCTGATTGATATTCCGATTAGCAACTGCATCAACTCCAGCATCACCAAGATGTACGTGTTGACGCAGTTCAACAGCGCTTCTCTTAATCGTCACCTGTCTCAGACCTACGACCTGAGTGCGGGCTTTGGTCAAGGCTTTGTTGAAGTGCTGGCTGCGCAGCAGACTCCTGAGAGTCCTTCCTGGTTTGAAGGCACTGCTGATGCAGTCCGCAAATATCAGTGGCTTTTCCAGGAGTGGGATGTTGATGAGTACCTGATCCTTTCCGGTGACCAGCTTTACCGGATGGATTACAGCTTGTTTGTTGAGCACCACCGCAAATCAGGCGCCGATCTCACGGTCGCCGCGTTGCCTGTGGATCCTCAGCAGGCAGAGGCATTTGGTCTGATGCGCACCGATGAGCATGGAACAATCCAAGAGTTCCGTGAGAAACCCAAGGGTGATTCACTGAAAGAGATGGCGGTGGATACCTCCCGCTTTGGCCTGTCTCCCGAGTCAGCTCAGTCCAAGCCCTACCTGGCTTCGATGGGGATCTATGTGTTTAGCCGCAAGGCGCTTTTTGATCTTCTAAACGATCACCCCACTTACAAGGATTTCGGTAAAGAGGTGATCCCTGAGGCGCTCTCCAAGGGCATGAGCTTGAAGAGCTATGTCTTTGACGACTATTGGGAGGATATCGGAACGATTGGCGCTTTTTATGAGGCCAATCTGGCACTCACCCAGCAGCCCAAGCCTCCCTTCAGCTTCTACGACGAAGATTTCCCGATTTACACCCGTCCCCGTTATCTGCCGCCAAGCAAGGTTGGTGATTCTCAGATTATTGACTCCATCATTGGTGAGGGTTCAATTATCAAATCCTGCAGTGTGAATCACTGCGTGCTTGGGATTCGTAGTCGGATCGAAAACAGCGTTGTTGTGCAGGACTCCCTGGTGATGGGTTCCGACTTCTATGAATCCACGCAGGAGCGAGAGGAATTGCGTCGCAACGGCGGTATCCCTCTGGGTGTTGGTGAGGGCTCCACTGTTAAGCGAGCAATTCTCGATAAAAACACCAGGATCGGCCGCAACGTCACGATCATCAACAAGGACAACGTGGAGGAAGCCGACCGTCCAGAACTCGGTTTTTATATCCGCAATGGCATCGTTGTGGTCTGCAAGAACGCCACCATTCCTGATGGCATGGTGATCTAACCAAGGGGGCTGCGTCTCCTGTTTCTGACAGTCGGTGTTACCGGATGTCCTTTTTGGTTTGCGATGGTCACACTGAGGCCATCGCAAGCCTCCTCTGACGATGTCCAAGGCGCATTTCGGTCTGATCGGCCTCGGCGTGATGGGTGAAAATCTTGTGCTCAATGCTGAGCGCAACGGCTTTTCAAGCGTCGTCTACAACCGCACCTACGCCAAAACAGAAGAGTTCCTCGCTGGAGCCGGAGCAGGTAAAGACATTCAAGGGGCTACCGACCTTCAAGATTTCGTTAACAAGCTCCAGCATCCGCGCCGCATCTTGATGATGGTGAAGGCCGGTGCTCCTGTTGATGCGGTCATCCAGCAAATCTCCCCTTATCTGGAAAAAGGAGATCTGTTGATTGATGGCGGTAACTCTGAATACCACGACACTGAGCGGCGTGTTGCCGAGTTGGAAAGCAAGAGCTTTGGCTTCATCGGCATGGGGGTGTCGGGTGGGGCCAAAGGTGCTCTTGAAGGACCCAGCATGATGCCGGGTGGCACGAAGGCCTCCTACGACGCGATCGAAAGCTTGGTCACCAAAATGGCTGCCCAGGTGGAGGATGGTCCTTGTGTGACCTATATCGGCCCTGGTGGCTCAGGTCACTTCGTCAAGACCGTTCACAACGGCATTGAGTACGGCATCGAGCAGATCCTGGCTGAGGGTTACGACCTGATGAAACGGGTCGGTGGAATGAACGGTACGCAGATGGCCGACGTCTTCAAGCACTGGAACAGTACGGAGGAGTTGGCCTCCTATCTGGTGGAAATCACGGAAGTTTGTCTTCGCACGAAAGATCCTGAGACCGGTTCTGATTTGGTGGAACTCATCCAAGACAAAGCAGGTCAGAAAGGTACCGGGCTTTGGACCGTGGTCAGTGCGCTGCAGATGGGTGCGTCCGTTCCCACGATTTATGCCGCTCTAAATGGACGGGTGATGAGCTCGATGAAGGACCAACGCGTCAAGGCGGAGACCATCCTCAAGGGGCCAGCCATTGCACCTTTTGCGATGGGCACTCCTGCCGACGGTATGGGCCCGTTGATGGATGCCATGGTTCTGGCATGCATGGCCAGTTACGCCCAGGGTATGGAGCTGTTGCGGATCGCGTCTGCGGAGCACAATTACAACTTGCACATGCCGTCCATTGCCCAAATCTGGAAGGGGGGCTGCATCATTCGTGCGCGTCTGCTGAAGCGCATTCAGGACGCCTTTAATGCTGATCCACAGCTGCCGAATCTGTTGATCGATCCCTGGTTTGCTGACCAGGTCAACCGTCGTTTGCCTGGCCTTGCGCAGGTCGTCGCGGGTGCCGCTCAGGCCGGTATCCCTGTGCCCTGTCTCAGCAGCACGCTTGATTACATCAACAGCTATCGCACAAGTCGACTTCCCCAGAACCTGGTGCAAGCGATGCGGGACTGCTTTGGATCGCACACCTATGAGCGCATCGACAAGGACGGCATCTTCCACACCGAGTGGCTCGACTGAGGCGGATCAATGAGCACCTATCAGCTTGTGCGGGCCAAGGATTCTCAGGATCTGGCCCGCCGCGCAGCGGAAACCATTGCTACCACCATTGATCTCGCCTTGGATCAGCGTGATCGTGCCCAGATCGCCCTTTCGGGGGGGAGCACTCCCGCTCAGGCCTACTCCCTGTTGGGGCAGCAGCACCTGCCCTGGGATCGGGTTGATGTGCTCCTCGGTGATGAACGCTGGGTCGCTGCTGATGATTCCTCCAGCAATGCCCGCATGTTGCGTCACACCCTCTTCAGCGATGGATTGCCTGGAGCGCAAGCGTGCTTTCATCCGGTGCCGACAGTGGAGCTTGCCAGTGCTGAGGCCAGTGCTGAAGCTTTTTCTGACCTGGTGACACGGGTTTGCGCCGGATCACCTCCGGCGTTTGATCTCATGCTGCTGGGCCTTGGGGATGACGGACACACGGCTTCGCTGTTTCCTGGCACTGAAGCGCCGCTGGTTCAGGATCGCTGGACCACCATTGGTCGAGGCAAAGGGTTGGATCGCATCACCCTGACCGCTCCAGTGCTCTCCGCTGCTCGCCAGGTGGTGTTTCTGGTCAGTGGGGAAGGCAAACGTCAGGCCTTGCGTCGGTTGCTTGATCCGATGGAGTCCCCAGATCGCACGCCCGCCAAGTTGGTCCGTCCCAACACGCCGATTGTGGTTCTCACCGATGAGGCCGCCAGTCAGGGGCTTGCCTGAGTCGCAGTTCTGCGGTCCTCATCTTGTGCTGCCAGGCGGCAAGATGAGATGCGTTCTAGCTCTCAAGCGTGTCCTTTCCTCCCACACCGCCGCCGGAGTCGGTGCAGGTGGTTGCTTCTCCGGAGACCTTTCCGGACTGGACGAGCCTGAATGACACGATCATGGGTGGGCGTAGCCGTGCTGGTTGTCATCCCACGACCGCGGGCTTGGTTTTTGAGGGAGAGGTGGTGGCCGATGGAGGTGGTTTCGTCAGCTGCCGTTCGCCCAACTTCCGTCCTCCTCTCAATCTGAGTGGTTATCAGGGATTGCGTCTTCAGGTGGATGGAGGCGGTCGGACCCTGAAACTCGCGGTGGCCTGCAGCGATGGGGTTTTGGGGCTGACCGAATTGATCCCCGGTGGGTTGCGTTGGGTGGCCCCCATTCACACCCAAGCCGAAGGCACCACGGTGGTGGATGTTCGCTTTGCCGATCTTCGACCCGTGGTTCGGGCCAACCCCGTCACGCTGCCCGTTCGCTTCAATCCTGCTGCTGTGACCAGGCTGCAGCTGCTGTATTCCCGATTTGATGAGGGTGGTCAGGCGAATGCCGGCTTCAAGCCGGGCTCCATTCGGCTGGTGCTGCGATCGATTGAGGCCTTTTGAGATGCTCCCTGAGTTGCGTCCTGACCAAGACGATGCGTCCAATCCGGGGTTGTCTGGGCTGATTGCTGCTGCAGCTGATGTCTGCCGCAAGCCGTTGCGCCATGCCGTGGTGCTGTTGGACGCGGACCATCCTGATCAGCCGATTGGATTAGCGGACCTTTTGGACCGGGGTGATGACCTGAGGTTGCGGCTCGAGTGTCGTGATCAGGATGGGGTGCGCTGGGCTGATCAGGATCTGGAACTTGAGCTCTACCGCAGTGGTGATGATCTCAACCTGATGTTGGGCTGGTGGGATCAGCCCGACCGCCCCTTGTTGTGGCAAGGACAACACCCCGTGTGGATGGATGGCAACACAGGGAAGCGTTGTTCACCCCCGCAGGATGCTGCCCCGCTCGAAGCACTCACCCGTCGCTTGCGGGCGTTGCTTTGCGGCTAAGCCCGCGAGAGTGAGGGTTAGTCCGCGATGTCGGTGGTGGCGCCGCGGCTGGAACTTGAGACCAGGCGCGCATATTTGCCCAGGATCCCTGTGCGGTACTTCGGGGTCGCAGGCGCCCAGGCGTTACGGCGGCGTTCCAGTTCGGCTTCGTCGATGTTCAGTTGAATCAGCAGTTTGTTGGCGTCGACAGTGATGCTGTCGCCTTCATGCACTAGGCCGATGGTGCCACCGACGGCGGCTTCTGGCGCCACGTGGCCGATCACCAAGCCGTAGGAACCACCGGAGAAACGTCCGTCGGTAATCAGGGCCACTTTGTCGAGCAGGCCCTGTCCCACAATTGCGGATGTGGGGCTGAGCATTTCCCGCATGCCGGGACCACCCACCGGGCCTTCGTTGCGAACGACCACCACATCACCGGCCTTGACCTGGTTGTCGAGGATGGCGGCAAGGCAGGTTTCTTCGCTTTCGAACACCCGTGCCGGACCGGTGATCACCGGATTTTTCACACCGCTGATCTTTGCGACGGCACCTTCTGAGGCGAGGTTGCCTTTGAGGATGGCCAGGTGCCCCTTGGCGTACAAGGGATTGGACAGTGGGCGAATGACCTCCTGATCAGCAGGCGGAACCGAAGGCACATCAGCCAACAGTTCCTTCAGGCTTTTGCCTTCGATGGTGCGGCACTCGCCATGGAGTAGTCCTCCATCCAGAAGCAATTTCATCACCTGAGGAATGCCCCCAGCCTGATGAAGATCAACCGTGACAAAACGGCCACTGGGTTTGAGGTCACAGATCACCGGGACCCGCTGACGGATGCGCTCAAAATCGTCGATGCTCAGATCGACGCCGGCAGTGCGGGCAATGGCGAGCAGGTGGAGCACTGAATTGGTGGAGCCACCCACGGCCATAATCACGCTGATGGCGTTTTCAAACGCTTCCTTGGTGAGTAGATCAAGCGGGCGAATGTTGGCTTTGATGGCATCAACAAGCACCTCGGCTGAACGGGCTGCGCTATCAGCCTTCTCGGAGTCTTCCGCCGCCATGGTGGAGCTGTAGGGCAGGCTCAGACCGAGGGTTTCGATCGCAGCACTCATGGTGTTGGCGGTGAACATGCCGCCACAGCTGCCTGCACCGGGGCAGGCATTCTTTTCAATCGCCGTTAGCTGTTCTTCGTCAATCTTGCCGCTGGTGATCTGACCTACGGCCTCAAAGGCACTCACCACGGTGAGATCACAGCCGCCGAGTTTGCCGGGTTTGATGGTGCCGCCATAGACAAAAATGGACGGGATGTTCATGCGGGCCATCGCGAGCATGGCGCCGGGCATGTTTTTGTCGCAGCCACCGACAGCGAGCACCCCATCCATGCTCTGGCCATTGCAGGCCGTTTCGATCGCGTCAGCGATCACTTCCCTGCTCACCAGGGAGTACTTCATTCCTTCCGTGCCCATCGAAATGCCATCGCTGACGGTGATGGTTCCGAAGGTTTGGGGCATGCCGCCGGCCTGACGCGCTGACGCTTCAGCTCGCATCGCCAGATCGTTCAGCCCCACATTGCAGGGGGTGATGGTGCTGTAGCCGTTGGCGATGCCGATGATCGGCTTGCCGAAGTCGGCGTCACCAAAACCGACCGCACGCAACATGGCGCGGTTGGGGGAGCGGGAGATTCCCTGCGTGACGGCGTCGGAGCGGAGCATCGAAAGCAGCCGGCGGGCGGTGAGTGACGTTCCGCCAACCTACCGACGGGCGGGATTGCTCCCTGGGCTCAGTTTTTGGCGCCGAAATCCTCGAGCTGACGGCGCACATCCGCGATGGCTGCGTTGAGTTGCTCAACGCGTTGCTCCAGCTGCACCTCCTGGCCAAGGCGCTCGCTTGACTCCAAGGCTTCGCTTCCGTCTTGGATTCGCGGGGCGTAGAGCATCGACTGTTGGCGCTTGGTGCGTTGTCGACGCTCGGCTTCCGACAGCAGCCACCAGGCCAGGCCCGCAGCCCCCAGAACGGCGCCGCTGATCAGGGTGGCAAAGGTGCCGGAAGCGGATTCGCGCTGGGCCATGGTCAGCAAACTGATGCCATCAGGCTAGAGACTCTGGGCCCGTTCGGATCAGCATTCGTTCCACGGGCGCGCCGATCCCCGGGAGGACGCGACCTGCGTCATCGAGTGCTTCATCGATGCAGGCGGTGTGGAGGGTCAGATCGGGGATGGTTTCCCCCAACACTTTCAAGCCTGGGCTGGCGGCAACGGCTGTGATCACGCGCACGCGGCGCAGATCATCGACGCCTGCTGCGGCCAGGTCTTGCAGGGTTTTCAGCAGGCGCTGGCCATCGCTGACCTGATCGATGAACACCACAATTCCGGCCTGAGACTCGATCTTCTCGGGCACACCGCTCAGGCAGAGCTCAGCATTGGGAAGCACCTGACGGGCCCCTTGCCAGAGCGACAGGCCGCCGGGAAGCAAAGGAATCGCGAGCAGGGGCACTGAGCCCTCGATCACGCTTCCCTCGGTTTCCTGAAGCGGTGTTGTGACGGTTTCACGCCGGTGCGGGAGCCAATCCCGCACCGCTTCGTAGCTCAGCCAACGACCCAGTTCCTCCATGCCCGTGGCAAATAAAGCCGCGGGTGTGCCGGCGTGGCGCAGCACGGTGAGCCAGTGGGCAATCAGGGGATGTGGGGGAACCACCACCCTCAAGGTCTTGGCCATGCGCGTGGATCGGCGAACAACTGCCATAACGTGTCGGTCAAACTACGGCAGGTGCTCCGCTGCCCTGTCTGCTGCCCTGTTGGTGTTGCGCATGCCCGCTTTGTTCCGTCGTTCTGCAATGCGGCTGTTGAATCCCCGCGCGCTCTGCTCTGGCCTGCTCGCAACGCTGGTCTGCTGTGTGATCAGCGTCGCGCTGTTGCCGAGTTCGCCCGCTCAAGCGATTACGGCTCCCGAATTGCGGGGTCAGAAAGCTGTACAGGACATCAGCGCCGATATGCACGGCCGTGATTTGAAGGAAAAGGAGTTCCTGAAGGCGGATCTTCAAGGTGTCGATTTATCCGAGGCTGATCTGCGTGGAGCAGTGATCAATACCTCCCTTCTTCAGGGTTCCGACCTGCGCAGTGCTGACCTCGGCGATGTGGTGGCGTTTGCCAGCCGATTTGACGGAGCTGACCTGCGCGATGCTCGTTTTGTCAATGCGATGTTGATGCAGAGCCGCTTCACCGAAGCGAACATTGAAGGAGCCGATTTCACCAACGCCGTGATCGATCTTCCTCAGCTCAAGGCAATGTGTGCGCGTGCTGAAGGGGTTAACAGCGCCACTGGCATCAGCACCCGTGAAAGCCTGGGTTGTCGTTGATGGCCCGCCTTCCCGTCACGGTGATCACCGGTTTCCTTGGTGCCGGTAAGACCACCCTGCTTCGCCACCTTCTCAGCCAAAGCGGCCAGCGATTGGCTGTGATGGTCAACGAATTCGGCACCGTTGGTCTTGATGGTGACTTGATCCGCAGTTGTGGCTTCTGCCCTGAGGAGGATCTTGAAGGTCGCCTGGTTGAGCTCAACAACGGATGTTTGTGCTGCACCGTGCAGGACGATTTTCTGCCCACGATGCAGACCCTGCTCAAACGGGCCGACAGCCTCGACGGCATCGTGGTTGAGACCAGTGGTCTGGCCCTGCCGCGACCTCTGCTGCAGGCCTTGGAGTGGCCTGAAGTTCGTGCCCAGGTGGTGGTGAATGGTGTGATCACCGTGGTGGATGGTGAAGCCCTGGAGGGTGGCAGTCCTGTGGGCGATCCCGACGCCCTTGAACGTCAGCGGTTAGAGGACCCCAGCCTTGATCACATCGTCGCGATTGAAGAGCTGTTCGAAGATCAACTCCAGGCCGCTGACCAGGTGTTGATCAGCCGCGCTGATCGTCTTGACCCTGGCCAGCTTCAGTCGGTGCGTGATGGCCTGCTGAATCGGGTGCGCAGCGGCACGCCGCTGTTGCCCATTGAGCGGGGAGTCATTGATCCCGCCGTGGTGCTCGGCATGGTTCGACAGGCGTCTGCGGTAGAGGCGGAAGTTGACCACGATCACGATCACGATCACAGCCACGACCACGACCATCACGACCACACGCACGTGGATGCCGTGAGTGGCACGGTGCGTCTAGAGCAATCCATCACCCGCGCCGCTTTAGAGCAACTTTTGCCTGAATTCGCTGTGGCTCATGGCGTGGTGCGCCTGAAAGGGCGCGTGTGGTTGGCCGGCAAAACGTTGCCGCTGCAACTGCAGATGGTGGGCCCTCGTCTGGAAAGCTGGTTTGAAGCGGCACCGGATCACGCCTGGCAACCCAGCTCGGGCGCCGGGGTCGATCTCGTGGTGATTGGGTTCAATCCCCATGCTGCCGAACTGCTCAGTGCTCGCTTGCTGGCGTAAGTCGACGATCCCAGCCCTTCATCAACCAGAGGGCCGTCATCACCAGCAGAGCTGGAACAACCCCCATGCACAAACGAATCATCACCAGTGCGCTGTGGGGTTGTTGAGGCCCCAGAGCGGCCACGTAACCACTCCAGCTCAGGAGGAGACCGAGAGCAAACACTGAACAAGCACTGCCCAGTTTTTGGATTTGAACCATGAAGGCGGTGATCAATCCTGCTGGATGTCCTTGCTGGAGATCAACAGCATCCGGCAGAAACGCCCAGGGCAGCAGGTAGGCAGTCGAGGCCCCTAGTCCAAGCCCCAGCACGGCAGTGATCAGCAGGATCAAAGGCATGCGGTTGGCTGATGCCCAAGGGCTCAGATCGACATGAAGGCCAGGCAGCAACGTGGCCACCAGGCACAGGGTGATCCAGAGGCAGCCTCCGATCAACAGTGCTCTGAACCGGCTGCTGCGATCAGCCACCTGATTCCAGATCCACAGGCCCATCAGCGCCGCCAGTTGGAAGGGGATCAAGAGACCTGTGCTCCAGCTGTGGGGGAGGTGCATCGCATCCCTCAAATAGATGATGGCCACGGGCTGCATGAGCTGAAGGGCGCACCACAGCAGCAAATACAAGACCACCACCCTTAAAAAGAGGGGGTTGGGTAGCAGAGACCGCAATTGGGGGAGTAACCCTCTCTGATCGTGGCTTGGGCGGCGGCACTGCCGAGCAGCAGGAGCGAGACCCAAGGCACTGAGCGAGCTACCGGTGATCAGCACGACGCCTGCGAAGCAACCCAGACGCCAGTACCCCGAAGCGCCGTGGTGGGTGAGCATGGCTCCTGCCACCAGTCCGATCAAGCTCGCCAGCACAGAACCGGTGAAGCGTGCTGTGTTCAGTCGTGTCCGCAACGGGGTGTTGTTGGTCAGCTCTGTGGCCAGCGCTGCATAGGGCAAGTTCACCCCTGAATAGGTGGCTTGGAAAAGACTGGCCACCAGTACAAACCAACAAAAGCGCCAGGGATCTGCAAACGGGGGTACCCACCACATCAGGGCCATCGACAGCCCTAGGGGCACGGCACAGCCGAGTATCCAGGGAATGCGTGGACCGAGCCGGTGTTGGGTGTGGTCCCCAAGCCAACCGATCACTTGATCACTGATCACGTCCCAGATGCGCACCACCATCAGCACGGTGCCGGCCAGCCAGGCGGGAAGTCCGGCAACCGCTGTGTAAAACACAAAGAGGTAAAACCCCACCAGAGCTGCTGCCATGCCTGTGCCCGCATCGCCGATGCCGTAGGCCAGCAGGGTGCGTCTCCGCAAGCCCCCTGAGGCGTCAGCGATGTCGGCGTGCATGTCAGTTGGTCACCACCAGCTCACGAATTTTGGCCTTGTTCACTTGGCGCGCCAATTCGAGAAGATCGTTGCGCTTGATCAAGCCAATGCAGCCCAGCGTTCCGCTGTTGGCACCCAGTCCTGCGCTGGGGTCTTGGTGAATGCCCAGCACGCGTCGCCCCGTGGGGAAGGTGGGCTCGATGCCAATCCAGATGGGGCCAAGTTCGGGATAGGCCCCTGCGGCCAGTGGTTCCACTGGGCCAAGGATGTAGTGCCCTGCGGGTAGCGGAGCGCGGCTGCCGAGGCGGTCACGGTCAGCACTCTGGCGATTGGCCCTGCCGCTGACGGCATCGAACTGACGCACCGGCTGGCCTGGGATTTCCAGACGAAGACTCCAGATTGGATCGCCGGTGCTGGGCAAGCGGCGATGGGTCTTCTCCAGCACCAGAACCGACGTCCCCTCCTCCTGCAGCTTGGCGAGCAGCTCTGCCGGTGAGGCCCGGTGCTGTTGCGTGTCGCTGTGGCTTCGGGCGGCCACACTGCTGCGCGTTGTCTCGTTGGGCGTGGCCAAGCGGATGGCCAGAGCCTCGTTCAGGGTCAGGGCTTGGCCTGGGCTGGCGAACGACACTCCGGCGCTGATCAGGATCAGTAGGCGCGACAGACGGTCCGGCAGCATCGATCAGGCGAAAGGGGATGCCGAAACTACGGATTGTTTTTATCGCTCCCGAAAAGAAAAGCCAGTTTTCAGTCCGGACTTAGGTCTTTGCTGAGACGGGCGCGCCTTCTCCGGTCGTGCTGCCCTGCAGGGGGGCAAAGGCGGTTTCGCGCGTGAATCCCACGGCGGTCACCAGGGTGACCACCCCAGCACCCACTAAAAGCAAGGCGGGGCTTGTTGGATGGCCGCTGTGCATCACCAGCCAGGTGGCTGCCAGCGGAGTCAGTCCCCCGATCCAGCCTTCCGCAAGGTTGAACGCGAGTGCCAGGCCTGTGTTGCGAATCGCCTGCGGCATCAGTTCCACATTGGCTGCGTTTTTGGCTCCGGCCAGAATGGCGACGGCCATCACCAGCCCCAGCTCCCCTCGCCAGATCGTCGAGGGATCGTGGCTCTGCAGCAGATGGAGCACGGGCCAGGCTCCCAGCACAAGCCAGCCTGAGCCCAGGATGAACATCGGTTTTCGGCCGACTCGATCGCCGATCAGTGCCGAGATTGGGTAGAGGATCAACAGCAACCCCATCGCTTTGGTGTTGAGGTTGAGGGCGGTGGCTGACGCCAATTTGTCAATGCTCTCCAGGTCACTCACGACGTACACGAACAGCAGATAGAAGCTCACGCTGCTGGCAACATTCAGTAGAAGCACCCTTAGGAGTGCTGATCGATGCATCACCAGCTCTCTTAAGGGCTGATTGCTGGGTGGTTCGACCGATTGCATCGGGCGCAGATGGTTGCGCAGCAGCACCCCCACCAGGGCGATCACTGAACCCAAGGCAAAGGCGATCCGCCATCCCCAGGCGTGAAGCTGTTCCGGGCTCAATCCATGGGCCAGGCAATCGCCCAACGCCGAGGCGAGGAGCATGCCTGCAACCGATCCCCACAGTCCCCACATGGCCATCCAGCCGCGTTTGCGGGAAGGCGCCCGTTCGCAGAGATAAATGATCGACGTCGTGTATTCACCACCCGCTGAAAGTCCCTGCATGAGGCGCAAGATCACCAGCAGGATCGGCGCAAGGATGCCGACCTGGTTGTAGGTCGGCAGGGCCGCCATCAATGTGGTTGGGATCGCCATGGCCACCACGCTGATCAGCAGGGCGTGTTGACTTCCCATTCGGTCGCCAATGCGCCCGAGAACGACACCACCAAGCGGTCGAACGAGGAATCCGGCTGCAAACGTCGCGAAAGCCGCAAGCAGGGAAACACCGGGTTGTGCGTCTGGAAAAAACTCGTGGCCGATCGTGACCGCGAAGTAGCCATACAAGGAAAAGTCGTACCACTCCATCACGTTCCCGATCAGCCCTGCGCAGATCACACGGACCAAAGGCTTTTCGCTTGGCCAACGCACCATGGTCAGTCCCTCACGCGCCAGTTCAGGCCAGGAACCCCTGGCGCAAGTCCTGCGGTGTCGGCAAACACCTGGGCATAGGACGGATGCCTCTGCAGCAACCGGCGCTCTTCGCGGGTGGCCTTGCCCCGCAGCACGAAGGCCAAGGCCACCAGAAGGATTCCGTGCAGGGCGCTGAGCCGGATGAGCATCATGCCCGTCGTGCAGATCAACACGGCGAGATAGAGGGGGTGACGACAGAGTCGATAGGGCCCGTTGCTCACCAGATCGATTCCTGCTTTGGGTTCCGGCAGTGGAGACAAATTGACGCCGAGGGTGATCAACGCCTGGCTCGCAAGCAGCGCGCCTCCCCCCAGAAGAATCCATCCGAGCGTCAGACAGACCCAACGCAGCTGAAGCGGTGGCAGGACAGACCAGGCTGCCGGCCAGGCCGGCAGCAGGATGACGGCAAAGATCAACACCAGTTGGCCCATGAGCCACCACTCCCCTTGGGCGTTGTTGATCAGGCCACGCCAGCTCAGGTTCCACCCGCTGAAGGCGGCGCGGATGCGGCTGTTGTTTGCACCATCACCGGGTTGGGGTGTCTTCAATGGGCCAACACGCCAGGGGTCATGCGCACAATTCTGATCAGCGGAGCCTCGCGTGGCATCGGACGTGCGATTGCTGAACGCGCCTTGCGTGATGGCCACCGCCTGAGCCTGGGGGTGCGTAATCCAGATGGGCTCATCGGTACGGCTCTTGATCCAGCTGTGGCTGGCTCCGACAGGATCCAGCTGGTGCCTTACGACGCTGAGGATCCGGCGGCGGCAACCGCTTGGGTGCAACAAGCCTTGGAGCGTTTTGGTGGCATCGATTCCCTGATTCACAGCGCTGGGTTGTTGCTTCCGACGCCGCTTCTGTTTACGGACGCTCAATCACACGAGCCGGAACAGCTGATGCGGGTCAATCTGATGGGCCCCTGGTGGCTGACCCGTGCTGCCTGGTCATCGCTTATCGCCCATGGCGATGCCCGCATTCAGGTGTTGGTGTCGATGAGTGGTAAACGCAGCAAGGGGCGTTGGGCGGGTTACGCCAGCAGCAAGTTCGCGCTGATGGGCCTTTGTCAGACCATCCGCAATGAGGGTTGGGACCATGGCATTCGAATCACGGCCATCTGTCCTGGTTGGGTCAACACCGACATGGTCAGTGGCATCAACGCGGTGCCTCCAGAGCAGATGACGCAACCCGAGGATCTGGCGGCGTGGTCATCGCGCCTGCTGGAGTTGCCACGGTCTGCGGTGCCCTTTGAGTTTGCGTTGAGTTGCCTGCCTGAGGTGTAAGACCGAGCGAGCGACCCAGCCAGAGTCGCTTGGTCCGAGCACGATCGCGCCGAGCGAAGTTCCTTGTGATTCAAGCAAGTCTGAACGGAGCCTCATTGCAGTGCTGCTGCTGATTGCCCTCTGGTGTCCTGCACTGGTGGTGGCGTTGCAACGCACCGATGTGTCTTGATCTTTCCGGTTCATCCTGAATCGCTCAATACCGAGCATCAGATTCCGGCGTTTTCAATCGATGGGTGTACCAACTTGTGGTGTTGCTGCTGTCAATTTAAATGTGGTTGCAATTGTCTTTGCGATCAAAGACGCAGTGCGACCCACGTAATCTGCTGCCCGCCGCTGTTTGGAGGTTCATCGCTAGGGGTCTCGCTGATGGTGCCAATTGTGATCGACACCTGATCATCATTTGCTGTGCAGATAATCGAGAGCGATTCGTTGCGAGCGTCCCTCTCGAATTCCCAGGTGAAGTGATCAAGATCACAGCCATCGTTGACCCAGGTCAATGATTCGGGTGGTGATCGCGGCGATGGTGTGTGTGTCGGAGGGAGACCTCCGCTTTAACCCTCACACACAAAACCATGAATCAATCCATTGCTTGTATCGCCGCGATGCAAGATCAAGAGCTCGACTTTGACACGCTTCAGACCATCAGTGGTGGTGGTCGAGAAGCCAAAACCAAGGTAGGAAAATGGTTCGAAAAAACCTTTGGCAATGGTGATGGCACGCACACGCTCGGTGACTACGTCGATGATGTTGCAAAACTCGTGATCTTGATTGCCAAGAAAAAAAGCTCAGGCAACGTTCATCAACCACCTGGGGAAGACGATCCTGCTCCCGGTACCTGGTACTGATCCATTCTCTAGAAAAATGCCCCGCGAAGAGCGGGGCTTTGCTTGGCTTACTGAGCAGAATTGTTTTCAGGCTTCTGGATGTATCGCCAGGGTGATGCCTACGACCTGATCAACGCTTTCGCGTTCAATTCTTCTGTGGTGTAACCCAGGCCTCAGTCGAGGGGAAAGGCTCCTCGGGCGCAGATCGATCCCCAGCACAACACCTGGTTGCCCGCCCAGTTCGGTTCGACGCTGGTCCACGCAGCATGGGCTCCGGTTCGCATGCGCACATGACCGCTGCCGTCATGTTCAAAGCGAATGCGCTCGTTTCCCATCTGGATCCACCATTGGCTTCCGACCTTTTGAATCCCCATACGGCAGGGACTCCATGGGCCATTGGAACGGCTGCATTGCAGCTCGACCGCCTGTTCCGTGTCCCTTCGCGCCAGGGTTTGGTCGGCCCGAACGCTGGCCTGCTTACCAAGACACAGAATCACCAAAGCGATCAGCCAGGGCGCAGTCGACGGCGAACGAGACAAGGCAGCACCGGATCCCTGTCTTCAACGTGCAGTCGCTGGATCAGGGGCGGTGCCTCGGCCTGCCAAGATTTAACAATCCCTGCGAGGTGACCGTGCCGCGTTATCAAGCCCGCGTATTGGTGAATTTGCGCCCGTCCGTGCTCGATCCTGCTGGAGAGGCCACCCGGTCTGCGGCCTCCCGTCTTGGCGTGGATGGTGTCAGCAAGCTGCGGATTGGCAAAGCGGTGGAGCTGGAATTGGATGCCCCTGATGAACAGGAGGCCCGCCGTCGCCTGGAACTTCTCAGCGACAGGCTTCTGGCCAATCCTGTGATCGAGAACTGGACCCTGGAGCTTCAGCAGGCATGAGCGTCGGTGTTGTCGTTTTCCCCGGTTCCAACTGTGACCGGGATGTGCGCTGGGCCAGTGAGGGGTGCCTGGGGCAGCCGACCCGATATCTCTGGCACGAGGAGAGAGACCTCAGTGGCCTGGATGCTGTGGTGCTTCCCGGCGGTTTCAGCTATGGCGATTATCTGCGCTGTGGGGCCATTGCCCGCTTTGCCCCGGTGCTGGAATCCCTTGTGGAGTTCGCCGGTCGCGGCGGGCGCGTCCTCGGTATCTGCAATGGCTTTCAGGTGCTCACCGAACTGGGTTTGCTCCCCGGGGCCTTGACCCGCAATCGCAATCTTCACTTCATCTGTGAGGACGCCCAGTTAGAGGTTGCTTCAGGCCGCACGGCCTGGATGAAGGGGCATCAGTCTGGTGACCGGCTCACCCTGCCCATTGCCCATGGCGAAGGGCGTTACCAATGCAGTGATGAGACGCTCAAGCAGCTGCAAGACGACGATGCCATCGCTTTCCGCTACCTCAACAATCCGAATGGGTCGGTGGCCGATATCGCTGGCATCACCAACGCTGCTGGCAACGTGCTCGGCCTGATGCCTCACCCTGAGCGGGCCTGTGATTCCACAACGGGTGGCGTTGACGGTCGCACCTTGATGCAGGCGCTGTTGGCCTGAACCCCTCACAATGCGGTGACGTCGCGCTGAGCATCGGCTGTGGGGGAAGGGCTTCGCTTCGCACGCCTCGGTCGCCGCGACCTGTTGCGGGTTGGTCTTTCAGGGGCTGGTCTCGGGATTTTGGGACCAGCGATTGGGGCTTCTGGCCGTGCTGAGGCGCGGCCCTTGTCTGTGCTCCCTGCACCGAAGCCCTTGCGGCCCGGTGCCTGCCTTCGGGCGGTCAATCCAGGCACCTGGATGGATCCAGCCATTGACCTTCAGCGCCTGAGGCAACGTTGTGAGGCCCAGGGCTGGAAGCTCGAGGTTCCAGCGTCAGTTCTGGGGCAGTGGCGCTACTTCTCGGCCAAAGATCGTGAACGGGTGGCTGACCTGGAAGCAGCCTGGCGTGATCCCAAGGTGGATGCCGTGATCAGTCTTGGTGGTGGTTGGGGCGGTGCTCGTGTTCTGGAAGCGGGCTTTCGCTTCCCCCGCCGTGCCAAATGGGCATTGGGGTTTTCAGACAACAGCTCTCTTTTGCTGGCCCAGTGGGCTGCTGGTTTACCCGGTGCTCTGCACGGGTCGAGTGGTGGCGCCGAGGAGCAGTGGCAGCGCACCGTTGATCTGCTGACTGGATGCCCTGTGGCACCGCTCCAGGGGCGGGGAGTTCGCCCTGGTCAGAGTGAGGGCCCTCTTGTGGTGACCAACCTCACGGTGGCAACGCATCTGATTGCTACCCGCTGGATGCCTGATCTGCGTGGATCAATCCTCGTTTTCGAAGACGTTGGCGAGGCCCCTTACCGGGTGGATCGCATGCTGACCCACTGGCGTACAGCGGGTTTGCTTCAGGGATTGGCAGGCGTGGCTTGTGGGCGCTTCAGTTGGGCTGAGGATGACATCCTTCCCGGCGATTTCAGCATGGATGAAATCCTGGAGGAGCGACTGGGAGATCTGGGTATCCCCCTGGTGCTTGATCTGCCGGTGGGCCATGGGCGTCCGAATCTGGCGCTGCCGATCGGTGCGCAGGCCCGTCTCGACGGTCGCCGGGGGGTGCTCAGTGTGTTGTCTTGACCATCGCGCATGCACCCAGGCATCAGCTGCCAATGCTGAGTAGGGATCCACGTTGAACAGGCATCAACCCTGAGCAGACATAAAAAATGGGGGGCCGTAGCCCCCCATTCGCCGTATGGCAGAGCCTGAATCAGGCAGCCACTGCGGTTTTGGGATCCAGGGAACCCTTGGCATACAGACCGGCGTAGTAGTTGATGTCGCGCTGCTTGATCTTGCTGGCGTTGCCGGCGGCCCAGAACTGCTGGTAGCGGTCGAGGCAGACCTGCTTCATGTACTTACGAGCAGGCTTGTTGAAGTGGCGGGGATCGAAGTTGGCAGGATCCGCAGCGGCGGCTTCACGCACAGCAGCGGTGAAGGCCAGGCGGTTATCGGTGTCGATGTTCACCTTGCGGACACCGTTACGGATGCCTTCCTGGATCTCCTCGACGGGAACGCCGTAGGTCTCAGGAATCTGACCGCCGTACTTGTTGATCATCTCCAGCCACTCTTGGGGCACGGAGGAGGAACCGTGCATCACCAGGTGGGTGTTGGGGATGGCCTTGTGGATTTCAGCGATGCGGCTGATGGCCAGCACTTCACCGGTGGGCTTGCGGGTGAACTTGTAAGCGCCGTGGCTGGTGCCGATGGCAATCGCCAGGGCATCAACCTTGGTTTTGGCAACGAAGTCAGCAGCTTCGGCAGGATCGGTCAGCAGCTGGTCCTTGGACAGCTCGCCTTCGAAGCCGTGGCCATCTTCTGCTTCGCCCTTACCGGTCTCGAGGGAACCCAGGCAACCCAGCTCACCTTCGACGCTGACGCCGATGGCATGAGCCACGTCCACCACTTCCTTGGTGACAGCCACGTTGTACTCGTAGCTGGCAGGAGTCTTGGCGTCGGCTTCCAGGGAGCCGTCCATCATCACGGAGGTGAAACCGTTAGCAGCAGCGCCGTAGCAGGTGGAAGGGCTGTTGCCGTGGTCCTGGTGCATCACCACAGGGATGTCGGGATAGGTCTCGACAGCCGCCAGGATCAGGTGACGCAGGAAGCTTTCACCGGCGTAGGTGCGTGCACCACGGGAGGCCTGGAGGATCACGGGAGAGTCGGTCTCGTGAGCCGCCTCCATGATCGACTGGACCTGCTCAAGGTTGTTGACGTTGAACGCAGGGATGCCGTAGCCGTTTTCGGCGGCGTGGTCGAGCAGGAGCCGAAGCGGGACGAGCGCCATGGTGAAGATCCTCGGGGGGTAAACGTCGTGGAGACGGATGCGGGCGAATCTACCGGATTTGCCTCACCTCGATCACTCTCAGTGGCACCAGGAGCGATGTGAGGCCTGGGATTGGTCGCAAGCGGTCTGGCTCAGCAGGCCTTCACTCAGGCCAGGAACCATGGGTCGACCCGTGCGGATGCTGTCAGCCCACCACCCTTGAAGCCGTGCCACGGGTGCGATTCGACCATCGCTCCAAGTGGTGGGGAAGTTGAGGTCGGCATCCGGTTGGATCACCCTTGGACTGTCCCCGTCCTTGCTGAGGCAGAGACTGAACCCATGGACGTAGTCCTTCTGGTTGTCGCTTCCGAGGGTGAGGCTGCCTTCGGAGCCGTAGACCTCAATCCAGCAGCCCCGGCCGTTGCGGGCGACTGAGGCCAGGCTGATCTGGGCAGGAACCATGGTCTGCCCATCAGGGGCCTGAAGTTGGGCCTGAATGAGGGCTACATCCTCTGCATCAACAGAACGCATCTCGCCGCTGGGTGTGGGCCGTTGGCCAATGGCGGTGTGATGAAGGGCTCGCAGGTCGGTGCTGGGGCCGATCAGCCAATGGAGAGTGTCAAAAGCATGGGTTCCCAGTGCACCGATCACGCCTCCGCCTTGGGCTGCATCGGAGTACCAGCTCCAGGGGCGCTGCGCATTGGCACGACTGCTCATTAGCCAGTCGTATTTCACCAGCCACGGTGTGCCAATGGCACCCGCTTGAAGCAGTCGGGCGGCCTGCATGAACAGGGGAACGGCCCGGTATTCGAAATCCACGGCGACGCTGAGGCGCTTTTGCACGGCCAGCCTCTGAAGATCCGCGACCTGATCGGCATGGAGCGCGACCGGTTTCTCGAGCAACAGATGTTTTCCTGCTTCGAGAGCGCGTCGGGCTAGGTCATGTCTCGGCGCTGGAGGGGTGGTAACGATCACGGCGTCCACTGCAGGATCCGAGAGCACGGCATCCCATTCGGTGAAGCCCTTCAGCCCATGGCTCATGCAAGCCTGATCCAGTCGTTCCTGGCGTGGATGCCAAAGGGCGACGGGTTTGAGCCCAGGGTTGGCCTGGAGTGCTGGCAGGTGGACCGCCTCCCCGAACCCCAGGCCGGCGATGGCGACGCCGATGGGTGGTTGCTGGGAGGATTGAGAGTGCATGAGTCAGGCCAGATCAGCTCGGCAGACCGCATCGATCACACGTTCGATCAATCCGTCGCCGCCAGCAGGTTCCCACTGCGCGCCCCATCGCGGCAAACCATTCACCTGTTTGTCGCGGAACAGACGCTGATCACAATCGATCTGCATGACCACCAGGGTTCCGAGTGTGGCGACGTCTTCGTCTGTTTCGGTGGTGTAGCGGCTGAGAACGTTCACGAAGCCGTCGCGATCCCGGCGAAGGCTGCCTGCGTCCCACCATTGACGTCCTTCCGCGGTCGGTTCCACTTCCTGCCAGTCCACTGGCCCGGCGTAGACGACGCCTGCATCACGGTGCAAGTGGAGGGGCACCAGCAGCAGCAAGGGCAACACCAGAGACAGAAGCCACCTGCGCCAAGGCAAGGTGCGCATCAACCTGCCACTCCAACCGGTTGGCTGCCGTGCAGTCGCAGCAAAGTGGCGAGGGTGCTCTTGAGCTGGGTCCGGGGCACGATGGTGTCGACGAAACCTTTCTCTTGCAGGTATTCAGCTGTCTGGAAATCGTCAGGCAGTTTTTCGCGCAGGGTCTGTTCGATCACGCGGCGTCCGGCGAAGCCGATCAACGCCTTGGGTTCGGCCAGGATCAGATCCCCAAGCATGGCGAAGCTGGCAGTCACCCCTCCCGTGGTGGGGTGCGTCAACAGAGGCATATAAAGCAGTCCTTGTTCCCTGTGGCGTTCGAGGGCTCCGGAAATCTTGGCCATCTGCATCAAGCTGAGCATTCCTTCCTGCATGCGAGCACCGCCCGACGCGCAAACGATCAGCAGTGGCAGGCGCTCGTCGGTGGCTTTTTCCACCAGGCGGGTAATGCGCTCCCCCACCACGGATCCCATCGACCCTCCCATGAACCGAAAGTCCATCACCGCGAGGGCCATGGGGAGATCATTCACCCGGCATGTCCCCGTGATCACCGCATCTCTGAGACCTGTCTTGGCCTGGGTTTCCCGCAGCCGATCGGCATAGGCACGGCGATCCTTGAAACCAAGCGGATCGGTCGGTTCCAGCTCGCCATTGATGGCGGTGAAGCTGCCTGGATCAGCAATCAGGGCAATGCGCTCGGCGCTGTCGATCCTGTTGTGATGGCCGCAGTTACTGCAGACGTTGGCATTGGCAATTAAGTCCTTGCGGTAAACGACTTGGCCACATTCCGAGCATTTGCTCCACAGGCCATCTCCCTCATCCTGTTCTTGGGTGACCTTGCCGACCGACTGATCTTTGCGGCGATCAGCAAACCAGTCAAAGAGACTCATCCATTCCCCCCACGATTGGTGCACTGTAATCGCAGTGACGACAGCGGTTCAGGCCAGTCAGGGGAAGGGGTGAGCCCCCACTGATGTGTTGATCAATTACCCAAAGAGCGCAAGCCAGTGTTGCCACCACCAGTTGGGTCCCTGCAACCACACCAGCCAGATGCCGGTGGCGATGAAGGGGCCAAAGGGGAAGGGTTCCCGAGGACCGAGCCGCCCGCTAATTCGGGCGAGTGAGCCAATCACCGCCCCGCCCACAATGGCCAGGAGCATGGCGATCGCGACACCTTGCAAGCCCAGCCAGGCACCGCCCAGAGCTGCCAACTTGGCGTCTCCCAGTCCAAGTGCGGGTTGACCAAGGGCTTTTTCGGCTAAGGCACTGAGCCCCTCCAGCACCAGCAGTGCAGCGGATGCCCCCAACAGATGACTGAGCATCAGGGCGGCGCCACCGGTCATGAGGGTCGATGCGGCGATCAAGCTGGCCGTCAGGCCCGCGATCACTCCGGCGCGACAGAGCGGCTCTGGCAACCAGAGATGATCAAGATCGATCAACGTGAGCGGCAACAGCAGGCTCACCAGCAGCACACCGGCAATGAGGTTCAGCCCTGCGGATGTGGCCGGATTGAAGCCGTGGGCCCCTGCTGCAGTCCACCACAAACCTGCACTCAGCAACTCCACCAGGGGATAACGGATGGGAATCGACCAGCCGCAGTCTCGACAGCGACCGGTGAGTGCTATCCAGCCCAGGACAGGGATGTTGTCGTGCCAACGCACCCCATGGCCGCAGTTTGGACAGTGGCTTCCAGGCCACACGACCGACTCCTGTCTGGGCAGGCGCCAGACCACCACGTTGAGAAAACTTCCAATGCAGGCACCCGCGAGCAGGAGCAGGATCGACGTGCTCATGCCCGTCCTGGTCCGCGCCGAGTTGCTTTGCCACGAAGCAGCTGCGTGGAAAGAAAGTCTTCATCGGGTAGCAGGGTCGGCATCTCAAACACGACCCTGCCTTCTCCGCTTTTGGCACAGAGCACAACGCCAGTCGGTTCTGTTGAGCGTCCTGCCTCACTTAGGTAGCGAAAGTAGATCGCTCGTGCTCGAGCGATGAGCTCCTGACTGTTGACACGATCCCATCGTGGTGAGGGTGTTGAACTCACCGCCGCACCGGCGATTACAAACGATGGGGTGGAAATAGAAATGGGCCCACCTGATTGCTCAGATGGGCCCACGATAGATGTTGAAAGCAGATTTGAATCAGGCGAGCTTCTTCTTCTCTTCGATCATGCGGTGAATGATCGGGGTCAGGATCAGTTCCATGGCGAAGCCCATCTTGCCGCCGTTCACCACGATGGATGTGGGGCTGGACATGAAGGAATCGTGGATCATGTCGAGCAGATAAGTGAAGTCAATCCCCCATTTCTCACGGGCTCCCTTGCGGAAGTGAATGATCACGAAGCTTTCATCCGGAGTGGGGATGTTCCGGATCATGAATGGGTTCGAGGTGTCCACGGTGGGGACACGCTGGAAGTTGATGTCGGTCTGGCTGAATTGCGGGCAGATGTGATTGATGTAATCAGGCATCCGGCGCAGGATCGTGTCGACCGTGGCCTCGGCGGAGTAACCACGCTCGGCGTTGTCACGGGAGATCTTCTGGATCCACTCCAGGTTCACGATCGGCACCACACCCACCAGCAGGTCAGCGAGGCCGGCCACGTCATAGCCGCTGCCTTTCACACCGCCGTGTAGGCCTTCGTAGAACAGAAGATCGGTGCCGGAGGGGATGTCTTCCCAAGGGGTGAACTGGCCGGGCTCCAGGTTCACATTGAGGCGGCCGTTGTGGTGGGCAGCCTCTTCAGTGCTGTGCAGGTAATAACGCTTCTGTCCACCACCGGTTTCGCCATAGACGCGAAATAGCTCTTCGAGCTTGTCGAAGAGGTTGGCTTCAGGGCCGAAGTGGGAGAAGTTCTCCCCTTTGGCCAGAGCGTCGGCCATGGCCTGTTTCATGGCCATGCGCTCGAAGCGGTGGTAGCTGTCGCCTTCCACCACCGCAGGCGTGATGTTCTCGCGAGCGAAGATGTGCTCGAAAGCCCGTTTCACGGTGCTGGTGCCGGCTCCGGACGAACCAGTAACGGCGACAACGGGATGGCGCTTCGACATCGACGCAGGAGAACTGAACCCAGCGAGTTTGGCAGACGCCGGCCCGCCGCGCCTAATCCGGGGCCGGCGTTCTCAATGGTCGTTAGCGATCGAGGGCTTTGAGCAGGGCCTCACCCATGGCCTTGCAGCCCAGGGCGGTGCAGCCTTCGGCCATCAGATCACCGGTGCGGAACCCGTCTGCCAGCACCTGATCCACGGCGGCTTCCAAGGCGGATGCTGCTTGGGCTTCCTTCAGGCCAATGCGCAGCATCATCGCGGCTGAGAGCACCATGGCCATGGGATTGGCCTTGTCCTGCCCTGCAATGTCGGGGGCTGAGCCGTGCACCGGTTCAAACAGACCTGGCCCGTCGGATCCCAGAGATGCTGAGGGCAACATGCCGATGGAGCCAGTCAGCATCGCGGCCTCGTCGCTGAGAATATCCCCGAAGAGGTTGCCGGTGAGCAGCACGTCGAACTGACGCGGGGCCCGCACCAATTGCATGGCGGCATTGTCCACGTACATGTGGCTGACTTCAACACCGGCATAGTCCGGTGCCATCGCGTCAACCCGATCCCGCCACAGCTGGCTCACATCCAGCACATTGGCCTTGTCGACAGAACAGAGTTGACCACGGCGTTCTTTCGCTAGATCGAAGGCTACTCGGGCAATCCGATCCACCTCCGAGCTGGAGTAGGTCATGGTGTTGAATCCGCGCTCTTCGCCATCGGCCTCGACGCGCCCTTTGGGTTGGCCGAAGTAGATGCCCCCGGTGAGTTCACGGACCACCATGAGATCGACTCCCTCGATCACCTCCGGCCGCAGGGTGCTGGCATCGATCAGCGCCGGCACGATTTTTACTGGCCTCAGGTTGGCGAACAGCTCCATGCCGGCACGCAGTGCCAGTAGGCCACTCTCTGGACGTTTCTCGCGGGGCAGGCTGTCAAATCTGGGGCTGCCAATGGCTGCTAGCAAGACCGCATCAGCAGCACGGCAGGCAGCAAGTGTGCTGGCGGGCAAAGGTTCCCCAGTGGCATCGATGGCAGAACCACCGATGGGCTGGTCTTCAAAACTGAGGGTGAAGCCATGGCGTTCGCTGACCGCCTCCAGCAGCCGGCGGGCCACCGCGGTGATTTCCGGCCCGATGCCATCGCCGGGCAGCAGAACGACGCGATGCTGACGCATTGAACCTCAAAGGATGCGGGTGCAGCCTGCGAGGTTACTGAGGAGCATGGGGAGTGTCCTTGAGGGATGCAATCTCCTTCTTCAGCTCCCGGAGCTGCTTGGCCATCTCCGGCAACTTGGCGAAGGCAGCGGAGCAGCGCAGCCAAAGACGGTTGGAGATGGCGGGATAGCCGCTGACCACCTCTCCAGCAGCGATCTCCCCATGGATGCCGCTCTTCGAGCTGGCAATGGCACGGTCACCGATCTGCGCACGATTGGCGACGCCAACTTGGCCGGCAAGAATCACGCCATTGCCGAGTCGCGCTCCACCCGCGATGCCCACCTGGGAGGCCAAGGCACAGCCTCGACCGGTCTCCACCCCGTGGCCGATCTGCACGAGGTTGTCGATTTTCGTTCCTGCTCCAATGCGGGTCTCTCCCACAGAAGGACGGTCGATGGTGCTGCCGCACCCCACTTCCACCCCTTCTTCCAGCACCACAAGCCCGGTCTGGGGCATCTTTCTCCACCCTTTGGTAGTGGGAACAAAGCCAAATCCTTCAGAACCCACGACTGCGGTGGAGTGGATCACACAGCGGCGATGCAGGCGGCTGCCGGGATGTAAGACGGCGTTGGCGTGAACCACGCAATGGTCAGCGATCTCCACATCGCCGTAGATCACGACGCCGGGATAAATCACGCTGTGCGCCCCGATGCGGCTGCCATCGGCGATGCACACGTGGGCTCCGATCGAGACTCCAGCCCCCAGTTCAACGCGGTTACCGATCACCGCGCTGGGATGAATCGCGGCCACGGGCCGCGGGTCCGGATGCAGGTGTTCGAGGGTTTCGGCAAAGGCCAGGCGTGGATCACGCAGAACAGCCCAGGCCAGACCTCGTCGTTGCGCGAGCTCGCGTAAATCCGGTTGATCCGGGAGCAGCACGGCTCCCACTCCGCTGGCCTCCAGCTCACTGGTGAGGGCATTGCCTTTCTCCAGGAAGCTGATCTGGCCGGCATCCGCCTTTTCAAGGGACGCAGCACCGCTGAGTTCAGGATCCTCTCCGAGATCGTGGGCCTGCAGTCCGGCCTCTCCCTGTTGGAGGGCGGCGATCAACTGGCTGAAACGCATGGGTCAGAGCTGCTGCGGCCGGATCGTAGGCGTGGCCGTCATCACCAGCACATCCCTGTGCACCACCACTGGTGAGTTGGTCTTGTTGTCAGCGCTTTGATCAGTCGCTGCAGCAAGGGCGCGATCCAGGTCCTCACTGCTCATGGAGCTCAGGCCGCGTGCGAGTTCTTGACCATCAGGGTCCATCAGGGTCACCGGTTGGTTCGGGCCAAAGCTGCCTTCGATGGCCTGCACTCCAACAAGTAACAGTGAGGCTCCCCGCTCGCGCAGGGCCTGGCATGCGCCGGCGTCCAGGCGGAGATTGCCCATGGGTTCCAGAGCGTGCGCCAGCCAACTTTTGCGACTGCCAAGGGGTTCCGGGTGGGGGTGGAACACCGTTCCGCCCCGTCCGCCATCCAGCAGCTCTTCCAAGACGCCTGGCTGACGACCGTCGGCCAGATGCACCGTGATGCCGCTGGCCGTGGCGATTCTTGCGGCAGCCAATTTGGTGGTCATGCCACCGGTGCCCCAGCGTCCGCCATCTCCAGCGCCTTCCTCCAGTTCAGCCAGCTCGTCGGGATGGTGCACATCACTGATGGGTTTGGCTGTGGCATCCACCCGGGGATCGGCGGAATACAGCGAGTCAATATCGGTCAGCAGAATCAGCTCATCTGCCCCCACTGCTGCAGCCACAAGGGCTGACAGGGTGTCGTTGTCGCCGAATCTCAATTCGGCCGACGACACCGTGTCGTTCTCATTCACGATCGGAAGCACCTCCCAATCGAGCAGCTGGTGCAAGGTCGCTGATGCGCTGGTGTAGCTGCGGCGGTCGGCGATCTCGGAACGGGTCAGCAAGACCTGAGCTACAGCACGGCCATGGCGTGCCATGGCCTGGTCGTAGATGCCCATGAGATGCCCCTGCCCGATCGCTGCAGCGGCTTGAAGCCCAACCACTCCCTCCGGACGCCTCTCCCGTCCCAAACGCCGGCAGCCCAGACCAACCGCACCACTGCTCACCAGAACAGCTCGATCACCACGGTCAAGGCTCTCGGCCAGGGCGGTGGTCAGTTGATCGATCACGTCGGCGGTGGTCTGACCCTTCTGCCCCCTGAGCAGGCTGGTGCCCACCTTCACCACCCGCAGGGTCATTGCCGTTCAGCTCCCAACAGGCGGGCCACTTTCCGTTCAAAACGTTGCACCCGGTCATGGGGACATGGTGTGCCATCGGCCTTGAGGGGTCGCACCAGAACGGTGTAGAGACCCAGGCGATTTCCAGCCAGCACATCGGTGAACAGGCGGTCTCCCACGATCGCCAGCTCATCGGGTTGCACCTGCAGATCGCGCAGCACCTTGCGCAGTGCAGCGCGCCGAGGCTTCGCAGCACCGCTGGTGTAACTCACACCGAGTTGATCGGCCACGGCACCAATGCGATGGCGAGATGGGTTATTGCTAAACAGATGCAGGCGCAGGTGGCGTTGGGCCGACGTGGCCCATCCCATGACCGCATCCGGCAAGCGCACGTCATGGCCGGGTAGCAGGGTGCGATCCACATCCAGCAGTAACGCGGTGATGCCGCGATCGAGCAGATGCTCGAGCGGCAGTTGCACCACCGTCAGGCCAGGGTCCCAGTCAGGAAGAAGCCACTGACGCTGCATCACTCGGCCGGCTCTCGCTCTTCCAGTTCGGCTTCGATGCGCGGTTGGATGCGATCAAAATCCTCGCCCTCCACCAGAACGGCACCGGACTCTTCCATGCGAGCCACGACAAAGAAGGGGTCCAGAGGAATGTAGAGGCCGTAGTCCTGGTTGTCCGCCACAAAGCTCACCAGCAGTTCGTAGGTCTCGGAGTCATCGTCGTCTCCCTCCTCGTCTTCGAGGTCTTCCGGTTCTGGTTCATCCAGTTCACCACTCACAGTCAGGGTGACTGCGGAGCGAACGAGAGTGAGCTCATGCTCTTGGAGAACGACATCGGCGATGGACAAGATCTGCTCACTGTCGGCGATGGATTCGATTAATTCAGGGTCTCCTTCGTCTTGGAGGCGGAAGAGACACACCGGGGTGTCGACAGGTGTCAGCAGGGCGTAGTCCTTGCCATCCAGGGGAATCAGTTGTTCCAGAAAACAGAGCAGATCTCTGCCCGTGCTGTCCCTCACCAGGACGGTGGGCACTTCTCCGCTATTGCCGGGGCCGCTGGCGGTCATGAATGGGACGTCGGTCTTTTCAGGATCATGCCTTGTCGCAGCTCGCGCCATCGCCAGGGGCCGCAGGCTCGACCGGTACTGGTTCTGGTCCGTCCTGAAGCCATTGCTCCAGCAACAGGGCTGCAGCTTCGCTGTCGAGGCGCCCGCTGCGGTCCCCGTGCAGATTGCGGCTCTCGCCAGCAGCCCAACTGCTGCTGTGTTCATTCACCCAGGCCAGCGGTAACGCCAACGTCTGAGCGAGACGACGTCCGTAGCGTTCGCAGTGCTCAGCCTGCGCGGTGCGCTGTCCCTTGTCGTCCAGTGGCAGCCCCACCACAAGTGCATCCACTTGGCGTGTGGTGCACAGCGCTCGCAGGTGCTCCAAGTCTTGATCAAAACGACTGCGCCTGATGGCTGGTAACGGCCGAACACTGATGCCAAGGGGGTCACACCCAGCGAGGCCAATGCGTTTTCGCCCCACATCGAGGCTGAGGACGGAACGTGGTTTTGGGGTGCCCACGACCGTCAGCGCCTCCCCAGCACCGGCGTGGGCAGTGGAGGTTGCTGGGGCTGAAGCCGACCGAGCATCGATTCCAGCGGGCGTGTTGCCTGGAGCCTGCGGGCTTGGGCCTGACGGCGCCAGAGGCTGCGACCCAGCAGCAGTTCATCGTCGATGGAGTGCCAACCGAGCGAATTGATTTGAGCCGCCACGATGCTGTCTTCGCTGTTGCAGACGAGCGTGGCCTGGGTGCAGCGTTCTTGTAGTTGGTTCACGAGTGCCGGCAATCCAGCGTCGAGGCGCTGATCCCAGGCAGGGCCCCTCAAGAGTTCAAACACCTGCGCATCGTCCGAGCGCTGCTGGCGCACCAAGCCTGCGATGGCAACAGGGGAGCTCCGATCATTCGGCAGTTGGCCGGATGTGAGCAGGACGCCACTGCCTGCCCCCGCCTGGTCAAGGAGGTCAATCGGATGTCGATCGACAATTTGTCGTTGGTGGCTTGTGGTCGAAGCCTGATCGAGGGCCCAGAGCAGGGGAGCGCTCTGACGGTTGATGGGGACCCAGGAACAGCCCTGAGGCCAGGGGGTTGGCTGGAGGGTGGTGGTTGCAGGCTGAGGGCGCCAGCGCCGGAATGTGCGAATCGGTTGGAATCCCAGTTCCCGCAAGATGCCGATCTGCACGTTGTCGCTCGCACTGCAACGCACCACCCAGCTGCGTGAGCGGGCGTGCCCCCCCGTGAGGGCGAGTTTGAACAACGCACGGTTCAGATCCCCTTGGCTGTGTTTGCTCGGAGGGGAGAGGGTCTGCAGCTCCAAACGCCAACAGCTGGCCTGGCGGTTGTGGGGCCGTGACAGAAGGAGGGAGCGAAGATTCTGGTCCTCGCTGGCGACGAGTGCCAGAGGATGCCGGTTCAGCAGTAAACCAGGGATGAAGCTTTCAGCCTGGGCCAGCCAACCCCGCACCAACAAGGTCTGGAGCCTGGGCAGCAGCAAGGTCTGATCGGTGGCCTGAAGCCAAGACAAGTGGACCGCCTTCAGCGGCTCAACCTGCAGTGAGCTGCTGGCCGACTCCACCTCCATCTCCTCAGGCTGTCTTCACAATGTATCTCCCGAAATCTGTCAGTGCGTCAGGGATGGGGACGCACCAAGACCAAGGGAGTGCGCTCGTTGGCATTGCCTGCAGGATTTGGGCGCAGTGCCCGGTGCAACAGCGCTTCATCGCAGTCACGGCTGCTGGCCAGCACCTTGACGCGACCCAGGTCATTGACATCAACGATGGCCACGGCAACGCCCAGAGCATCGGCAGCCTCCTGACAGATCAGATCAGGATCGGCCGGTCCAAGAACAATCGTTTGGTCGTAGGGAGGGGTCGTGCCGGTGACGTCATCGATCAGGCGGGCCTGGGAACCGGCAAGCCGATAGAAACCGCCCGGGCTGCCAATGAGTTTCAGGCCAAGACCAAGGATCCAGGCCATCAGCACACGAGTGGGCCCGACCTGGTCGATCAAGGTTTGCAGTCCGCAGGCTGTGGCGAGGCTGCTGGTTGGATGGAACGCTCGGCAAAGCAAACGAGCCAGCCAGCCCGGTTCCACGGTGGCGGGATGGGCGTAACGCCCCTGAATCACCGCAACAGGTGTTTCTCCAATGGTGAGCACATCGCCTGGCTTCAGCAGCGCGCCGGCATAGGTGCGCAACACGTCAATCGTGGTGTCGAGGGGCCCCAGGAGATGGGTGCGGATCGGCAAGACAGCGCAGGCGTCTCCAGCCCTGAAGTTGGCTTCTCCAGGTGAGAGAACAGCGGGGCGCCTCAGGGGGACCACCACGCCTTGCCGGCGCTGAAGGCGACCAAATGGGCCGTAGTTGACCCAGTGCACATCAGCCCAGAGGGTGTCGACATCTTGAGCAACATTGACTCCGTTCTGGGAGTCGATGGCGATCTCCACCTTGACGCGCGTTGTCTTGCGGCCTTTGACGATGTATGCCGCCCAGTAGCCGTCCCGACGGGTCTCTTCATCGGGATGGTGAGCAATCAGTTTGGTTTGAGGACGCAGGCCACTGAGATCCTTTTGTCCAAGCAACACCGGGTCGACCTTGATCTCAGGCACAAACACCTCCATCCGTTGGTGAGGGTTGTGGATCTCGAGCCAGCCTTCAACTTTCAGCTGAATGCCATCGACATGGACAGACCAATCGCGGGCACTGAGTCGCAGAGGGGATGCCGGCCGCAGGCGGTGACGGGCTTCAAGCCAGAGCACTCCCAGACCCAGGAGGAGAAGGATCAGGAGCAGCACTGGCATGCGGTCGACGACCTTCGGCCGTAGGGATCAGCCGCGCAGCGTAAGCGGTTTCAGGCTCGGGATCAGCGGGTCTGGACTTCGGTGTTGAGCTCGTTGAAACTCAGGCTTGTGCTCACGCCCTCGGGAGCGGTGAGTCCTGTGGCCTTGCTGATCGCTTGATTGATCGCATCAAGGGGCACCTGACCGTCTTGATCCAGCAGCACGGATCCCTCGCCATTGAGCACCACCACCTGGGGAATCCGTCCGTGCCAGTAAGTCGCAGGATCTCCTGCACCCTCGGCTTTGCGGTTCTGGAGGGTGTCAGTGGTTAGGGGCATCAGGTCGACAGACCGTCCCCAAAGCCGTTGCAGTTCCGAAACCACCGGGGAGAAGGCTTTGCTGGTGCTGCTGTCATCGAGATAGAACACCAGGACGCTTGTGCGGCCGGCGGCCTGTGAATCTCCCAGGGTTGTGGCTGGTGGTACGAGAGAACCGTTACCTGCGTACAGGGCGTAGATATTTCCGTCGTAACTATCGCTTGTGAGGCTGGCCTGCACGGGAGCACCGATCAGGGTGATGGCGCACAACAGGCCCAGAAGCGAGCGAAGCAATCGGGCCATGGGGCGAAGCAGGAAAGGGCGCATTCTGCCCTTCAGCCCCTGTTGGTGGAGCCGCGTTGCCAACTTCGGCCCATGCCCTGGGCGATGCCGCGTCCGACAAGACCGATTGCTCTGCCGATCACCTGCGTCAACACGACAACCATCAGATCGCCGATGCGCTGAACCAAAGCTTGCATCTGTGGAGCAATCGCGTCACGCGCTTCAAGCAGCAGGGCCACCTGTTGTTGCCACCACCCCAAACGGCGGAGCTCTTCATCCCGGGGCTCGATCAACAGCAGAGGAGCAATGGATCCACCCCGGAGTTGGTAAAGCAATCGCTGGCTTTCATAGAGCTGCACAGGGCGCTTCACCCACAGCTGCCAACGGGACTGATTGTTTAGTTGGTTCCGAAGTCGTTCGAGGTCACGGGTGGGAAGTAGACGCTCATCAAGCAGATATCGGCGCAGTTCGGGCCAGTCGCCGCAGAGACCCAGCAGTTCAGCGCTGATCAGTTCGGCACTGCGCACCAGCCAGTTGCTGACAAGCGTTTCCAGCTGCAGCAGTGCTTTGGGATGGTCCGCTGGCAGCAGTTGGCCATTCACCAGAACGGGTTGATCACGCACGAGCGGCTCAAGCATCCGACGTGGATCCGGAAGGTCGTCGTCGTTTTGGGAGAGATCGCTGGCGTTGATCAAATGCTGGGCAACGGGCTGCAACTGGTCACCTCGGGGCAGGTGCACATAGCTCCCCGCCATGGCCTGAATGGCCTGACGTCGCAGCTCGGGTTGAAGGCTGTCCCATTGGGCATCGATGGGCAGATTGTTGGATGAATCGGAGGAGACGGAGGGCGCTCGCAGGCGGGCCATCACCTGATCCAGCTGTTGCAGGAGAGACAGGAGAAGATCGCGACGCCGTTCGGGTTGTAAACCCTCGATTGCGAGCAGGGAGCCAGTGCCGTTGCTCACTCCGGCGTCCACGGCCTGCGAAAGGCGCTCCTGAATGGATGACCACACCGCGATGGCATTGCGCTCGCGCACCGTGATCGCCATCCCATTGCCGTCGATGGTGAGATCTCCTGGCTGCGACACCGTTGTCTGACGCTGGCCAAGAGGCTGAACATCCGCCAGGCCGATCTGAAGTGGTCCCCAGAGCAACAGCAACAGGCTGCGGGCACTCTGCAATTCCCGTTGGCGACCTTCCAGCATCAGCCTGAGCAGAAGATTGTCCGGAGGTGGCACCAGCAGTGCATCAATCACCTGCAAATCGTTGGTGATCTGCTGGAGGCCACTGGTGAGCAGCCATTGGCCAAGCCCCATGGCGGGTTGGGGTGGTGGCGTGGAGGGATTGGCTTGGGCCAGACGAACCACGCGTCCGCCCTGCAGCAACGTCTCAATCGCCTCGCGCAGTGTGTTGAGATCTGGAGCTTGGAGCAGGCCTGGGATGTCCAGGCTGAGCAGATCAACGGCAGGGATCGCAACCGAAGCCGGCAAGAGCAGCAGCACAGGGGCTGGTTGCCAGTGCTCCTGAAGTCGGATCAATTCTTGGTGCAGCAGTGCGATCGATTCGGTCGAGTCAAGCGACCAGATCACCAGCTGTGGATGCCGGTTGAGCTCATCGGAGCGAAGTGCAATCGACCAAGAGGGCACTTCACTGGTGAGCTGAAGAGCCAGCGATTCACCAAGCAGATCGGGGGCAAGCAGGAGGATCTCGGCTTTCGCTGCGTTCACCGGACCGTCCAAACGTTCAACTCACGCCAAGGTAACGACCAAAACGGTCAGGCTCCAGTGCCTGAGTTGATTCAGTTCGCAGATCGACGTCCGTTCAGTTGCAGCGTGTACGACTCAATCCGAAAGCCTGTGCTCTCTTCGATCTGCTTCAACAATTGGGCCGGAAGTTCCACGTCGATGTCTTCGATCTCGCCGCTGTCAAGACAGGTGAGGTGGCTGTGCGGATCACTGCGGTAGCCATACAGCCGTCCATTGGCACGATCCAGGCATTCGATCACTCCAGCCGATTGGAGCGCTTCAAGGTTTTGGTAGACGGAGGTATGGCCGATCCGTCGACCTCTGGCGTTCAACTTCTCGAAGATGTCGCGGGCGCTCATGTGACTCGCTTCACTCCAGAGCAAATCGAGCACCATTCTTCGCTGGCGGCTCAGACGCATCCCCAGTTGCCGGCAGCGCTCAAAGGCGTCTTGCACGCCCTGGGCGATCAGGCCGGAGCCGGATGCTGGGGTTGGGCCGGAAACGCCAGACACAGCCGTAAGTGGAATGACTTCACTTTAGGTTCCCGGTTTAAGCGCCGTTCATCAAGAGCCGCTGATCAAGCGAGGTTGTTCGGGGTGGTGGGATCTTGCAGCCGACCATCACCGATGGCCTGAATGCCGTCCTTCAGGGTCACGCGACCGTCATAAAGGGCCCTGCCAACGATGACCCCGGTTACGCCGTGTGGTTCCAAAGCCAGGAGTGCGATGAGGTCGGCCATGCAACCCACGCCTCCTGAGGCAATGACCGGCACCGTGCTCGCATCGGCCATGCTGCGCAATGCAGCGAGATTGGGCCCGGCCAAGGTGCCATCCGTAGCGATGTCAGTACTGATGATGGCAGCAATCGCGGTGCTGCTCAGTTCACGGGCCAGAGCAGTGGCGTCCACATTGCTTTCTTCGATCCATCCCCGTGTTGCCACCTTGCCGTCCCGGGCATCGATCCCAACGATGATTCGGCCTGGATGGCGGCTGGCCAGTTCCTTGACCAGGTCAGGGTTTTCAATCGCTGCTGTGCCAAGGATGACCCGCTCGAGGCCACAGTCGAGGAGGGATTCAGCCCGTTCCACCGAACGCACACCACCGCCCAATTGCACCGGGATTGAAAGGGCTTCGGTGATCGCCTTCACGCTGGCGTCATTGACGGGATCCCCACTTTTGGCGCCGTCGAGATCCACCAGGTGCAGGCGGCTCGCTCCCTGCTCCTGCCAGCTCAGGGCTTGGGCGACAGGGTCATCGCTAAAGCGCGTGACTTGGTCGTAATCCCCTTGATGGAGACGTACGCAGGCTCCACCCAGCAGGTCAATGGCGGGGATGATCTCCATGCGTGAGGGCTTCAGTAAGGGCACCATCCTGCAATCCAGCGTCCCCGACTCACGCTTCAATGGCGCCAGTTCCGATGCCCTGATGAAGATCCTTGTGATGGGGGGGACCCGTTTTGTGGGGAAGCCTCTGGTGGCCTCCCTGCAGGAACAGGGCCATGCGCTCACCCTGTTCACCCGTGGTCGTCAACCAGCCCCAGCGGGGGTGGACCACGTGGTCGGTGATCGGGGTAATCCCAATGATCTGGAACAGCTCAGCGGCCACCACTTCGATGTGATCGTTGATAGCTCCGGTCGCACCCTGGCCGATAGCCAGGCCGTTCTGGCGATCACCGGAGCCCCCAGTCATCGCTTCCTTTATGTGAGCTCAGCGGGGGTTTATGCAGGGTCTGATCAGTGGCCCTTGGATGAGGATGCGGCCGTTGACCCGGCCAGCCGCCATGCGGGCAAAGCGGAAACGGAGGCCTGGTTGCTGAAGGAGGGCATCCCTTTCACCAGTTTCAGGCCGACTTACATCGTTGGTCCCGGCAACTACAACCCTGTTGAACGGTGGTTTTTCGATCGGGTTTTCCATGGCCTCCCGGTGCCGATGCCTGGGGATGGCAGCACGATCACCCAGTTGGGGCACGTGGATGACCTGGCCGATGCCATGGTGCGGGCACTCGCTGTAGATGCCGCTGCAAATCGCATCTACAACTGCTCGTCTCGCAAAGGGATCACCTTTGCTGGCGTGGTGAAGGCCGCTGCTCTGGCTTGCGGGAAAGACCCTGAGGCCGTCGATGTTCGCCACTTCGATCCCAGTGGGCTGGATCCCAAAGCCCGTAAGGCCTTCCCCTTGCGGTTGAGTCACTTCCTGACAGACGTGAGTCGCGCTGAACGGGAATTGGCCTGGTCCCCGCGTTATGACGCCATTACGGCGTTCAAGCACAACTTCGACCTTGACTACAGCAAGCGCCCTACGACGCCACCGGATCTCAGTGGTGATGCGGCGTTGATCGGGTCGGTTTGAGATAGCCAACGGCCGACTGAAGGGCCAGCACAAGGGATGGCCAGAACAGCCACCAACCCAGCTGCTGCAGGGACTTCACTGCATCAGCATGTCCCCATTGGTCGGGCCAGAGCAACAGCAGCAGACTCATAAATTGGAGGATTGTTTTTGCCTTCCCCCACTGGGAGGCGGGTGCTCCGTCTTGGGCATTCCTCCTCCAGCCTGAAATCAGAAGTTCGCGAGCCAGCAACAACCAGACAGCCCAGATGGGCAATGTCCCATTAGTGGCCAGCCAGAGCAGGGGCGCCACCAAGAGCAATTTGTCGGCGAGGGGATCGAGACGCGCGCCCCAGCTGCTGCCGCCTCCTGCCCGGCGGGCCATCCACCCATCGAGGGCATCGGTCAGACCTCCCCCTACAAGCAGGAACCAGGCCAATGCTTGCTGCTGGTGGATCAACGCAAGCACCAGGGGGAGGCCTGCGACGGCCCGGATCAGGGTGAGGCGATCAGCCCAGGTGCGCCAACGGGAGTTCAAGCTCAGAATGCGTGCACATGCATGCGTCCCATGGTGCTCCAGCAGACGGTCCGCGACGTCATGACCTCCCCTGTGCTCACGGTGACCCCTGAAACCGAGCTCCAGGACGCCGTCGCTTCATTGAGTCAGCACCACATCAGTGGTTTGGCTGTCGTGGATGGTGATGGCGCGCTGATCGGGGAGCTCACCGAACAACACCTGATGGTGAGGGAAAGCGGGGTCGATGCCGGGCCCTACGTGATGTTGCTCGACAGCGTCATCTACCTACGCAACCCCCTCAACTGGGACAAGCAGGTGCATCAGGTGCTCGGCACGACCGTGAAGGATCTAATGGTCCACGACAGCCATTCCTGCCCGGACAACCTGCCGTTACCGAAAGCCGCTGCCCTGCTCCATGAACGCAGCACGCAACGGTTGTATGTGGTCAATGAGCGTCAACAACCGGTGGGCGTGATCACTCGGGGTGATGTGGTGCGGGCCCTTGCTGCCCATGGGGCCTGAGCCTTCAGTTGGTGATGCGAGGTGCTCGTTTTCGGTGGTTGCTGTGTTCAGCGCTGCTGGTTGCCAGCGGTGCTCCAGCGGTCGTGCATGCGAATGACCGCCGTGAACTGTTGGAGCCCGACTTCCTCGACTTGGTGGATCAGGCCGGCCTGGTGTTGATCACTGGCCAAGGTGCCGTGGGAGTGGATGCGAAAGCACGGCGTCTTGGCCTTCAAGTTCCGGCCCTTGGCTACTGGTCACCCGAGGGCTTTTGTTTCAGCACACCAGCCCAGGGGGATTGCCACGCCATGTTTCGCCCCTGACGCCTAAGGAAGCGGTGGGGGGAGCACCGGAGGCGGTGGAGCGTCGTAGAAGAGTTCAGGCATCACTCCCCCTGCGTCTGAATCCGCAGTACCCCCAGTGCTGGCCTGGTCTCCATCCGCTTCCGACACCGGGTCGGGCATCACCAGGGGTGGTGGAAGATCCGGTGGCAGGGAGGGTCGAATCAACTCTCTGTTGTCGACGTTGGCTTCCGAGGGGGTAAGGGAGTCATTGCCTTGTGTAGTTGGCGCAAGGCTCTCGCGCAGCACCAGAGGGTCGGCAGTAATGGGCGGTTCGGGGAGGGGAGCGCGATCGGATGAACCGTTAGCCGAGGCATCTGGGGCGCGGTCGGGACGCTTTACAGGCCCCTTTTGTGGGGGCCAGATCATGCGGGCCACCGGTTCCACACCCTTTTCCATCACACGGTTGAGGCCCGCAAGCGAGCGGTCCATCAGGTGACCTGCCATCCACTGGCTGCAGTCGATTGGATTGGAACAGCTGTTGTTGAGGCGGAATTTCAGCCCCAGATTGGTCATCAGATTGCCCTCGAGTGCTGCTGGGCGTTCACTCAGGCGCAGGAGATAAGGAACATGCACAAAGCTGGTGGCTCCACCGCTGATCCAGTTGGCGTCTTCTTCTGTGAACCCTTTGACGCCTGGAATGATCAGGCGGCTCTTAGAAGCGTGATCGGGCATGTAGGCGCTGACTAAACCGCGTCGGCGTGCCAGTTCACGGGTTTGTTCAAGCGTGAGCCCGTCCTTGCTCATCAGCATCTCCATGCGGCCGTCTTGCCGCAGGCCAAAAAGCATCCGGATGCGGGGAAGGTAATAGCGGATGCGTTGCCCCATGCTGATGCTGTAGGCACCGGTGTAAGAGGGGGGTGGCTCTTCGAGGTCGTTGTAGACGCTGTGTAGACCTCCAATAAAGGTGTCGTAGGTCTTGGCCCTCTCGTCAGTCAGTTCCCCATAGCTGAAATCCACGCTGCCGTCGTGGCGGATCCCGATGAAGGCCCGTTGTCGCGATGCGGTGCGGTTGCGTCCTTTCCAAACGCGCTGGCCTAGCTTGAGATCCCCCAAAGGCACCGTGACTTCCTGGCCCCCGGGCTCGAGGTGGCGCTCATACATGGGCCCCGTGACGTAAGCCAGGGCAGCGGTGTCCTGAAAAGCGTCATTCTCTCGATCCCATCCCTCCAGCAAGCCGACCCTGACTTTGCGTGGATCGAAGTCGATGGCGTACACCTCGTCGTCCGGGAGATAGCGGAACGTTCCTCCGGCTTCCCCCAGATTGTCGTAGCTGACCTGAGCACCGGTGTCTCCGGGAAGCGGTGATCCGGGTGCAAGGGCCACAAGCCCAGCAAAAGTGAGCAACGGGAGGCCCAGCAGCACCCGTTTGCGTCGCAGAAGGGGGCGTTTGCGCCGCTTAGGACGTCGACCAGTTCGCCGTTTGGGTGGTTGCCCTTTGGTTGCAGTCGTGGCTGGACGACGTCGTCGCTGGGAAGAAGAAGGAAGGGTTCCTGTCATCGGGCGACCCTTGTGCGATGCGGAGTGGGAGTGGGGTCGAGCCAAGGAACGACGGCGTTATCCGCCACCAGCCATTTGCGGTAACGCTCGTCGCAGTGGTGGCCCCCCGTCAATTCCCCGAAAGCCGGAATCAGCAAACGCTGTTGATCCTTGGCATAGGCGAAGCAAGGCACCCTCATGCGATCGCATCCTTGGCGGATGCTGGCCACGGGATGGATATGACCGCACACATTCAGCAGCGACCCAGGCTCATGCCCTGCTGGTGTCTCCGGTTCGTGGCTGAGCCACAACGCCCCAAGCCTGCGGCTTGGGTGCTGGGGTAGCCCTTCGATCACGCTGGAACGGTCGTGGTTGCCGCCGATGAGAAGGATGGGACAGTCGCACAACTCCGGTAAGGCCCGCAGGGTGTCTCTCAGGGAATTGGTCAGCCCAAGTCGTCCGTGAATCAGGTCACCCAGCACGATTAAGCGTGTTGGCCTGAGCTTGTTGCAGAGGCTGAGCAGTGGGTTCAGCGTTCCCCGATCGCCATCACTGGGCAAAGCAATGCCATGGGCCTGAAACAGCTCCGCTTTGCCGAGATGCAAATCGGCCACCATCAACTCACGGCCCTTCGGGCGCCACAGAGCACGCTCCGGTAGAAAAATCAGTTCCTCGCCCCGCCAATGCCAGGTGTGATTCATCCCTGACATGGAGGCTGTGTAAGAAGACTGAGGAAACGCATGGGAACAGTTTGACGAGCATTGCCCGTTACGGCCAGCGTTCTCGTCGAAGAAATGCCAATGTGAGCCCGTTTCTTAAACCGAGACCATGACCCTGGCCCTTTTGATTGCTCTTGCCGGTTCGCTTGTGGCGATGGGACTGATTGTGCGCAGGCTCGAGCAGGGCTGACGGTGGGTTTGCGGCGTAGCGGCTTGTTGATCAGGGCTTAGACCCTGCATCCTGATCGTCCGCTGAACTTGACCAGGTTCTGCGCCGAAACTGACTCACTGCAGGCTGGTGTGTCGCCTTAAACCATCCTCGATCAAGAATGTGGCCAGGCTGCTGCAGCTGCGACCTTCCTGCAGGGCCTGTTGCTTCAAGCGTGCCATCACGCCACCAGGCAGGGTCACATTGAGACGCTCGGATTCAGCGGCTTCAGCCACCTGCGCCGCGGTGGGGGATGGTTGTTCGGTGTCGAGCCGCTCTTGAAGTTCGTGCAAGAGAGACCGAAGAATTGACACGTTTTCGTTCCTTTGGCGTTACTAAATCGTAACGGCAGTTCGGTTTGGTTGGCAAGTCTGGGCAGGCGGTAATCTGGCCCGAGTTTTGGGGTTCCGATGCGGTCTCTGGCGTTGAAGCTTGCTCCCGGCCAGGACCTGCGTCTCGCATTGGAAACCTTGGCCAAAACCCACAATGCATCGGGCTATGTGCTGGGCGTTGTCGGCAATCTGTCGAGGGCAGCTTTTCAGTGCCCTGGGCAGGATGAGCCGACGGTGCTGGAGGGTGATCTTGAAATCATCACCCTTCAGGGGCATTGTTCCCCGGATGGTGTTCACCTTCACCTCAGTCTTTCGGATGGTGCCTGCCAGGTTTGGGGCGGCCATCTCGAACCGGGCACCCTGGTCCTCAAAGGGGCTGATCTCTTAGTGGGCCTGCTTGATCAACCATTGCCGCAGGCACCCACCAGCCTGGAGCCGATTGAGCAGAAAGCTCCTGCTGCCGTTTCAGCAGTCACCGCTGTTTCACCTGCAACTCGCGTTGAAATCGCCGTTCTTCCAGGTTGCCCCTGGTGCACAAGAGCTCTTCGCATTCTCCGCAGCCTCGATATTGCGCACACCGTCGTGAATTGCGACAGCGATTCCACCTTCAAAGCGTTGTATGAACGCAGTGGGATGACCACCTTCCCCCAGGTGTTCATCGATGGCGGAGTGGTCGGCGGGTACGACGCGCTTGCTCAACTTCACGCTGAGGGCGCTCTCGCTCAGTTGCGGTGAGCACTCAGAACGAACTGCCGACCGTCGATGCTCCAAGGCAGGCTGATCTCTGGTCTCAGAAGCCCTGGTGGTGTCAGCCCTGGAGCATCGTGCTCACCGGTGTGCTCGTTTCTTTGGGAAGTTGGTTGATCCTGCACAAACTCTGGATCACGATTCCCGTGACCGTTGGAGTCTTGATGTGGTGGCTGCTGTTTTTGGTGCTCGCGCCCGCTGCTTACAGCCAAGCTGCCAATGCCGCCCAACCATCAGACGCTCAGCAGCTCCACCACTAACACTCTTGGCTGCAGCGCGAGTGGCCTGATCAGGCTTGCTTCTGCAGTCGCACCGTTTGCTTGGCGTCGATCAGCTCAGTTTCCAGCTGCTCGATCAAACGACTAACCAGCGTTTGAAATTCAGGCTGGCACCCACGGAATGCAGCCTTATGACGAATCGGTTCGTTGCGCGTGCGTAGATCAGTGAGCATCAGCTCGAGGGCGTCGATGCTGGCGTTGCTGTTCATGGCGGGGATCCACGGCCCTGCGAGGCTATGACAGGGGCATCACCTGGCGATAGCCGCCAGCGCTGATCACTTGCAAAGGGGTGTCGAACAGGGCACTGAGTTTTGGGCCTGTGAGGATCTGATCACTGGGGCCATCGTCGACCAAGGCCCCTTGTTTGAGGCAGACCACCCGGCTGATTTCCGGTATCAGGGTCTCCACTTGGTGCGTGATCACGACCAAGGTGGTGTCGTCGCGGCTGAGGCGGCGAAGGGCAGCAAGGAGTTCGTTCTTGGCTTTCAGATCAAGGGCATTGGTGGGTTCATCCAGCACCAGCACCTCGGGCTGATGGGCGAGGGCTCGTGCAATCAAAGCCCTGCGTCGCTGACCATCGGAAAGTTGTTTGAACGGGGTCTGAGCCAGTTCGCCCAGGTCGAGCGTGTCCAGCAGGCTGTCGACTCGGGTCTCTTGGGCATCGCTGGGCTGCTGATCCTTGCGCAGACCAACGGCACCAAAGAAGGCGGCCAGCACCAGATCACGCACCTGAACTCCTGCTGGGATGCGTTGTTCCAGCTCCGCCGAAACCAGGCCGATGCGTTGCCTCAGCTCCCACTGGCGCGGCAGCACAGAGCCGAAGAGACGGAGGTACGACTCTGGTTTCACCACTGGATGGATGCTGCGGTCAATCAGACGCACCAAGGTGCTTTTGCCCGATCCATTGGGCCCGAGGATGGCGGTGTGCTCCCCCAACCTCAGGCTGAGGGTGAGATGGTGAAAGACACAGCTGCTCTGAATCCAGGCCTCTACAGCCTGAAGTTCAAGCCAGGGGTGTCTGTGATCTGTCACTGAATTGTTCTCGATGTCTTCTGTCTGTTCGCAGTGTGGCTCTCGCTCTTGGCGTGCGGATCGTTCGTTAGCCGGCCGTTTGTTCTGCACCCGTTGTGGCGCTCCCCAGGGGGCTGCGTCAGGGCCGAGCAGGCGTGATCAACGGCGTCAAGGTCAACGCTGGCGTTGGCCCTGGTGGTGGTGGCTGGTGCTACTGCTCGCCGTGGTGTTGCTGATCCAATGGCTCTGATCGGTGTTGTCGCGTTTCTGGCTCGTGTGCTGCGATGAGAGTTTTGATCTCGTCGCGACGCTGAATCACGATCTCGAGGCATCCGGCCAAAGGCCTGGCCTGTCCGAGGCGCTGGCTTTGCACTTCTCCTGTGGCAATCGCATCGAGTGACGTGAGAGTGAGGTCTTGGCCTTCTTTGAGGTTTAGTGATTCCAAAGGCACAGGCAGTGGCCCGACAAACACATGCAGATGGCGTGTCGCGTTGGTGTGGCAGAACCAGGGATGAAGTGTGGTTGCCTCTAGTTCGATTTCTTCTTTGAGTTCTCGGCGTAAGCCCGCCTCGATGGATTCGCCGGGTTCCACATGGCCACCGAACAATCCCCAGCAACCCGGCGCAATGATCCCTTCGATGTCGTCACGCAATTGCAACAGCCATTTCCCCTGGCGATACAGCATTGCCACCGCCACTTCGACGGGTTCATTCATATCAATTCGGGATGATTGGGGTCTCCTTTAAACGGTCCGATTACCGATGAGGTGATCCATCCGCCATAAAAGCTGCCGGGTTGGGGACTGACCTCTTCACCGTCCAGCGAACAGTGATCAACCAAACCTGGGTAGAGGCTGATCCAGCCGGCAAGCAGTGCAAATGACGCTGTGGGTTTTGCGTAGCTCCATCCTGCGCGCGCCCTTAAATCAGAGCCATCCGATCGAGACAGTGACCAGTAACTTGCGACCCCCTTCCATTCACAGAAACTGGCCCGGCCTTCAGAAGGATGCAAGCTCCCGGCTTTGAAGGCCGTGGGTGGTAAGTAGATGGTGGGGGGGTGGTAGGTCTCGCAAACCCGCAGATAGTGATCGGTGGTTGCAATGCATTCACCGCCGATCGACACGGTTACTACACCCTCGACCAGCTCCACCAGAGGAGGTCGCGGGTAATCACAAACGCGTTCCGCTGGCATGGAGTGAGACGAGGCATTGGCCATGATGATGGCTAGGTCTGACGGGTTTTGGATGGCGACTGCTGCAGCGGGCCAACCGGTGGTGATCCTCGGTGGCTTCCTGATCACGGAGGAGGCCTATGCCGCCATGGCTGATTGGATTCGTGAGCATCAGGGCAGTGAAGCGCATGTCATTCCAGTGAGTCGATTCGACTGGATGCTCACCACCTGGGCCTTTGGTTGGCGCCGCGTGCTCGATCGTGTGCACACTCAGGTGCAGCAGCTGGCTGCTGCATCACCGACCAGGCGGGTCACCCTGATCGGACACAGCTCGGGCGGCGTGATGTTGAGGCTTTATCTGAGTGCTGACGCTTTCTCGGGTCGCTGTTACGGCGGAGCGCAGTTCTGTAATCGATTAATCACGCTTGGTAGTCCGCATCAGGCGCAACGCGCGACTCCGTTGCGCGCCATGGTCGACCGCTGCTATCCAGGTGCATTTTCTCCAGACGTTGACTACGTCGCTGTCGCCGGCAAGCTTGATCTCAAGTCCAGTATCGCCAGTGCGTTCAGTCAACGCAGTGCTGTTGGCAATTACAAGCGCATCGCTGGTCAAGGAAGCATCGATGGAGATGGTTTAGTCCCCGTTGATTCAGCCCTGTTGACAGGAGCTCAGCACCTCGTGCTGGATGACACGGCTCATGGCGGATTGTTTGGCAACCATTGGTATGGTTCGCCAGAGCGCGTCGCCCTGTGGGCAGATCAGATCAGCCGGTAGATCAGGAGGTTGGAAGGATGGGATTCAAAACTGTTATTGGCGCGAGTGTTGTCGTTGTTGGCTTCGGCACTCTTGGCCTAGGGGCTCTCTTCGTGAATCCACGGGTGTTCACCAATGAGGGGACCACGATGCTGTTGAGCTGCAACTTCAAGCAGATGTTTCTGATTCCTAGTGCAGAAATGGCCAATGAAACAGGGGTCAGTGCTGGGTTCTATACCCCTAAAAGCTTGACATCAAGTCTCTTGGCCAAGGCTATGGAAAACTACAAACAGGAGACAGCAGAAAATCCATTTGCAGCCTTTGGAGCTGGACTTTTAGCCATGATGACCCCTGTGCTCGAATCTGCAGTCGAAACCACGATTGAGGATGTCTGTGCTGGTCGTGATCCTTCGATTAACAAGATTTTGGATGCTGCGCAGTAGTTGTGCGTATTGTTCTGGTCACTGCTGATCAGTTAGGGTCAAGATTGTTGGCGGTTTGATGATGGAACTACTGCTCGTTCTCTTGATTCCTTCCGTTCTTCTGATCGGTGCCACACTGTGGCTATCCAGAGATCAAAGCCAGCTGAAGCAAAAACTGTTTTCCTTTGAGCTCAGTGGTCGGTCGTCGCAGATCTGGAATTTTGGTGTGATTCTGATTGCGACGGTCTCAATCATTGCCTTTTTCTCCAAGCGCTAACGCCAAGGCTGAATTGCGCGGTCTCGTGGTTTTTCAATGCTGGCATGGTTAGCGTTGGGAATTAGGATTGAAGAAGGAGTGCCTGCCTTGAATCGATTGTTTCGCAAGCGCTTCAAGAGTTGGCAGTTGGTTGGACTGCTTTTCGCTTGTCTTTTTTTGGTGTTTGCTGTTGTTCATCATCAGTACAGCGCTTACAAGAAGGGTTTTGCAGCCGGTGTGATGGCAGCCTCGTGCAAGCACTTTGATCACAGTTTTATTACGCATTCTGTATTTCTTTCCGATCTCACCAAGGCCAAGGCCATCATCAACAACGATGCAGAATGGACGAAGTTGATTCCTGGGCCTGACACACAATCGATGCCTGGTTTTGAGGATTGTGATGTGAGGCCTTGATGCATCTGAGATTGTTTGAGCCTCTGTTTCTCAAAGTCATCCGCCGTCGTAGTGTCTGCGAAGAGGTTGCCAAGGTTTGATCGTCGACATCAGATCGGTCGATAACCAAACCAATCCGGTTGGAAGCTGCAACAGGGTTGATCTGGAGCTGGTGTCAGCGTCACTTGCCATCCCTGAAGTTCGTCGATTGGCAGGCAATCATCAAGCCCCCCTACTTGGTCAATGGCGTGAAGATCGTCTTTGTGTTGCTGGATTGAGTTGGTGAGCCAACGCTTTCGAGCTCTGCTTTTGGCTGCCTGAGCATTGGGTGCCACCACACAACCGATCTGATGCAGTTCCAGTAAGGAGCTGGCGTCATACCCTCCCATATTCACGAACCAAAGCTTTTGAAGCGGTACTTGAACACCTTCAGAGGCAACGTCTGACGACTTGATCTGACTCAACTCCACGGCGTACCCGTCAACGCAGTCAATTCGTACGTAACTGTCGAGATGCAGCCCTTTTCGGTGACCAAACCACTGACGTTTGAGTTCGGGGATGGTGTCGTCAATGCAGCAGCCCACCACCCAGCGCACATCATGGATCTCCACATGGGTTTGGGGTGTGCGTCCCCCCAGTACTGCCAGATACAGGCCTGGGCGTTGGATTTGTGATCGAGCAGCCCCCATGGCCATGACGTGATGTCGAACGCGGACCGTAGCGTTGGTGAATGCAGTGTGAGCGTTGCTCTAGCGAAGGGCCCATCCACTACCGGGTCCGTACGGAGAGAGAGCCAAGCTGGCAGTTGGTGTGTCCGGCTTGCTGGGCTCAACTCCAGTCTCAACCTGGCTACTGCTACGGCGGTACCCGTAAGGCGAATCGTCGGTCGAGAAAGCGTTCGTGATCAGTGACGCCAACGCATCCTTGGGAAGAAAGAGGTTCACCCTTCACGTTTCAGTGCTTCAGCCTGCATTCTCTGAATCCGTTCCAGGACAGATTCATTGCTCATACGGTTGTTGAGCCGTTCCACCAGCAGGGGAAATGCCATCGGGCCTGGTCGGGGTGTGGGGCAATGGATCACTTCGCCGCGGGCCATCCGCTCCAAAGCTGTCTTCAGTCGTGGAAGCTCAAGTTGCTCATTGAGTACTTCATCTCGCGCCTGTTGAAGCAAGAGATTGTTGGGTTCATGGCGGCTGAACACCTCGAACAGGAGCGAGCCGCTGATTTGCAATTGACCCGTGCTCTTGTTTTGCCCAGGAAAACCTTGCACGAGTAGTCCCGCCACTTGCGCAACGCTGCGGAACCGACGTTTGCACAATTCCGAGAGATTGAGCGCCTGCTCGAGGTCTTGTTCCAGCTGATCGCTGCTGAGCAGGTCGTCAATATGGTCTTCGATCAGGTTGCTGAATGGATACTGGCGCGGGGCGAGCAGTTCAAACCCGTAGTCGTTCACCGAAACGGTGATCGTTCCCCGATCCAGCCGGGTGAGCCGCGTCGCGAATAGGAAGCCGAGACCTTCATGCACGAAGCGTCCTTCAAAGGGATACACATAGAGATGGCTGCCTTCACGCGTCTGACAGGTTTCGAGCAGGAGCTGATCGGCACGCGGAAGAGTGGAGAGGTCTTGTTGGCGTTCGAACAACGGTTCGAGAGCCTGCAGTTCCGGCGTATCCAGTTCGCCGCCACCAGCTCGTGCCACTTCCTCACGCAGGTGATGGGTGAGCAGATCGGAAAGTGCCATCTGTCCACCAGCCCAGGCCGGGACGGTGGTGCTCTTTCTGGTGGTGGATTTGACGTAGGCCGTCATGTCCCGCAGACGAACAAATTCCAGTTGCCGTCCGGCAAAAAAGAACACGTCTTTGGGTTTGAGTTGGCTGACGAAGTTTTCTTCAACGTGGCCCAGCACGGAACCCCGCACGAAGCGCACGCGGATCGCCGGGGCCGATGTGATTGTGCCGATGTTGAGGCGATGCAGGCGAGCAATCGCTGTTTCCTTCACCGCCAGACGGCCGTCGTCGCCTCGTTCCAGTTTCCGGTAGCGCTCGTAGGCACCCAGGCATTCGCCGCCTTGCTCTAGAAACTTGAGGCACCACTGCCACTGGTCGTCCTTCAGTTCGGAAAAACTGGCGGTCTGGCGCACAGCTTTGAGGGTCTTGTCGGGATCAAAGCCTGGGCCGCAGGCGAGCGTGGTGAGGTGCTGCAACAACACATCCAGCGGCATCAAAGGTGGGTGCCGTTCTTCCACCAGTCCGGCACTGAGGCCTCGGCGCACTGCACTGAGCTCCAGCAGTTCCAGGGCATTGGTGGGCATGAACAACACCTGGGAGGTGCCGCCAGGCAAGTGGGCTGAGCGACCGGCTCGCTGCAGCAGGCGAGCAAGGTTTTTGGGTGACCCGATCTGCACGACGCGCTCAACGGGCTGGAAATCCACCCCCAGATCCAGGGAACTGGTGCAGACCACCCAGCGCAGATCACCTGCTTTGACGTTCGCTTCGATCGCTTCGCGTTCCTGACGATCCAGGGCGCTGTGGTGCAAAGCCAGCAAGCCGTCCATCTCCGGACAGGCGTAGCGCAGGCACTGAAACCACCGCTCCGCCTGGTTGCGGGTGTTGGTGAATAGCAGGGTGCTGATGCCGGGCACCAGCTGTCCCACCAGATCTTCGTAACGCCGAAGACCGAGGTGTCCTCCCCAGGGAAACCCGTCGATGCTGTCGGGAAGGATGCTGGTTACCTCAAGGGACCGGGGTGCCGCCCCGGTGATGATCACCGGCTTGCCGCCAACGCCCAGGGCATGACGGGCTGCAGCATCCAAATTGCCGATCGTGGCGCTGATCGCCCAGGTCTGTAGTGCCGGATTGGTCATCCGCAACCAACTCAGCGCCAACTCCGTTTGTGTGCCCCGTTTGCTGCCGATCAGCTCATGCCACTCATCCAGGATCACCGTGTCGAGCTGGGAAAACAGCCGCTCGGCATGGCGACCAGCCAGCAGCACGCACAGCGATTCGGGTGTAGTGATCAAGATCTGAGGCGGTGACTTGACCTGTTTGTTGCGATCGCCGGTGGAGGTGTCACCGTTGCGGATGCCCACCCGCATTGGCCAGCCCATGGCCTCAATCGGCTCCTTCAGGGCGAGCGCTAAGTCGCGGCTCAGGGCCCGCAGCGGCGTGATGTACAGCAGTTTCACCCCTGAGCTGGCCGTGTTGTCCGCCAACATCCGGGCGATCGGTGCCATCACCGCGGCATAGGTTTTCCCTGATCCAGTGGGCACTTGGATCAATCCCGATGCCCCTTCCAGGTGGGCTTTCCAAGCCTGTTGTTGGAAGTCCTGGGGCGTCCAGCCTTTGCTGAGGAACCAGGCTTCGATCGGCTTCAACAGAGTTTCGGATCGCGTCATCCGCCAGGCTCCTGCCTCTGTCGCAACAGCTCTTGGGCGCTGCTGAGGCTGTCAGCACTCTCGGCTGTGCGGTCGTTTCTCCAGCGCAGGATGCGCGGAAAACGCACCGCCAGCCCACATTTGTGGCGTTTGGAGGGTTGGATCCCCTCAAACCCGATTTCAAACACCAACTCCGGTTCCACCACTCGGGTGGGCCCAAAGCGCTCCCGCGTGTGGCGGCGAATCCAGCGATCCAACGTGAGGATCTCGTCGTCGTTGAGGCCTGAGTAGGCCTTCGCGAAGGTCACCAATTGATGGTCGCTGGGATTGTCGGCGCTGCGGTCCCAAAGAGCAAAGGTGTAATCGGTGAACAGATTGGCGCGCCGGCCCGTGCCTGCCTGGGCGTAGATCAGCACCGCATCGAGGGTCATCGGCTCGAGCTTGTGTTTCCACCAGTGCCCGCGCTTGCGCCCTGCGAGGTAAGGCGACTGCAACTGTTTGAGCATGAGCCCTTCAGCCCCACCCTCACCGGCCCGTTGGCGCAGTCTGTCGAGATCGTCCCAGTGCTTCAGCGCTTCTCCCTGGCTTTGCCGGAGTCGCCAAGCCTCTGGTCCCTGGATGGATTGGCATTGGATTTGGAGTGCGTTCAGACGTTCCTTGAGGGGTTGGTCACGGAGATCTGTGCCGGCGTTTTCCAGCAAGTCGTAGGCCACGAACTGCACCGGGCACTCTTGCTGCAACTTCGCCCCCACCCGTTTGCGGCCCAGTCGTCGTTGCAGGCTGGAGAAGGGCATGGGTCTGCTCTCCTGTTGCTGCCAACAGATCACTTCTCCGTCCAGCACCGTGTTGAACGGCAGGGTTTCTGCCATTGCCACCAGCTCCGGAACACTGGTGTTGATCAGTTCCTCTCCGCGGCTCCAGAGGAAGACTCCTTCCTCACGTCTGATCAGTTGCCCGCGAATGCCATCCCATTTCCATTCAATCCACCAACTTTCCGGTGCGGTTGCGCTGACTGTGTCGTGTTGCAGAGGGCTGGCCAGAAAAAAGGGATAGGGCACCGCTCCACGATTGGTGCGTGTCTGATCCTGCGCGGCGCTGAGCTGTTCAAACCATGTGGCGGTAGGCGTGACAGGCCCCATCAGGCGTTCCAGCACGGTGGTTTCCTCCAGCGCAAAGGCGGAGGCAACGGCCTTCACCACCAGTCCCCGGGCCACACCAATGCGGAAGCCGCCGGTGAGCAATTTGTTGAGCAGAAAGTGGCGGTTCTCTGGCACGGCAGACCACAGGGCCGTCATCGCTTGCTGCTGCTGCTCTTGTTCACAACTGGCGATGGCAGGGAGAAGCGACTCCATCCACCAATGGAGTGGTGGCCTTTCCGGAATGCGTTGCAGGAGCGGGGCCAGATCCGGCTCGTCGAGCGACGGTGGTGTTGAGAGCTGCTCCTGTAGTTGGGGCCAGAGCAGGGCCACGGTTTCTGCAGAATCGCCCACATGGCTGTGGCAATCCTCAAACAGCCAGTCGGGAAGTGAGGTGCTGGCCTGAAGGATCTCGCGCAGCCGCCGCCCCGTGATCAGCCGTTTGCGCCGTTCTCCCAACAGCAAGGTGAGAGACCAACTGCCATCTTCAGGAGCGACTTCAGCGAGATAGGAGCGCAGAAGTTCAACCTTTCGCTTTGATCCACTGCTGCCATCAAGGGCATCGATGAGTTGGGCAAACCGTTCCACAACACTCAGCCGAGTGCGGCTAAGGGCGCTGCCTGAATCCCTTCCACTTCCATGAGGTAGCGCGCCAGCACATCGTTCTGGCCGTGGGTGACGTACACCTGCTTGGCACGACTGTCCTTCACCGTGCGGATCAGACCTTGCCAGTCGGCATGATCGCTGAGCACGAATCCCCGTTCGTAGCCCTTGCGCCGTCGGGCACCGCGCACGGCCATCCAGCCGGAGGCAAAGGCTGTTTGAGGTGAGGGAAAGCGACGCATCCAACTCGAGCGATGGGCGGATGGTGGCGCAAGCACCAGGCGTCCTGCGAGTGATTCTTTCCTGGGAATGTCACTCACGGGCCGGCTGGGCACCATCGGGATCGCCGCATCCCGGTAGTGGCGCGTGACGGTCTCCACGGCTCCGTGCAACAGCACTTCTTCGTCAACGCCGATCGCTGCCAGTTCGGCCAGGATCCGTTGGGCTTTGCCAAAGGCATAACAAAACAGCAGTGAGGGCCGGCTTCGATCGCCCTGCCACCAGTCCTGAATGTTGCGGGCCAGCGTGGCCCCATCACTCCAGCGATAGATCGGCAGCGCAAAGGTTGCCTCGGTGATCAACACATCGCATGGCACCGATTCAAAGGGGGCACAACTGGGATCGGAGCAGCGCTTGTAATCACCGGTGACTACCCAGACCTCACCCTTCACCTCCAGTCGGATCTGTGCACTGCCCAGCACGTGTCCCGCACTGTGAAAGGACACTTGGGCATCACCGATGGATTGTTGCTCGCCGTAGTTGAGGGTGCACAGGTTGATCGTTTGCCCCAGCCTCTGGCGCAGGATTCCTTCACTGGCTGAAGTAGACCAATATTCATCGCACCCTGGCCGGGCATGGTCGGCATGGGCATGGGTGATCAGTGCCCGCTGCACCGGACGATGGGGATCAATCCACGCCTTGGCGGCCGGGCAATACAACCCTTCAGCGGTGTTGACGAGCACAGTCATGCAGGGGGTGACTTAGAGCTCCTTCGCGGTGCTCAGCACCTTGTTGCCATCTGCAGTGGTTCCTTTGCAGGTCACGCCGATGTTTTTGACCATCACGGTCTCGCCGCCATAGAGACCGTATTGCTTGGTGTTCTCGTAGCCCCAAGCACCCTCTTTGCTGCTCCGATCCCAGACGTACACCTCACAGCGGGTGCCGTTGATCGAAAACGCCTCGCCGCCTTCAGCCTTGATGAATTGGGCAATTTGCGGTTTGCGATCCTTCACCTCCAAACCGACCCTGGCGAGTGCGTTGTAGAGGTCGTCCATGGTCAAAGTTTGTGTTTTGGCTGGCGTGCAGCCCATCACCCCTGCACAACAGAAGGCTGTGATGCAAGTGGCGACGCGTTTGCGCATGGGTATCAATCGTTTCGGTTAGCGGCTCATCGCGAGCATGGCTTCGATCGGCTTGAGAGCCCGTTGGCGCATGGTTTCATCCATCTCGATGGCTGGTGCTCCAGTGGACAGGCAGTGCCACAGCTTTTCCAGCGTGTTCAGGCGCATGTAGGGGCAGGCGTTGCAGCTGCAGCCATCAGTGCCAGGCACATCGAGAAACTCCTTGTGGGGCAAGCGCCGTTGCATCTGGTGAATGATGCCGGGCTCCGTGAGCACGATGAAAGTGTTGGAGTTGCTGGTCTCGGCATAGTTCAACAGCTTGCTGGTGGAGCCGATGAAGTCGGCCAAATCCAGCAGCGGTTGGATGCACTCCGGATGGGCGATGACTTCAGCATCTGGGTGTTTCAGCTGCAGCTTGAGCAGTGCTTCTTCGCTGAAGGTTTCATGCACGATGCAGCGCCCTGGCCAGAGGGTCAGTTCCCGTCCGCTTTGATCCTGGACCCAGCGACCCAGATTGCGATCGGGTGCAAACAGAATTGGTCGGTCGGCCGGTAATTGGCGCACGAGATCCACGGCGTTACTGCTGGTGCAGATCAGATCGCTTTGGGCCTTCACCGCCGCACTGCAATTGATGTAACTCACCACGAAGTGGTCGGGATGCTCAGCTCGGAAAGCGGCAAACGCATCAGCAGGGCAGTCATCTGCCAAGGAGCAGCCGGCCTCCAGATCTGGCAGCAGAACAGTTTTCTGAGGGCTGAGGATCTTGGCGGTCTCGGCCATGAAGTGCACGCCGCAGAACACGATCACGTCCGCATCGGTGTTAGCGGCTTTGCGCGACAACTCCAGCGAATCACCGATGAAATCGGCAATGTCCTGGACTTCGGGCTCCTGGTAGTAATGCGCCAGGATCACAGCATTTTTTTTCCGGCGCAGGGCGTCAATCGCCGCAGGGAGTTCAGCAGGCGTCGGGGCAGCAGACAGGGCCGTCGATGGGGTGAAATCAACGGTCATCTGGACCATCTGCGGCAGGATGGGCCACAGCCTAGGCATTGCCCCTGACACTCTCGAGTTCCCGGCTTCGGCTTGCCATCGCAGGGGATCTGCACGGTGACTGGTGTGATGACGATGCGGCCCTGCTGAAACGGCTCGCTCCCGATGCCGTGTTGTTCGTGGGGGATCTCAGTGATGGTGATCTGCGCCTCACCAAGGCCATCACTCGTTTGCCTTACCCGGTCGCGGTGATTCTTGGCAATCACGATCGCGGCAAAGACCAAAGCGGTGGCGTGTTTCAGCGTCAACTCGACTTACTGGGTGATCTCCATTGCGGCTGGCGACAGCGCCAATGGTCATCACCTCCACTTGGTGTGGTGGGCTGCAGGCCAGGGTCGGCTGGAGGCGGGTTTCACCTCTCCAAAGCGGTGCAGGCTGTGGTGGGGCCGATTACGGTCGAACAATCAGCGGCGCGAATTGTGGAGGCCAGCGCAGCTGTGCCTGATGACTGGCCCCTGGTGTTGTTGGCCCATTCCGGCCCCACAGGTTTGGGCTCCGATGCTGCAGACCCTTGCGGGCGTGACTGGAAGCAACCTGCTTGCGATTGGGGTGATGCAGATCTGGCGCTTGCGCTCACGCAAATGGCGCAGCAGCGTCGGCCCCAGCTTGTGGTGTTCGGGCACATGCATCACCGTCTTAAGGGGCGTCAAGGAGAACGACGCACTTACGTGCGAGACCGACAGGGCACTGTGTTTCTCAATGCAGCGTGCGTGCCGCGCCGCGGCCTCGATTCGGAAGGGCGCACGCTCTGCCATTGGTCATGGGTGGAATTCGACCAGGGTGAACTGGTGCATGTGAGTCATCGCTGGTTTCTGCCTGACGGGTCCGTGGCCTACGCCGAAACCTTTCTTGATTCCGTTCCTGCAGCGACCAACCGCTGATGCTGGTTTATCTCGCCCTTAGCAGTCATGGCTTCGGCCATGCAGCCCGTCAGGCTGCGGTGCTGTCGGCTTTGCATGCGCTGCATCCCCAATGGCGGCTTGTGGTGAGCTCTGCGGTGGATCCGGCATTCCTGAACCTGGTCTTTCATGGGATGCCCGTGGAACAGCGCCCTGTCCGCTGGGACGTGGGCATGGTTCAAAGCGATGCCCTCAGCTGTAACCAGGCGGCTACCTTGTCCGCCCTCGATCAGTTGGAGCGGAGTCTTCCGGGAAGCCTGGATCAGGAGGTCGCCTGGATCGAGGCTCAAGGCCTACCCGTCGTGGTGTTGGGGGATATTCCCCCCGCGATTGCCCGCATGGCACATCGTCTTGACGCTCCTTTGGTGTGGATGGGCAATTTCGGATGGGACGACATCTATCGCGATCAGGGGGAGGCTTTTGCTAAGTGGGTTGATCAGGCCCGTTGCGCTTACAGCACCGGTGATCTGCTGTTGCGCATGCCCTTTCACCTGTTAATGGCGTGGGGGATTCCGGAGCAACCGGTGGGTTTAGTCGCTGCACGCCCTCGCCCTTTGCCAAGACCTTTGAAGGAGCATCTGCTCCAGGAGGAGCACGAACTTGTGCTGGTGGGATTCGGTGGCCTGGGGGTGTCGATTGCACCGCAGTGTTTTGCCCAATGGCCTGAGCATCATTTTTTGTTGCCAACGCCTCCGAATCCAGCCGTGAGCAACGCGCTTGCAGCTGTGGACAACCTCACGCTGTTGCCGGAGGGGGTCCGACCCTTGGATGTGATGCCCTACTGCCAACGGTTGCTGGGTAAGCCTGGTTTCAGCACGTTTGCGGAGGCCCTCAGCACGGGCACGGGCCTCCACGTGGTTGAGCGCGCTGGCTTCTCAGAGGCTGCGGCCTTGATGACGGGACTGTGCAGCCATGGCTTTCACCGCTTGATCAGCCGATCAGGTTTTGATCAGGGGGCCTGGGAACTGGATCTCCCCTTAATCCCACCCCTCGCTGACCCCTTACCGCTCGATGGTGCGCAAGCCGCTGCTTTGCAGATTTCGCATTTGGTCAGGATGCGATTGGGTGTCTGATCCCACAGCGATAAGTAGATCTGATTAAAGATCAAGTCGTTGTGCTCAATCGCCAGGGATGCCACGGGTGATTGGGATGAGCAGCACAATCCCGCGCATCTGCAGGGTTTTCACCTGAGTGGACAGAAGTCCAGCTGGCACTGAAATTCTGTTGACGGGGGCATCGCTTCGGGAAAGTTCACCCGTGCACGCCCATGGGTTGTTGTACTCATTAGGCTTTTGCCGATTGTCGAACTCCATCCGCTTCTGGATTTCGACCGGTGCCTCTTCGGCGCCATTGCTCCTCGAATGCATTTCATGACTGTTCTTGCTCCGACCGCCTGTCGTTTCTTTGCAGCGGCCACCGCAAGCGCAATCACACTTCTCCCTTCTCTTCCTGTTCAGGCTGCCAGGGTCTCTCTCGCACCTGGCACGACCGCCCGTTCGCTGTCTGTGCAGCTTGAGGGTGAGTCTCCCGTCATCGGTTTGCCTTACGTGATCACCCCTGAGCGTCGGGCCCTTCTGAATACGATTCGCTTCGCTGAGGGCACCTGGAAGGGTGGCCTTGATCTGGGTTACCGCGTCATGTTCGGCGGTGGGTTGATGGCCTCGCTTGATCGTCATCCCGACCGGGTGATCTACTCCTCCCGTTACGCCAGCGCAGCGGCTGGGGCTTATCAGTTCATGCCTTTCACCTGGAAGATGGTGCAGCGCAGTATTGGCGTGCGGGGTTTCGGACCTGAAGCTCAGGACCAAGGGGCGATTTATTTGATCCAGCGCCGCAAAGCTCTGCCTTTGGCTGACTCTGGTGCCATGACGCCCCAACTTTCAGCCTTGTTGGCCCCTGAGTGGGCATCGTTCCCCACCTTGCGGGGTGTGAGCTACTACGGGCAGCCGGTCAAGCGCTTTGACCGTTTGCGCAGTTTTTACAACGTTTCATTGGCGCAGCTGCGTCAGGTGCGTGATCAACGCCGCCAACAATTGGCTGAAGAAGCTGCTCCCAGTGACGACTCACCAAAGGGGCCTGTGTGCAAGCCCCCGACCATTCTTTGCGGATTCTGAGCTCAGTCCTGGTTCGACTCCTCTAATTTTCGGCCGACCGTCGCTTGGGCGATGAGGTAGGCGGCAACCCCTGCGCCAAGGAAACCAAGGCCGTTGCGCAGTAGAGGCAGCAGCTCGTTGGTCCTCGTCACCACTGGGGCAACGCCAAAGACACCAAACAGCATCACCCACAGCGGTGAGAGCAGCAGCAGCCACGACCAGGCGATCAAGTCACCCTTTTGACGTGGATAGGCTGCAAAGCCAGCAATCAATCCACCCAAGATCGAGGTGCTGAGCGTCCAAAGCCACTGCTCCATCGGCAATCCAGGCACCACCTGACAACCGCCGCGATCGAGGCAGACTTCGACTGCATCGAGAGCTGCATAGATCGCTCCGTCTTCACCGTTGTCGCGCACATAGAACTGGTTGCCGTAGCGGGTTTGAAGTTCCACCCACCAGGTCCGGGGCATTAAGGCGAAAAAGGCATCGCCAACGTTGAAATTGAGCAGATTGCCCCCGCGGGGGTCAGCGATCAACAGCAAGCTGCGCTCGTCAAGACCCCAGAAGTCCTTCACTGCTAAGCCGGGGGTGCGCTCGTACTGCGTCAAGACGCGCAGTTTCCACCCGGTGCGGTCTTCAAAACCCGAAAGTTGGGTCTCTAGTTCGGAGCGTTGACGCTCGCTCAGCGCTTTGGCCAGGTCAATCACCGGCGTGGGGTGATCGGGTAGAAGCTCGGGGTTATCAAGCGCCCAGGCTGGTCGCCCGGCCACCAACAGCACTACCAGGGACAGCATCGCCAGAACGGATTTCAATCCTCGGTGTGCTCCCATAGCCCAAGTGCAGACATCGGCATTCTCTCGAATGGATCGCCTTGGTGCGCCTTGTCCGGCCTGGATGGTCACGCGCTTTGAAGCCGAGGGCGGGCGGATGTCCTTTCGCCGCTTCATGGAACTGGCCCTCCATGATCCCGTTGATGGGGCCTACGGCAGTGGCCGTCTTCGGGTTGGCACCAAGGGTGATTTCGTCACGTCCCCATCAATGGGATCGGATTTCGCCGCCCTTCTTGCCACGCAGTTGGCGGAGTGGCTTGACCAGATTCATGCCGAAGCGCCTGCGAGTCCCTTGAGCCTGGTGGAGGTTGGGCCGGGTGAAGGGGACCTGGCTGCTGATGTTTGGGCCGAACTCCATCGACTCAATCCCGCTTGGATTGGCCAGCTCGAACTGGTGCTGGTGGAACGCAATCCTGGGATGGAGAGCCGGCAGCGAGAACGTTTGGCCGCATCGGCACCGGGCCAGGTCCGCTGGACCACCTTGGACAAGCTGGCTGCTGATCCAATTCGCGGGGTCCTCGTCGCTCACGAATTGCTGGATGCCTTTCCGGTGGAGCGATTGATTTGGCGTGATGGGGCGATGCGCCAAATGGGTGTGGTGCTGACGTCTGATGACGCCGGTCAAAAAGTGCTGCATTGGGATGATCAGATGCTCCCTGATTCGATTCAGCAGCAGCTCGACTGGGCTGATAGGCACTGTGGTATCTCCGTGCCGCCAGCTCAGGTTCCAGAGGGCTGGACGACCGAATGGCACGGCGAGGTAGCGCCTTGGCTGGAACAAGTGGCCAAGGCCGTCGCGTCTGGAGTGATGCTGATCGTTGATTACGCCCACGATGCGGAGCGTTACTACAGCGCTCGGCGATTTGCAGGCACCCTCTTGGCCTATCACCAGCAGCAAGCAAGTGATGAGCTTCTCGCTGACGCGGGATGCAGGGATCTCACGGCCCATCTCTGCATCGATACGCTCTTGGCACAGGCCCGAGATCAAGGCTGGACGGTGCTCGGACAGTGCCGGCAAGGAGAAGCTCTGCTGGCTCTAGGTCTCGGGGAACGGCTTCACAATCTTCAGCGGCTTCCGGCGACGGAGCTCCCCCAGGCGCTGCAACGCCGAGAGGCGTTGTTGCGCTTGGTTGATCCAGCAGGTTTGGGTGAATTTCGCTGGATTGCTCTGTCTCGATTCCCCGATGAGCCGAGGGAAAGCGAACTGATCAGCCGATGCCTTGAGGCCCCGAAAGGGTTCAGCTGAGCGCCGCCAGACAGGCTTTCACCTCGTCGGTGTTCACATCCGAGCGAATGCTGACGGCCCCAATGGCGTCTGGAACCACAAAACGAACGGTGCCGTCCTGTACTTTCTTATCCCCTTGAAGGGTCTCGAGCACTGCTGAAGGGTCCAGCGGTGGCCAGACGGTGGGCAATCCACATTTCTGAATCAGTCGGCGTTGGCGGTTCGCCTGGTCTCGGCTCCAGTGACCCCGTTGCACTGCCAGTTCCCCCACCGCCACCATCCCAATGGCGACGGCTTCGCCATGCAGCCAGGTGCCATATCCGGTGAGGTTCTCGACCACGTGTCCAAACGTGTGTCCGTAATTGAGGATGGCCCGCTGCCCTCCTTCCCGTTCATCGGCCGCCACCACGTTGGCCTTGGCTTGGGCTGAACGCTCGAGGATCGTCTGCAGAACGCCATCCGGCAAAGCTGACGCCTCACTCAACCCATCGCAGCTCTCAAGCAGATCAAACAGGCCCGGATCGCCAATCACCCCGTACTTGATCACCTCGGCCATCCCGGCGCGAAATTCGCGATCCGGAAGTGTGTTCAACGTGTCGGGATCGATCAGGACCAGTTTGGGTTGGTGGAAAGCACCGATCAGGTTTTTGCCGCCTGGGTGGTTGACCCCTGTTTTGCCGCCGATGGCGGCGTCCACCATGGCGAGAAGGGTGGTCGGGACCTGCACCACGGCGATCCCCCGCAACCAGGTGGCCGCAGCGAAGCCGGTCATGTCACCGACCACGCCACCACCGAGGGCGACCATCAGTGACCCTCGCTCGAGCCGCAGGCGATGGGCTGCGTCGTGGATCTGGCTGACTGTGCCCAGGTGCTTTTGGTCTTCGCCGGCCTCGATCACCAGGGAGTCGGCTTCAAAGCCACTGCTGCGCAGACTCTCCAGCACGGTGGCGCCATAAGGTCCGGCCACATCCGCATTGCTGACGACCAGAACCTTGCGGGGTGCGCTGATCCCGCTGTTCAACATTTCCTGTCCGAGGTTCTGCAAGCCCCCGCTGCCGATCACGACGTCGTAAGGGTTTGACGCGAGCTTGACGGTGATCCGTTGCATCGGGCGATGGGCAACGCCAGGCGGCGTTCAGGATGTGGATCCACTCTGCCGCCCAGATGGTCGGATCCGCCTAATCTCCGCGCAGCGGGCAAACGGGCATGGCCCAACAGGCGGATCAAGGTCGATCGCGGCAGACCATCACAGCCTGGGCGTTTCTGGCCCCGGCGTTAATTCTTCTCAGCCTGTCGGTGTTGGTGCCAGCGTTGATGGCTCTGGTGATGACCTTCACTCAGACGGGTCTTGATGTCTCCGAACCGCTTCGTTTTGTAGGGCTTGCCAATCTGCAACGCCTGAGCATGGATCCGATGTTTTATCGGGTGCTGACGACCACGCTGCTTTATCTGGTGGGAATCGTTCCCCCGATTGTGCTCGGATCCCTTGCGTTGGCTGTGTTGGTGAACCGTGCCCTTCCTGGGATGCATTGGCTCCGTGCTGGGTTTTACACCCCGGTGCTGGTTTCGATCGTCGTGGCCGCGATCGCTTTTCGCTGGCTTTACGCCGAGAACGGGTTGATCAATGGCTGGCTTGTGGCATTGCTGGGTGACGCTTTCGCGCCGATCGGGTTTCTGACCAATCCGTTGTTGGCGCTTCCTTCGGTGATGTTGGTGACTCTCTGGAAGGGGCTTGGCTACTACATGGTCATCTTCCTTGCGGGGCTGCAGGGGATTCCGCAGGAGCTCTACGAGGCCGCTGAACTGGATGGCAGTGAGGGTTGGCGGAAGCATCTCGATATCACGCTTCCCCTGCTTCGTCCCTATATCACCCTGGTTTCGGTGATTTCAGCAATTGCCGCCACGAAGGTGTTTGAGGAGGTGTATCTGATGACCCAAGGTGGACCAGCGGATTCCACCCGCACCCTTGTTTATTACGTCTATGACCAAGCTTTTGCAGAGCTGGAGATCAGCTATGCCTGCACCGTTGGTCTGGCACTCTTCCTTTTGGTGATGATCCTCACCGTGTTCCGTCTGCTGTTTGCCGGCGAGAGAGGATTGATCTGATCTCCTTCTGTTCTGCCCCTTGCCCATGACCAGCCCCACCGCTGAGAACGGCAGCCCACGCATTGGAGTGGTGGGTGGCGGTCAGCTGGCCCGGATGTTGGTGGAAGCTGCACGCGAGCGGGGTCTGGCAGTGATTGTTCAGAGTGCGTCGTCCTCGGACCCCGCAGCCCAACTGGCCGATGAGCTGGTGCAAGCGGACCCTGTCGATGCTCAGGCCACGCAGGCGTTTCTCGGACGGTGTGGTGGGATCACCTTTGAAAATGAGTGGGTCAACATCGATGCGCTGTCGGCGCTGGAACGCAAAGGGGCACCCTTTCGCCCATCACTTTCCAGCCTCCAGCCCCTGGTCAACAAGCTGCATCAGCGTCTTTTGCTGGATGAGCTGTCCATTCCAAGCCCGGCTTGGGTGGAGCTGAAAGAGATTGATCCTGGAACCCCGGCCTTACCCAAGGGATGGTCATTTCCGGTGATGGCCAAGGCTGCGACCGGTGGATATGACGGCAAAGGCACGCAGGTGGTCCGTTCCGTTGATGGTTTGGCCGAGCTGCTTCGCTCGGTGGATCCTGAGAATTGGCTGCTTGAGGCCTGGGTGGACTACGAGAAGGAGCTGGCGCTCGTGGTGAGCCGCGACCAGTCCGGAAGGGTACGGGCCATGCCCCTCGTGGAGACCCAGCAATCGGATCAGGTGTGCGATTGGGTCCTGGCTCCGGCAGCAGTGGAGCAATTGGTGGAAGCCACCGCTTACAACGTTGCGGCTTCCTTGCTCACCAAGCTCGATTACGTGGGGGTTCTCGCGATCGAAATGTTTTATGGATCCAAAGGCCTGTTGGTGAACGAAATCGCACCGCGCACCCATAATTCCGGCCATTTTTCGATTGAGGCCTGCAAAAGCAGTCAGTTTGATCAGCAGCTCTGCATCGCAGCTGGTTTGCAGGTGCCCGATCCGGAGCTGAAGGTGCCCGGTGCTCTCATGGTGAATCTGCTTGGCTTAGCGGTTGACCAGGCAGCACCGCTTGAGCAGCGATTGGCAGCCCTCCAGGCCGATCCTTCCCTGCACTTGCACTGGTATGGCAAGCAGGGTGAGAGTGAGGGGCGAAAGCTGGGTCATGTCACGGTGCTGCTGTCAGCCACTGATGCAGAGACTCGAAGAAACGAGGCGATGGAAGCCTTGAACAAGGTGCGCTCGATCTGGCCCCTGCCCTAAAATTTGGGTCGGACTGCTGTGTTGGTGACGGCCTTTTCTAGTGCTCTGATCTGACTCTCTATCGACTTGGGGCGACTGCCGTGTCGGTGCCGTAAACCGGCCTTGTAGCCGGAAACGAATCCCCACTTTTGTTACCCCTTCTGGTTCTTCCAGGTCGATCACTGGGGCTCGCACGGCATGGTGGTCCCCCACCTTCGAAAGACGTTTTGCTTCCTTGAGCAAGCGTCGATGTCTTGATTGCTGAGCCATTAGTCACTGGATGCCTTGTCGCCATGGGTGTGGGGCGATTGCTGCCACTGAGCGATGAAGCAGGCAATCTCAGTGGAAAGCAAACAACCTCAAGGGCAAGGCGACGGACTGCCAAATGGCAGATAAACCTGTGACCAAGATCACAGCCATGGTTGTGCCAGGTCACAGATTCGGGTGCTCGTCACAGCGATGGTGTGGGGACAGAACATCAATCCACACTTCGAATGAATCCGATGACATTCTCACGTGCAATCGCAACGGCTTCTTTGGCTGCACCTTTGATGTTTGCTGCAATGCCCGGTAGGGCCATGAATCAGTGGCTGACTGTGGGGACGAACACGAGTGGCAATACTTACTATGTGAGACCACTTGAGTTTTCTGGTCGTTATCGGAGGTTTTTAGGAACAGCCTCCCATGTCGATTCAGTCTTCAAGCAAGTTGCAGATTGCACGCGTTGGCGAGTGCGTCCTCTCAGTAGCCAGTTTTGGCAAGTTGTGAAACCCGGAAGTATCGGTGAAGTCGAGATCAAGATGATCTGTCAGTGATCCCTATGGCGCTGTGTTATTTCGCTCTTTAGTTTGGCTTCGCTCAAGCTTTGAGTGCGCGCTTTTGTGCGGTAGCCAACGGTTTGCAGGCCTCAATCCGTTGTTCCAATTCTTCGGCAGCAAGGCTGGTCACCACAAAAACCTCCTGCACGGTCGATCCTCGACGCGCCATTAGCTTGAACCCTCCGCGCATTGGCGTTGACAGGCGCAGCTTCAGACCTGGAGAGCGCCCTCTAACCCTTGCGATCACACCCGGGGTAATGGTCTGAATGGCCTCATCCCTAGCAAGGCTTTTAAGCCATGGGATCAATCCCTCCACATAGGTGCTGTGGGTAATGACCAGGCGTCCCAAAGTGGTGGTTGGATCTTCAGTTGGCTGAACCTAGCGACTGTGGCTACGACACAGTGAGAGGCTCATGGCCGGTGATGCTCAAATCCGTAGACACACTCCGAGCATTGGTGGCTGAGCCCTTGCATCAACGTTGTGGCCCAGAGGCATGTGTGCTCACTACCGAGTTGCACGGTCCAGAGGTGCGTGGCTTGGCATTCTCTCCAGGCAGGGTGTTGCGTTACGTCCTCAACAGGGAGACGAAATGCTTGCGGCTGTCGGTCTGGCTTTGTTTAACCAGCTCAAGCCGCGTCCCTGCTGCATGAGGTTCTAATCCGTTGTCGCTTCTTGGGAGCGTTTTTTCATGAGCCCCGTGAAGACCGCGAGGCCAAACATGGCGAGAAGGGCAAGGCCGAGGGGTAAGCCTGCGCTTTTGGACCCATCCACACCATTGGCGGCTTCAGCGCCAACCGTTACGAGGATGGAATCACTCACTAAAACGCTGATCAACAGAGCCGGAGCAAACACCCTCCAACGGGTTCGGCTGATGCCAATGGCGTAACTCAAAAAGTCGAAGAGTCCGGTCATCAATAGCCCGGTCATCAGGAAGAAGTTCCCTTCCAGCTGATTTTTGCTGAAGCCATCGATGCGCTCCATCGCTCGCTTTCCCACCAGTCGGCTCACCGGTCCGCGGCCCCAGGTGCGTGCGATCAGGAAAGCACTGCTGCAGAACAGCAGATCAGATAAGACGATGGTGAGGTAGCCGGTTTTAAAGCCGAGCAGGGAGCCCGCGAGCAGGGAGTAGATCGAGCTCGGTAGGGCCGGAAGGATGATGCTGACCCCGCGCAACAGGAAAATTCCCAGTGGCGCCCAGAACCCCATGCCTTCAACCGCCGTTCTCAGTGGTTCGATGCCGTAGCGCTGAAGTGCAACGACAGCAAGGACGAAAAGGGCAAGGATCGCAGCGATCTTCAACCCCTTTTTTAAAGCCGGCACCAAAGCTTGAGCGGGTTGGTGGAGTGTAAAGCGAGTGATTCGGCGTCAGCTTGACTCTGACCGTTTAGCAGCGTTCGATCGGGGCCATGGTGAGCCCTTCGCCGGTGAGTTGTTGGTGGTAGAGCTCCGCTTGCTCGAGAGGGCCGCACCAGACCTCAGCAGAGCCTTGGCCATCCACCTGATGGGCAAGGTCCCAAGCCCGTTCTGTCCCCATGCCGGGAATGATTTTGCAGAGACAGTCGACCACGTGTTGGAAGGTGTTGACGTCGTCGTTCAACACGATCACCCGCGCTTCCGGGTACCCCTGGGTAGTGCGTGATCGCTCTAAAAGGGTGGATTGGGCTCCAGAAGACCCTGTCATGAGAATCAACAGTTCTGGCGATATGGCTTAAGAGCCTAGTTAAACTGCTGCCACTTGCTTAACGCCCCCATGCTGTTCACCTTCGCCTGGGCTTCCCTGGCCGCCATGTTCAGCTTCTCGATCGCCATGGTCGTTTGGGGTCGCAACGGCGACGGCACCCTCAACTTCTGAGGTCTTGACTGAGGCACTGCAAACGCCAGCCCTAAACCAGGGGCTGGCAATTGTTGCTGCATCACTGCTGGTTTTCGTCAGTGGTGCAGTGATTTATCTCTCGACAATCGAATGGCGAGACCGTCGTCGTCGCAAGGGATCAGGAAAGAGTTAAGTCGCAGGGTCTTGAGACCCTGGCGATTGTCCCCGACGACATCCGTTGGTTTAACGGCCCTTTTTGTCTGTTCTCTCGCTGGCTTGGTTGCGAGTCAACAGTCGATTGGCAATCCTCGCCAGATCGGCTTGGCCAAGCTTGCTGCTGGGATGCCCCTGGTTCAGGCCTTCCAGGGCGATCCCTCCCAGGCTCCACCTCAGTTGTGGAACCGCCGACTCGGTATCAATCCAGCGTCTTCACTGTGGAAGCGTCTTGGACGTGCGCTTTGGTGGCAAGCGTGGAGTGGCGATGGTCAGGCGTACCTTGTGATTCCCGCATGGCTTTGGTCTGATCAGCCTCCTTCGGGTGTGTCCGCAAGGCGACTGGATGGCCTTGTCGTGATCAGTGCTGATGCCTTGAATCAGCAACAACTGCAGCAGCAGCTGGCCTCGGCATCGGGTGCGCGTTCCACCGCTCCTCTTCAGGCTGCCTGCATTCGCAAACTTGACAGCTCGCCCGCTGTGTATTGGCAACCGGAAGCGCTTGCTCGCTTGAGTGGCGCCTTGTCACCTCTGCTTCAGCAAGCGCGATACGGCTGTCTTTCCCTGCGATTGCACAATGAGTCGCTGCAATGGCAAGGTTGGGCTGGACGTCGATCCTTCGCAGGCGCACCGTCCAATCTGGCGTTGATGGAAAGCTTCGCGATGCCAGAGCTCTCCTCATCCAAAGACCCTTCGCCCCTGCTCAGTGTTCAAGGCCAGCAACTTGGCTTGCTGTTCAATGCTCTTGCTTCGCGAGAGATTATTCGTGAGCCTCTCGAGCAGTATTACGGCTTCGCTCAGCCTGAACGCGAGCAGATCCTGAAGGCTCCCTTTCACCTGCGTCTGGTGCCTCAGGCTGAGGGCGCTTACCAAGCAGGTTTGCAGCTGCAGATCTCGCTCCCCCACAAGTCGCAGGCGATGCAACGCAGCCTGAAGGTGCTGAGTGGACGTCTTCGTGATCAGGGGCTTCGTGTTTCCAAGCCGTCAGCGACCAGCTGGATTGATCCCCAGGGCACGAGCCGTCAGGTCGTTGGCGGATGGCTCTGGATCGCCCCTAAGACGGATGAATCGGTGCTCAGTGTTGGTCTTGGGCTTTCACCTGCCGCAACAGTCTTCACTGGCCCAAAAGCAAATCCAAACAAGGATCTAACGCTCTCCCTGAGCGTCAATCCTCGTGATTTGGCGGAACGCGGATTGCTCAGCGGCACTTGGCCAAGGGTGGTGAGACAAACCCCCCGCCTACAGCTGACGCTGAAGTCCATGGGGGGCGTGTCATCGTCCGCTACGGACTGGATGGAGCTCAGGGGTCAGCTGGCGCTTGCAGCTGCGGGGGAATCCTGATCAGTCGCTGCTTCGTTCTGGCGCTCACGCTTGCGGCGCTCTGCGGCAAGGGTTTCTTCCATCAGCTCAACGGCCTGAGCCATGCGTTCAAGATTGCCTGTGTAGATACCAAGGTCTTTTTCGACCCGCTCTTTGGTCAGGCCAAGCGGCTCACTCAGTTCATGGGCCAGCTTGGCGAGTTCCGAGGGATCCGAGCCATCGTCACCTTGGGCTTTGGCCAGCAGCGTCAGCAGGCCAACGGCCATCAAACGTGAGTAATGGAAATTGGCATGATCCGCCCGCTTGAGCACCTTGGTGATCGCTGCTGGAGCGCCTTCGCCTTTGTTGCGCAACCATTGCTGCACATCCTCGAAGGAGTGGCCCTGCACCGCATGTTCACTGTCAAGGGCGAGTTGCTTGAGGGCAGCAGGGTCAAAACCGTTGCAGCTGCAGATGGCTGCGAATAGGGAATCGAGATGGGCTTCCGGTCGGTAGCCGCGGGTGAAGGCGTCGAACACCTGACGCAGCCCCACTGCAAACAAAGCGTCGACCTTGAACTGCTTCTGATGACTGAGCAGGTGCAGCTCCACCAGAAGCTCATCGGCTGTACGGCGATACAGCGATGGAATCACGTGGGGGAAAGCGCTGTGGAAGGCGCGCTTGCTGTCAGCAATGGTCAGATGCTCACCCAAGTGGCTACACCAAAAAGATATGGATTAGACCTTAGCGCCGCTGAAGCCGCCGTTAGGATTGCTTGACCCAAGAATGGTGCAGCATGATCCCGATCGTGATCGAAGAATCAGGCCGGGGTGAAAGGGCCTTTGATATTTATTCCCGCCTGCTGCGCGAGCGGATCGTGTTCCTGGGGGAGCCCGTCACCAGCGAATCTGCGAACAGGATCGTGGCTCAGCTGTTGTTTCTCGAGGCAGAGGATCCTGAAAAGGATATCTACCTCTACATCAACTCCCCAGGTGGCTCGGTGTACGACGGTCTTGGCATCTTCGACACCATGCAGCACATCAAGCCAGATGTGCACACAGTTTGCGTCGGACTTGCCGCCAGCATGGGTGCCTTTCTGCTTTGTGCCGGCGCGAAAGGCAAGCGCAGCAGCCTTCGACATTCACGCATCATGATCCACCAGCCTCTTGGTGGGGCCAGCGGTCAGGCCAGCGATATTCGTATCCAAGCCGATGAAATCCTCTTCTTGAAGGACAAACTCAACCGTGAGCTGGCTGAACGCAGTGGCCAGCCCCTTGAGAAGATGCAGGTGGATACCGATCGCGATTTCTTTATGTCACCCGATGAGGCGGTGACCTACGGACTGATTGACACGGTGATCGATCGCAGACCTGTTCATTCCGTTTAATTCCTCTTGGTCTAATCAGATGTCTTGACCCCGCTACGGCGGGGTTTTTTATGGCCTGCAATCTTGTCAGGCACAAAAAAAGACCTGCCCATTCAAGGCAGGTCTACATCATTGATTTGAAGCCCTAGAGAAATGCTCAGGAATTGAGCACAGGGACGGTACGTTCCTTATCGGGAATCGTGGCGAACTCAGAAACCAGGGCTCTGAATTCATCGCCATCCATGGTTTCAATTTCGATCAAACGTTCCACTAGGTGGTCCATGGCTTCACGGTGTTGCGCAACAAGCTCAACGGTTTCCGTGTAGCAGCGTTTCACCATTTCCCGCACCTGTTCATCAATCTGTTTGGCGATTGAGTCAGACACATCACTGCGCTGCATCAAATCACGGCCCAGGAAGACTTCCTGACTACCACCTTCAAGCGCCACAGGTCCAAGATCAGACATGCCGAATCGGGTCACCATCTGACGGGCCATTGAGGCCACCTGCTGGATGTCACCACCGGCACCAGTGGTGACTTCCTCATAACCAAACACCACGTCTTCAGCTGCACGTCCACCCAGAGCACCCATGATTCGGGCCTTGAGCTGGGCTCTGGAGACCAGCATTTGCTCCTCATCGGGTGAGAACCAGGTCAGACCCTGGGCCTGACCGCGAGGAATCAAGGTCACTTTCTGGACGGGATCGTGCGCTTTGACAAGAGTTCCCACCAGGGCATGACCAACTTCGTGATAAGCGATCAGGCGCTTGCTTCGGCCATCTGTCAGTGGCTGACCCTCCATGCCAGCGATGATCCGATCGACAGCATCATCGATCTCACTCAACCCGATCGTTTCCTTTCGGCGCCGAGCCGTGAGAATTGCAGCCTCATTGAGAAGGTTGGCCAGGTCTGCACCGGTGAATCCAGGGGTTCGGCGCGCAATGCTCTCCAGGGTCAGGTCCTGGTCAAGCTTTTTGTTGCGTGCATGCACCTCGAGGATGGAGAGGCGACCTTTGATATCTGGAGCATCAACAGTCACCTGACGATCGAATCGACCAGGGCGCATCAGAGCCGAGTCGAGAACGTCAGGACGGTTGGTGGCAGCCAAAATAATGATGCCGCTGTTCCCCTCAAAGCCGTCCATCTCGGTGAGCAGCTGGTTCAGAGTCTGCTCACGCTCATCGTTGCCGCCGCCAATACCGGCACCGCGCTGACGACCCACTGCGTCGATCTCATCGATGAAGATCAGACAAGGGCTGTTTTCTTTGGCGCGTTTGAACAAATCGCGCACCCTGCTGGCACCAACACCAACAAACATCTCCACAAATTCCGAACCGGAGAGGGAGAAGAAGGGAACACCTGCTTCACCAGCGATGGCCTTGGCAAGAAGCGTTTTGCCCGTTCCGGGAGGGCCAACCAACAACACACCTTTGGGGATCTTCGCTCCCACAGAGGTGAAACGCTCTGGCTGCTTCAGGAAGGTAACCACTTCCTGCAGATCTTGCTTCGCTTCTGAAACGCCAGCCACATCATCGAATTTGACTCCGGTGTCAGCTTCCATCGCAAAACGGGCTTTGGTTTTGCCGAACTGCATCGCTTGGCCAGGGCCACCAGGCATGCCGCTTCCGCGACGAGCCAGGAAAATCAGTGAACCGATCAGCAGCAGCGGGAAGAGCAGATTCCCGAGCAGACCCAACGCAGGTGGTGCGCTACGCGGGGGGTGAATATCAAAGCTGATGCCCTCTTGCTTGAGGGTGTTGATTAACTCGGGAGCCAATCCAGGCAGATCAACGCGAAGGCGCTGAACACGGTTGTCAATCTCGGGATCAACAGCTTCCACAACGGCATTGCGACCGCCGTCATAGATGTCCACAGCTGTAATCCGGCCTGCTTCCACGTAATCCAGGAAACGGCCATAGCTCATGCGGCCGACGGCAGCATTCTTAGGAGCGACGGTTGGACCACTCGGATTAAGGCTCTGAAGCCCTCCATTGCCGATCAATTGCCAACCCAGAAGCAACGCGACGCCGATGGGTAGGACCCAGAGCGCGATTTGTCGCCAGCGTTGATTCATGGAATCCCTGAAAGTTAATCGACTTTAAGAGTTGCGAACACCCAAACGCCGGTTCTGGGGACAGATCCGCTAAGAGGATTGGATTAAAGGCTTCGTAAAGCCACGATCGGATCCAGTTGGGCCGCCCTCCGGGCAGGCACCACACCAAAGAAGAGGCCGATGGATCCCGAGAGCGTCACCGTGATCAACACGACGCCTCCCCCGATGGTGGCCGGCAAGGGGGTGAGGGCCGCTACCGCTGCCACCGTGCCGAGCCCAGCTGCAGTGCCGACAATCCCGCCCAGTGTTGCCAGCACGAGGGACTCCACCAGAAATTGGCTGAGCACGTCTGAGCTGCGGGCGCCGAGAGCTTTGCGCAGACCGATTTCTTCGGTTCGCTCGCTGACCGACACCAACATGATGTTCATGATCCCAATACCACCAACCAGCAGAGAGACCCCCCCGATGGCCGCAAGCATCAGGGTCAAACCACCGGTGATGGTGCCAACAATGGTGAGTGCATCTTTCTGGGAACGCACAGCGAAGTCGTCATCACGAAGGATGCGATGCCGTTGACGCAGCAAATTGGTGATCTGAAATTTGGCGGGCCCAGTACTGGCCTCGTTCTTTGCTTCAACGCTGATGAAGCTCAGGCTGACGCCGTAGGTGGCATCTCGGCCTGTCAAGCGACTCACCATGGTGGAGAGCGGGATGTAAGCGTTTTCGTCTTGGTTGTTGCCGAACACCGCACCCTTGGGTGCCATCACCCCAATCACGTTGAAGCTTTGGTCCTTGATGCGCAGGTTTTGACCAATCGCCTGCCCTGTTGGGAACAGCTTGTCGCGTAGGTCGGGTCCGATCACCACCACGGAGCGCGCGGCCCGTTCGTCTTGCTCACTGATGAATCGGCCCCGGGCCACTTCAAAGCTGCGAACGGGAAGAAACGCTGGTGTGACCCCGTTGACAGAACTGCTGGAGCTGCGGGATCCAGCCTGGACGACCGCACTGGTGCTGATCTGTGGAGCGACCCGCTTAACGCTGGGCACCTGCTCTGCAATGGCTTCGGCATCTTCCAGCACCAACGTCTTGGGGAAGGCAACACCGCGTCGACGGGTGTCGTTATTGCCCGGAACAACAAACAGAACGTTGGCTCCGAGGTTGCTGAGTTGATCCTCTGCCAGGTTTTGGGCACCGCGACCAACACCCACAAGGGTGATGACCGATGCGTTGCCGATCACGATGCCCAGCATCGTCAACAAGCTGCGCAATCGATTGGCCCTCAGGGTGTTGAGAGCCATGCCCACGGTTTCAGTGAGCGGCAACTTGCTGGCCATAGCCGGAGAGTTAGATGGTGGCGTTGTGGTGAGTGCTGTCGAGCAGTCCGTCGCTACCAACGATTCCCACTTTGACCAGATCGGTGGAGCCAGAGACTTCAGGCTGGGTGCCTGCTGTTTGGACCACCAGATCGCCTTGCTTCAACCAGCCCCGCTCACGACAGATGTTGGTTGCTGTCGCGAATGTGGATGAGGTGCGCTCCTGTGGTTCGGTCACCAATGGAGTGACTCCCCAGACCAATTGGAGTTTGCATGCCACCCATGGTTCGCTGGTGATCGCAAGAATCGGAGCAGCTGGACGGAACTTGCTCACGTTATGAGCTGTGGCACCAGTTTTGGTGAGTGGCAAGATCGCAGCCGCATTCAGCTGGCTTGCAATCGTGCTCACTGCGCTGCTGATGGCGTTGGGGATGGTGCATGGCAGATGGCTGTCGATGCGGCGCTGGGGGTAATCCTTCTCAATGCGGCGCGCGATGGTGGCCATGGTTTCCACGGCCTCCACAGGGAAATCACCCACGGCTGTCTCGTTGGACAACATCACAGCGTCCGTGCCATCAAGGATGGCGTTGGCCACGTCGCTGACTTCGGCTCGCGTGGGTCGTGGGCTTGAAGCCATCGAATCGAGCATCTGAGTGGCCGTGATGATCGGAATGCCAAGGCTGTTGGCCTTCTGGATCAACTCTTTCTGGAGAAGGGGGACCTCCTCGGCGGGCATCTCAACGCCCAGATCGCCCCTGGCCACCATCACGCCATCACAGAGCGGGAGAATGGCATCGATCTGATCAATGGCTTCGAATTTCTCGATCTTGGCCACCACCGGAGTGGTGTGGCCGTGCTGGCGGATCAGACCTCGAATCTCCTCCATGTCGGAAGGATTACGCACAAAGCTCAGGGCCACCCAGTCCACCCCTTGACCAAGACCGAAGGCCAGGTCTGTTTTGTCCTTCTCAGTGAGGGCGCGAACAGATAGTTGTACGTCCGGGAAGTTGACGCCCTTGTTGTTGGAGAGGACTCCGCCGACGGTGACCGTGCAGTGGAGGTTCTGTTCTGCCTTGTCGACCCGCTCGACCTTCATCTCGACCCGGCCGTCATCGAGAAGGATGCGGCTGCCAGCAGTGACTTCGTCAGCCAGCTTGTCGTAGGTGACCGTGGCGATCTCCTGATTGCAGCTGACGGGACGGGATGTGAGCGTGAAGGGATCACCGTTGGCGAGGGTGATCGGCCCATCGGCGAAGCGGCCGAGACGGATTTTTGGCCCCTGAAGATCCTGAAGGATGCCGATGTGAACTCCCATCTCAGCCGAGACTCGGCGGATGGTGGCGATGCGGGCTGCATGCTCGCTGTGATCGCCGTGGGAAAAATTCAGGCGGAAGGTGGTGGCACCAGCTTCGATCAACTGCCTGAGCCGTTCAGGGCTTTCGGTTGCTGGGCCGATGGTGGCCACGATCTTGGTACGACGGGAAAGATCGATTTGCGCCATCCACCGGGCCGATAACAAAAGGGAATCTACCCTCCAGTCAGATCGAGAAGCTCTCGATCCAAGAGGCCCCTATTGCAGCCATCAGGATGGATCTCAACAGCTATCAACACGGGGCCCGCGCCACGGCCCGTTACCCGGATGTCGGTTCAAATCCGATTTACCCGACCCTCGGGCTGACCGGAGAGGCTGGAGAGGTGGCAGACAAGGTCAAAAAAGTGTTGCGCGACCAGGGGGGTGTCTTTGACCCTGAGGTGCGCGCGTCTCTCAAACTCGAACTTGGTGACGTTCTTTGGTATGTCGCCCAACTTTCGAGTGAGCTGGGCCTGACGTTGGAGGAAGTGGCGGCTGCCAACCTCGAGAAGCTGGCCAGCCGAGCAGCGCGAGGACGGATCAGTGGCAGTGGTGATAAGCGCTGAGTTGTATCCGTGCCTGATCGGTGGATCAGCCGTAAATCGCTGGGTTGAGAAGGGCCATCTGGGCATTGCCAAGGGCCCACTGCAGAACGTTCAGGGCAATGAAGGCGAGAAGGGCAGATAAATCAAGGCCGCCAAGGGGGGGGATGATTCCGCGGAAGGCATTCAAGTAGGGATCAGTGATCGACATCAGTGTGCTGACCACGGGATTGCCTTGATCCAGGTTGGGGAACCAGCTCAAAAGCACCCGAATCAGCAGGACGTAGAAATAGATCTCCAGGGCGCTTGAGATCACGCCGAGGAGATTGACGATGTAACCGACCACTTCAGTCGACATGGTGCTTCCTTCAGACCGTTGAACTCTATGCAGCTTCGAAGGCTGCGTCGTTGGACACTGAGTCAGTCGTGCTGTCGGCCCCTGGCTCCGTTCCCTCGGGACCATTGGTGGGCAGCACAGAGAAGGTGCGATGGAATTTCTCGGTCAGGCTGAGCCAATACGAGCGACCTTCGCTTTGCCGTTTCCGCTCGATGAAGTTCTGGGTCATCAGCTCTTTGATGTGGTCATAGGCCCCGGATCCCCTGAGCTCCACGAGCTCTGATTGGAGGATGCGCTTTTTCAGGGCGATGGTTGCCAGCGTGCGCAATGCAGCGGTTGAAAGATTGACAGGCAGCAGGTCCCGCACCAGTTCGCCGAGACCGGCACGCAGCTGGAGGCTGTAGTTGCCATTGCCGGCAACAATTTCCAGGGCTGTATCCCGTTGGGCGTAGCCAGCTTCCAAAGCCAGCATGGCCTGTTCAACCTTCTGCTCGCTGGTCTCGGCCAATCTGGCCAGCTCTTTCAAGCTGACCGGGGTCCCCTTGAGATACAGGATCGCTTCAAGCCTTGCTGGAAGTGAGATCGCATTGGGTTCTGCCATCACCCTCCTGCAGGCATCGCTTCAAGGTATCGCCTGTTGGGCCCTCAGCCAGGGTTGGATTGACCCAAAAAAAGGCGATAGGCGGGATTCCCGGTTTCCTCCCAACTGGGATAGCCCACATCGCGCAGGAAAGTGTTCCAGTTCTCAAGGTCTGCGTTTTTGACCAAAACGCCCACCACAATTCGACCGACATCGGCTCCATGGTTGCGGTAGTGGAAGATGCTGATGGTCCATTCAGGCCTGAGAGCTGTGACAAAGGTCATCAAGGCTCCAGGCCGTTCCGGAAACTCGAAGCGGTAGAGCAGCTCGAGGCAGTCGTTGTCCTGCTGGCACTGAGCGGAAGCCGGCAGTCGTCCTCCGACCATGTGCCGGAGGTGAACCTTGGCGAGTTCATCGTCACTGAGGTCCTGGCAGGAAAAACCGTTGTCATGTAGGTGCCCAATCAGCTGCCGCCGGTCGTCGTGGTCCTGCACCTGAACGCCCATGAAAATCTGTGCCTGGGGCCCGTCACTCATCCGGTAGCTGAATTCCGTCAGGCTCCGCCGGTCGAGGCATTCACACAATTTGCGCAGACTTCCCGCCTGTTCTGGGATTTGAACGGCGAGCATCGCTTCCCGTTCTTCACCCAGCTCCGCCCGTTCTGCCACGAAGCGCAGACGATCGAAATTCATGTTGGCCCCGCAGGCCACAGCAACCAGGGTCTTGTTGCGGAGATTCCTGCGCGCCACATCCGCCTTCAGCCCGGCGATTGCGAGGGCGCCTGCCGGCTCAAGGATCGAGCGTGTGTCCTCAAAGACGTCCTTAATCGCTGCACAGATCTCATCGGTGCCCACCGTGACCATTGCATCCACGTAGCGCTGCGCCAGGGCAAAGGTGTTCTCTCCCACTTGGCGCACGGCCACCCCATCGGCAAATAAACCGACTTGGGGCAGGCGGATTCGTTCGCCGGCTTCCAGCGACAAGGTCATGGCAGCCGCGTCATGCGGTTCGACGCCGATCACCTGCACATCGGGCCACAGGCTTTTCACATAAGCGGCAATTCCGCCGATCAATCCACCGCCGCCGACGGCCACATAGATCGCGTCAGGGGGCTGTGGAATCTGACGGAGGATTTCCATCCCGATCGTCCCCTGACCGGCGATCACCTCAGGGTCGTCAAAGGGATGGATGAAGCACAGGCCATCGCTTTCACTGCGCCGCATGGCCTCGGCGTAGGCCTCGTCGTAGGTCTCTCCATGCAGCACCACTTCAGCTCCGCGGCCACGCACGGCCTGGACCTTCACATCTGGGGTGGTGATCGGCATCACGATCACAGCGCGGCATTGGAGCTGCTGGGCGCTGAGGGCAACACCCTGGGCATGATTGCCGGCGCTCGATGCGATCACGCCTCGTTCCAGCTCCTCAGTGCTGAGCTGTGCCATGCGGTTGTAAGCACCGCGCAATTTGAAGGAGAAGACCGGCTGGAGGTCTTCGCGCTTGAACCAAACGCTGTTGTCCAGCCTCCTGCTGAGACTGACCGCTGGCTCGAGCGGTGTCTCCCGAGCGACGTCGTAGACCCGTGCGCGCAGAATCCGAGGCAGGTAGTGATCCATCAGATCAGTCTGGCTCGCCGCTGTCGCACAAGGCCCCGTAGATTGCCCTGATCGGCCGGCGGACGGGAATGCATCTGAGCGAGTTGACCCACCCCAATCAGCTGCATGGGCTGTCGGTGCCGGAGCTCGAGCAGATTGCTGCTCAGATTCGTGAGCGTCACCTCGAGGTGGTGTCCAACAGCGGTGGGCATCTGGGCCCAGGTCTGGGTGTCGTTGAGCTCACCCTGGCTCTTTATCAAACTCTGGATCTTGACCAAGATCGGGTGATTTGGGATGTGGGGCATCAGGCGTATCCCCACAAGCTGATCACGGGGCGTTACGGCGATTTCCACACCCTGCGTCAGCAGGGTGGTGTTGCCGGTTATTTGAAGCGCTGTGAGAGCGACTTCGACCATTTCGGTGCCGGTCACGCCAGCACCTCGATTTCCGCTGCTCTGGGTATGGCGATCGCCCGTGACCGTCGCGGTGAATCGTTCAAATGCGTCGCCGTGATTGGTGATGGCGCCCTGACGGGTGGGATGGCTTTGGAAGCCATCAATCACGCAGGTCATCTCCCCAACACGCCCTTGTTGGTCGTTCTCAACGACAACGACATGTCGATCTCCCCCCCGGTGGGAGCTCTGTCGACCTACCTCAACCGCATGCGCCTGAGTCCGCCCATGCAATTCCTCTCCGGGAGTGTTGAGGAGAGCGTCAAACATTTGCCCTTCATGGGCGGTGAGCTGCCTCCTGAACTCAACCGGCTGAAAGACAGCATGCGCCGACTGGCGGTCCCCAAGGTGGGTGCTGTGTTTGAAGAGCTCGGATTCACTTATATGGGTCCGATTGACGGGCACGACATCGCTGAGATGACGCGCACGTTCCAAGCTGCGCACCGTGTTGGGGGCCCGGTGATGGTCCACGTGGTCACCACCAAGGGCAAGGGTTATCCCTATGCCGAAGCCGACCAGGTTGGCTATCACGCGCAATCAGCCTTTGATTTGGCCACCGGTAAGGCTCGACCCAGCAAAACACCAAAGCCGCCCAGTTACAGCAAGGTGTTTGGCCAGACGCTGGTCAAGCTCTGCGAGCAGGACTCCACCGTGATCGGTATTACGGCTGCCATGGCCACTGGCACTGGTCTTGACCTGCTCCAAAAAGCCATTCCTTCGCAGTACGTCGATGTCGGCATTGCGGAGCAGCACGCCGTCACCTTGGCGGGGGGAATGGCTTGTGAGGGGCTCAAGCCCGTCGTGGCCATCTACAGCACGTTCCTGCAGCGTGCTTACGACCAACTGATTCACGACATCGGCATCCAGAATCTGCCGGTCACATTCGTTCTGGACCGAGCCGGGATTGTTGGTGCTGATGGCCCCACGCACCAGGGCCAGTACGACATCAGCTATTTCCGTGCCATTCCCAATTTCACGGTGATGGCTCCCAAAGATGAGTCAGAACTCCAGCGGATGATGGTGACCTGTCTGCAACACAACGGCCCGACAGCCCTCCGCATTCCCCGCGGTCCTGGCGAGGGTGTGCCCTTGATGGAAGAAGGTTGGGAGCCCTTGACGATCGGTTGCGGGGAAACCCTCCGCCAAGGCGATGATTTGCTGATCGTGGCCTACGGCTCCATGGTTAGTCGCGCCATGGCCACGGCTGACCTCCTCAGCCAAAAGGGTGTGCAAGCCACTGTGGTCAATGCCCGTTTCCTGCGTCCACTGGATCAAGCCTTGATTCATCCTTTGGCACGCCGCATCGAGAAGGTCGTGACCATGGAAGAGGGTGCTCTTGCTGGTGGGTTTGGAGCTGCTGTGCTGGAGTCGTTCAATGACCACGATGTGCTGGTTCCCTTGCTAAGGCTTGGAATCCCAGACCAGCTAGTGGATCACGCCACTCCTCAGCAGAGTTTCGAAGTGCTTGGCCTCACCCCAGAGCAGATGCTGGTTCGGATCAGTGAACGTTTTGGCTTCGATCGCGTTCACGACACGTTGAACCAGCCCTCTCAGACCCTGATTCAGAGCTGATGCAAAAAAAGACCAACCTAAGGTTGGTCTTCTTGCGATTGGATTTGTACCTGAAGGGACCTAGTCGGTCCCTCCACGATTGGTTTCAGAGCAAGCCGCGAGCAGCGAGGCCCTGGATGGTTCCGATACCGATGACATGACCCAGGCTGGTGGTGCCGAGAAGGGCTGCGTGGCCCATGCCGCCGAAGAAGGTGGCGTTAGGGAGTTTGGCGCCCTCGTTGGGGAACTTGATGGTCGCCTTGCCGATGCCAATGGCGATGACATTGCACACGATCATCACCAGTGCCACTTTGGGAGACCAGCTGAAGGAGGCGGGAGCGATGGCCAGAAGCGGGGTGAACATGCAAACCCTGAAGAGACACCTCATCTTCAGGTTTAAGGAAGCATCGATCCAATCCTCGTAAAGGTTATTCACCCGGAGGAGAAGAACGCTGCACGCCAGCACGTTGGATTAATCCAGCCACAATCAAGGCATTGCTGAGGGTCAGAAAAGCTTCTGCACCGCCATGCAGGGGATCAACGCCCACAAGTTCGCTGTCAAAAACACGCAGAGCGACGATGGCAGCAACGATCGTCACCGCAACAAATAAAAGTGTGAGACGGAAGCCAAGCAGCGTCAGGGGATGCAAGTTTTTGGCCTTGGCAGCCCAAAACAAAAAGACCAGATAGGGAAGGAGTGAGAGCGCGAACAGGGGCGAGGGGTCAATGGTCGCCAGCTGCTGAATCCAGCTCATCATCCTTGCGACTCCGCTGATTCATTCCGTACAAGCACCCACGCCGCAGCCGCAAGACAGACATTGCCCAATGCGGTGCAACCCGCCTGCAACACCACCAAACCTCGCAATTGTTCGCTGTTGTCGAACAGATGCCATGTGCAGGCCGCCATGGCACTGATCAGAGCAGGAGTCATGGCCAAGGCCAACCAACGCAGACCGTTCTGCTGTTGCCGTTGTGCCTGAAGGCCCAGCAGAAGGATGGCCACGATCCACTCCAGAACGGATGCGACATGGATCCACCATGTGCCGAGCGACAGCGCGTGCATCGAAACGGGAAGCTGGTTGGAGCCTAGGTGTTGCAACCGCTGGATAATGACTCTGCCAAGACAGGCTCAATGGCGTTGATCGAGACGGCCAGGACGCGCAACGTGCTCGTCTGCGGCTATTACGGAGAGCACAACCTTGGTGATGACGCTCTGCTGGAGGTCCTGCTGACCCAGCTGCCTTCCGATTGGAAGGCGTTGGTCACCGCCCATGACGGGCTCGCTGTCAATGCGTCGCACCCTGAAGTGCAGACGGTTCAGCGCCGGTCGTTGACGACGACGATCAAAGCGCTGATGCGGTCCCAAGCCCTTGTCTTGGGAGGCGGCAGCCTGCTGCAGGACAGCACCAGTTTCAAGAGCCTGATCTATTACCTCATCCTCATTGCTCTGGCCCGTTTCAACGGCAAACCCGTTGTCCTCTGGGGGCAAGGTCTGGGTCCGCTTCGTCGACGATTGAGCCGTTCCTTGGTCCGTTTGATCCTCCCCTGGGTCCAGGCGATTGGCTGGCGGGATCCGGAGTCGCAGGCCTTGGCCGATCGTTGGAGGATTCGGGTTCCTGCCCTGATGGCGGCGGATCCTGTTTGGAGTTATCCAGGATCGATCTGGAAGGGAGCTGATTGCTCAAGCAACGAGCGCATGGGGCTGGTGCTGTGTTGGCGACCCACCGATCTGTTGGATGTCGCTGGATGGTCTGCGCTGTTGCATGGGGTGGAAGCTCTGTCGGCCGAGCACGGGCTTCCAGTGACCTGGCTGGCCTTCCATCAGCACCAGGATCAACAGCTCCCCCAGTTGCTTCAGTCCGATGGATTGATGAGCGCTGCCCTTGCCGAGCGATCGCAATTCGTAATGGCGACCTCCTTACCACAGGTGATGGATGTGTTCTCCCGAGCCCAGTTGGTGCTGCCCATGCGTCTGCACGCCTTGATCTTGGCGCAGCTAGCCGGTGCACCTTGTTTTGCGCTCAGTTATGACCCGAAGGTGCGTGCTGCAGCTGCCATGGCTGGGGTGGATTGCGCTGAGTTGGATGATTTGCCCAGTCGCAGCTTTCTCCTTGAGCGCTGGTCAGGTCAGATGATGCAACCTCCTAACTCTCAGATGATTCAGTCGATCAAAGATGATGCGGCCCGCCATGGAGCCATGTTGCACTCAGCCTTAATGACCTGAATCTGCCGTGCTCAATCTGGGAGTCGTTGACCAGAATCGGCACTGAAGCGATGTTCGTCACTGCTGGACCACCCCACCTGAATGGATTCAGGGATCTCCTGCTCAGCACTGGTGAGCAAGCGCAGGAGACCCAGTGGAGATTGCAATTGCCAGATTTGACTGGACCCCAGCCATTCCCGATGCATCAGCTGACAGGGCACTCCACCAGTTTGTAAGCGCAGTGCCTCAGGCCGCACTGCCTTGACCACTCCCTGTTCGGGGGGAAGCACGTTGATCTGAGGTCGTCCAATGAACATGGCGACAAACAAGGAGCCTGGGGTGTCATAGAGCTCCCGAGGTGCGGCGATCTGTTCCAGCCGACCCTCACGCAACACAGCGATCCGATCGGCCATGGCCATCGCTTCATGTTGATCATGGGTCACGTAGATCACAGGCTTGCGATCGTTGAGCACCAGTCGGCGTAATTCCGGTCGAAGTTCTTCGCGCAGCTGAGCATCGAGGTTGCTCATCGGCTCATCGAGCAAATACAGATGGGGATCACGCAGGAGTGCTCGTGCCAGGGCCACCCGTTGACGTTGCCCACCAGACAGCTGGCTGGGGCGTTGGTTTGCGCGTTCCTCCAGCTGCACCACATGCAGCATCTGACGTACCCGTTGTTGTCGTTCCTGGGCTGGGATCCCCCGCACTTTCAGCCCCAGTTCCAGGTTGGCTGACACGCTCAAGTGCGGGAACAGGGCATAGCTCTGGAACACCATTCCCACCTTGCGCTCCAAGGCTGGAGTGGCCGTGACGTCTTGATCGTTGATATGAATCGAACCTTCATCCGGTTGGTCAAGTCCGGCAATCAGTCGCAGCGTGGTGCTTTTGCCACAACCACTGGGGCCCACCAGCGCGAGGCATTCCCCGTCGTTGACGCACAGATCAAGGTGACGAAGAATCCAGCGGTTGCCAGCCTTTCGGCCCAGTTGGTTCAGAGAGAGGCTCATCCTTTGACAGCTCCATTGGTGAGCCCCGAAACGATCGATCGTTGAAAGATCAGCACAAGGGCGATGAGGGGGATGGACCCCAGAACCGTTGCAGCGGCATAGGCCCCGTAGGGCACCGAGTAGATCGATGATCCAGCAATGCGCGCCATGGCGACCGGCAGGGTGAGCCGGTCTGCATCGCTGATCCAGGTCAAAGCGATTGGATACTCGTTCCAGGAAAATAGAAACACAAGAATCGCCGTGCTCGTGGTGGCCGGTGCAATCAGGGGGATCAACACCCAGCGCAGGCGTTGCCACAACCCCAGGCCTTCCAGGCGAGCCGCATCTTCAAGATCGACCGGTAGATCCTGAAATGCTGCTGATAGCAACAGAATCGCCAAGGGCTGTGACAAGGCTGCGTAGGGAATGGTTAGTGCGAAGAGCTGATTGCCGAGATGGAGCGTGCGTGCAACTTCCAGCAAGGCCAGGAAGAGGAGCACATAGGGAAATAGGGCAGCAGCAATCAAGAGACTCTTAGCAATCGCAGTGATTCGATTGCGCATCCGGGTGAGGGCATAGGCCGCTGGAGTGGCAATGACGAGGGTGAGTACGGTGCTGCAGGCACCAACCACCAGGCTGTTGACCAGATATCTCCAGAAGGGTGGATTTCCGGAGAGCACAGCCCGGTAGTGCGCCAACGTCCAGCGTTGATCAAGAGCCGCCAATGGAGTCACCAGCGCCTGATCGGTGCTGAATGAGGTGTACAGCTGCCAGAGCAGTGGTCCAAGTGACCAAGCAAGCAACAACAGAATCCAGAACCGACGGATGGTTGTTTCCATGGTCAAGCTCCCCACCGCCAACGCTGCAGCCTTGTGAGCAGCCACCAGCTCCCTCCACAAAGAAGCAACAACAGCAGAAAACTTCCCAACATCACTGTGGCGCTATAGCCAAAGTCGAGAAACCGCATCGCGTTTAGATAGGCGTAGAGAGCGAGGCTCTCAGTGCTGCTGGCTGGTCCCCCTCCAGTCATCACCTGAATGAGATCAAAGACACCGAAGGCCTGTGCCAAACGAAAGAGCAGGGCTAGGGCGATGTAGGGGCGTAGAAGGGGCAAGGTGATCCGCAGAAAACAGGTGCGGCTGTTTGCCCCCTCGAGACGCAGTGCCTCATAGAGATCATCAGGAATGGTTTGCAGGCCAGCCAGAAGAATGAGCGCTGCGAACGGCGTGGTTTTCCAGACGTCACCGACAACGGTGGCCATCCAAGTGATCGCAGGGTTCGCGAGGATATTCAGGTCAGGAAATCCCATCAGTGCTGCTCCCTGGTTCAGTGGGCCATAGGGGGTGTTGAAGATCCATCGCCACCCCAAGGCCATCACGGTTGTTGGCAATGCCCAGGGGATCAACACCATGGCGCGAACAGCCCCCCGCCCTCGCCAGCGTTGATCAAGCAATAGGGCAATCCCTAAGGCGAGGATCAGCTCAGCCCCAACAGAGACACCCGCGAAACGCAGGGTCTGGGCTGCGTCCTGCCAGAAGCGTTCGTCACTGGCCAGTCGCCACCAGTTGGCTCCTTGATTGGGCACCGGAAGCAAACCCGTCAGCACCGAATCGGCGTGGCCGCTGAGCCAGCCGTAGTGAAGCAGCGGCCCAACAAACACGAAGGCCAACAGAAAAGCTGCAGGGAGGAGTAAGGCAATCATTCGTTCAGATCTCCTGCTGATCGCATGATTGTTTTGGTGGTGAACGTGGCGTTCTCCATCCCCTGTTTGGCATCCACTTCTCCCGTCAACACAGCACTGAGATTGCGTTGAAGCACATCGCTCAGCTGGGCGTAAAGGGGGGTTTCTGGCCTCGATTTGGTGTGGTCAAGAGCTTCGGCGAGTTCCGGAAGCGTGGGATTGATGCTCACCAGCTCTGGGTCGTGGAACAAGGCCTCAATGGTTGGCGTGTAGCCGTTCTCGAGGAACAACTGTTTTTGAGCCTTCTCTGAGGTGAGGAAACGAATCGCGTCAGCGGCTGCATCACGATGGGCACTTCCCTTCAGTAGAGCCAAACCCCAACTCCCAAGGGTGGCTGTGGACAGGGAGGGATCCTTGGCCACCATGGTGGTCACACCAACCTTGCCTTTCACCTGGCTGTCGCTCTTTTGCAACTCGGCCCATGCGTAGGGCCAGTTGCGCATGAAAGCGGCATCTCCAACTTTGAAACTCTGGAGTGCTTCTGGCTCGGCGAAATTGGTCACGGCCTGTGGGCTAATGCCTTTGGAGATCAGCTGGCGCAACCAAGCTGCGGCCTCAATCCCTGCCGGCTGATCCAGACCAACCAGGCCATTGCTCGGGTTGAGCCAGGTCCCACCGAAGCCATCAATCAGCTCGAGAAAGACGCAACTGAGCCCCTCGTACTGACGTCCCTCCCACACATATCCCCAAGGCACCCGTTTCTCTGCTTGCAGCTTTTGGCTGATCGCCTCGAGCTGCTGTGGCGTTTGGGGCGGCTGATCCATGAGATCGGTCCGCCAGTAGAGCAACCCCATGCTCGCCACAAAGGGCCAGCGATACAGCGTGCCGTTGTAGGCATTCCCTTCCCTTGATCCGGGTGCCAGCGCCTCAATCTCGTTGTCTGAAAACCATGAACTGAGGGGTTCAAGCCAGCCTGCAGCAGCGTATTTGGGAAGCCAGGTCAGATCCATGAGCAGAGCATCAAAGGGAGCGTCTCCCAACAACAGGCTGCTGATGGCCAGGTCCGAAATTGCTTCGGTTTCCAGGGGACCTCGAATCACCTCCAAATGCACCTTGCCGCGTTGCTCGGCATTGAATTGTTCAACAAGTGGCTTGCTTGCATCCGCAAATGGAGCAGGCATCAGGATATTGACCTGTTCAACCTGTTGAGCCTGGGCCCAGATCCAGCCGAGTGGAAGAACCAAGAGGGCCAGCACCCCTGCAATCAGCAGTGGTGGAATCCGACTGAACCGGCGGAATCTCATGCCAGGAAGGAATCAAGAGATCCCATTTGCTCTTCAGCCCAGTCCTGAACAGTGAAGGATTCCACGGCTGTGGTCATGGTGCGCATCCTGCGTTTCTGCTCGTTTTCTGGCATGGAGAGTGCAAGTTCGATGGCTTCGTCCATGCGCCGATGGGAATAAGGGTTGGTGAGAACCGCACCATCGAGCACAACAGAAGCACCCGTGAATTCAGACAACACAAGAACACCCGATTTGTCTTTGCGTGCTGCGGCATATTCCTTCGCCACAAGATTCAGTCCATCCCGTAAGGGAGTGATCCAGCACACGTCGGCATGGGTGAACCATGCCACCATTTCTTCATAGGGAATACGCCGGGTTGAAAAACGCACTGGTACCCAATCCATCTTGCTGAATCGGCCGTTGATACGGCCAGCCATTTCTTCAATGGAACGCTGCGTGTCTTCGTAGATTTTCATCCCATTGGCGGCTGACACACAGGCCAGCATCAATACGACTTCGCCGTGCAGGTCTGCGCGACGCTCCAGCAAACGTTCAAACGCCAAAAGCAGTTCTTCATTGCCCTTGGTGTAATCCACTCGGCTGGCTGAAAGGATTAACTTTCGCCCCTTTCGGGTGTCTTCCTCGATCCGTTCACCGAGGGCCTGGATTTCTGGGTCAGAAACCAAATCCTGAATCACATCAGGCGAGGTTCCTACTGGAGAGGACAGCAGCTGAATCGTGCGCCCTTCATAGGTGAGCCAAGGCGTCTCCGATGGCTCGGTGAGTGCAGAACCGGTGGATAGAAAGCGTGCATTCACACCACGCTTTGGGCCTTTCTTGGCGCCAAGAAGGCAATTGGCAGCTCTTGCAAAATTTTCCGTGTAGCGGGGAATATGAAAACCAACGAGGTCACAGCACAACAGACTTTCGAGGATCTCTCGTCTCCAGGGGAGGATGGCAAACACATCATTCCCTGGAAATGGGGTGTGATGGAAGAATGCGATCTTTAGGTCGGGGCGTTCCGCACGGATGTATCCGGGTGCCAGCCAAAGGTTGTAGTCATGAACCCAAACAGTGGCGGCCTTGGCGGCTTCGCGACAAGCTGCTTCGGCAAAACGGCGATTGACTTCCTCGAAAATGCCCCAATCGGCATTGTTGACGTCGAAATAGTTGGGAAATGTATGGAGGATTGGCCAGATCGATTCTTTCGATGTGACGTGATAGAAGCTTGAAATCTGATAGTGCTCTAAAGGAATCCGGCGGAGCGTGAAGGGCGCTGGTTCCTCCATGGCAATTCGTTCATCGCCGCTGGTGTCATTTTCTTCAACCTGTCGCCAGGCAATCCATGTGCCATTCAGATGGCTTCTGAACAGATTGCGTAGGGTAGGAATTATTCCATTAGGGCTTTTCTGATCCCCCCACGAACGGTTGCCCTGCTCGTCAATAATTTCGTCAAAAGGAGTGCGGTGATAAAGAAGAATGAATGAGCTTTTACCTTCTTCTTTCGTCATTAAATATGGAGTGGCGCCCTTGATGGCGCTAAGTCGTAGCCTCTCTACCCTCCCCCGATCGGGCGGGCTTTGTCAAATCGATGCTTCGCTCTGCAACTGCTTCAGTCGGTTCATCACCTCTTGGGCATGACCTGTGGGCCTGACACCGGTCCACTGCTCACGGATGACCCCAGATGGGTCAATCAAAAAGGTATGGCGCATTGAGTAAGGGGCCATCCAGGAGCCATAGGCTTTACTGACTGTTCCGTCCGGGTCAGACAACAGCAAATAGTCGAGTGCCTCGGAGCTGCAGAAGGACGCATGATCTTCGACACCATCGGCACTCACGCCGACGATGGATGCATTGTTCTGTTCAAAGTCTTGGTTGAGGCTCTGAAATCCATGGGCCTCAATGGTGCAGCCAGACGTGAAATCGCGAGGATAGAAATAGAGGACGAGCCAGCGCCCCGCAAAGTCTTCCAAACTCCAACCCTTGATTTCATCCTCCGTGCGTCGTGTGCCCTCGAGGTTGAAGCTTGGAGCAGGTTCATTCAGAGCGGGCGCTGGGCCTCCCAACGCCTTTGCGCTCTTAGGAAGACAAAAAAAGACTCCGAGCCCAAGGGACCGAAGCAGCAAATCACGTCGGTTCATGGGATTCGGAGTGGGCGTTAAAGACGGCTGAAAGCCGGAACACAATCAGAACTTGCTGAGATCAACCCCGAGGGAACGAGCGTAGGCACCAAGACCCTTCTTTTGGATGGTCTTGAGCGCACGAGTGGTGACGCGCAGCTTCACCCAGCGGTTGCCCTCTGCCCACCAGAGACGTCGTTGCTGCAGGTTGGCCTGCTGCAGTTTCTTGGTGCGGATATGGGAGTGGCTCACGGCCATGCCGTTGTTAGCCCGTGTACCGGTGAGCTGACACACCCGAGACATGATGACGTTCCTGTAGAGCAGTGGCGTTAAGCCAAGGGATTATCTTATCAAAGAGGGATCCTCAGATCCCTCTCTCCATCAGTGCTGCCAACAGTTTGGTGGACCGTGTCTGAAAACCAGCTAATTCATTGGGTTCCAGACCGCCGACCGATAGTCGTGCCATGTCATACAAATGGCGTGCCAGGTTCCCCGCGAGCTGTTGGCTCGGCGATGCAGCACTGGCATCGCTTCCCACCAGAACGCTGACCGCGTTCAACTTCAGCAACCCCTCCACCAGAGGATGACGACGATTCACCAGCAGCACGTGGTGATCTGGGAGTCCTGGGAAACGTTGCTCCATCAGGGCACCGATGTCGTTGATGCGGCGCATCTGTTCTGGCAGAAGGATCAGCGCTGCAGGTGCCTCATCACCACCCTTGAGTGCCTGAACCTGGATCGTGACCTTGTCGTTGGCGAGGGCGTCCTTGATCAGAGTTCGCAGGCTCTCACTTTGCGTCTCGCCATCCTGGTCACTGAACTCAGGTTTGTCGTCGCGGAGGCTGTCATCCAGCTCTGCATCGACTCTTTGGAATTTGAGTTCATCGTGTTTGGTCTCCAGCCAGGGAATGAATTGGCTATCGATCACGGTTTCAGCCAACAGAACTTCTGCTCCTTGGCCGGTCCAGAGGCTTAAGGCGCCAGCCTGGGCAATCTCATCGCTGCAGTAGAGAACGCGATTGGCCTGATCGCTTCCCTGACGATTCCGGTAAGAGGCGAGTGTCGTGTAGGCCTTTTCGCCAGCGGCGATTGGTTCCTCGCCAGGCTGATCACTTGCGTCTGCCGTGGTGCCGAACAGCACCAATTCGCTGACCTGATCAGCAAATTTTTCGTCCTCCATCGCACCGATTTTCACAAACGGAGCCAGAGCATCCCAGGCTTCGGCGTAGGTCTTCGGATCGTCTTGCTTCAGGCTGCGCAGGCGATCGGCCACCTTCTTGGCGACGAAATTGCCAATGGAACGCACGCGTCTGTCGGTTTGCAGTGCGCTGCGGCTCACATTCAGCGGAATATCTGGTGAATCAATCACCCCGCGCAGTGGAAGCAGGTAGCGGGGAACGATTTCTTTAATCGAGTCGCTGACGTAGACCTGATTGCAGTAGAGACGGATCTCACCTTTCTCCCAATCGGCACGTCCGGACGCTTTTGGGAAAAAGAGAATGCCTTGCAGGGTATAGGGGTAGTCGGTGTTGAGATGCACCCAAAGCAGTGGGTCTCCCTGGAAGGGATACAGGTAGTGATACAGGTCGATGTAATCCTGATCGCTGAGTTCTCTTGCAGACTGACGCCAGGGAGCAACTTTTTTATTGACAGTCTCTCCCTCCAGCTCCACGCTGACGGGCATGAAATCGCAATACTGCGTGATCAGGTTCCGCAGCCGTGCGGGTTCGAGATATTCCAGTTCCTCCTCCATCAGATGGAGGATCACATCGGTGCCGGCTTCGTCGCGCTGGCTCCCTTCCAAGCTGAAATTGGGTGACCCATCACAGCGCCACTTCACAGCCTCACTGTCAGGTCTTGCTGATCGACTGACCAGTTCAACTTCGCGGGCAACCATGAAGCTGGAGTAGAAGCCAAGGCCAAAATGGCCAATGATGGCGTCCTCTTCCTGTTTGTATTTTTCCAGGAAATCTTCGGCACTCGAGAAGGCCACCTGATTGATATAGCGCTTCACTTCATCGGCGGTCATGCCGATGCCGTTATCACTGATGGTGATCGTTTTCTGCTCACGATCGATGCGTATGGCGACCTTTCCTTCTTCCCCTTCGCTGCAGTCGCCGGCCATCGCCGCCATGCGCCGCTTGCTGATGGCATCGGCTGCGTTACTAACCAATTCCCGAAGAAAAACCTCGTGGCCTGAATAGACGGCCTTCTTGATGATCGGGAAAATATTTTCGGTATGAATCTGGATCTGACCTTGTTCCAGAACGGTCATGGTGAGGCAGCGAACATGGCGACCCTAGGGAGGTGAAGCGGAAGGCTCAAGCCCTCCGCTGGTGGGGTCTCCGTACTGCCTTGAGTGTCAGGGAGTGCGCTGGAGGTCCGGACGCTCTTCAGCAAGGATTGCTCCCTCCACCGGGCAGACCTGGAGGCAGATCCCGCAGTCGATGCAGGTGTCGAAATCAATCCAAAAGAACTCAGTGCCCTTTTTGTTGCGACCCTTTCCGGGTTGAATACAAGCCACAGGGCAAGCATCGAGGCAATCGGCGATGCCTTCGCAGACATCGGTCACGAACGTGTGGGCCATGGGGCGATTTAAGCAAGCTGGATCTTAGTCAGCCACCCAGACCAAGCTGATGCACTGATGGCTCTCCACTAGGGCTTCTGCTGCTTGCTGTCCTGAAACAGGATCGAGCTCGACAACAGCAGTGATGCCTTGTTGATGCAGTTCCTGCTGGCGCCTTAAAGCTGCTTCGAGGCTGGCTCCCGACCCATAGGCCACCAACACCCGTTCTGCATTGGTTTTCATCGGTTGATGCGCTGAGGGGAGATCTCGAATGTCGTCGAGACAGAAGCTGAAGCCGAGCCCTGCTGCCGCTGGTCCCACGGCACCAAAGCGTTTCAACACGCGGTCATAACGACCACCGCGTGCGATCACCACCGGCGCAGAGGTGCCTTGACACACCAACTGGAACACCAAGCCGTCGTAGAGCTCGAAGTGAGGTTGGAAGCTGGGATCCAGCTGAAGCGTGACACCCAACCGCGACGCGAGGGGTTCGAGATGGGTCAAGAGACGTTCAAGTTGACTCAATACCGGTTGAGGGCCAAACAACCGACGTTGCTGTTCGAGCACCTGCTCGGGGGTGCCCCGTAAATCCATCTGCTGCTGCAGCCTCTGGCTCTGCTCTGAGGGAAGAGGCAGTTGTTCGAGCTGTAAACGATCAAACGACACAAGTGCTTCCTTGACCTGATCGCGCAGGTTTTTGTCGATTGGAGCGAGCATCAGCTCCATCAGAGCCGCATGCCCCACCAGCAAACGTGCTCCATGACCCGGCTGGAGCTCAAGAGCCTCCAGGGAGGCCATCAGCAGGGAGAGCAATTCCAACTCGCCATTCACCTGTCCGCTGCCAAACAACTCCACCCCGCTGTGCAGCTGTTCCTCAATCCGTTGGCCGCCCTCGTCACTGAGCCGACTTTCAAACACGGTGCCGGTCGACCACAAACGCAGAGGGCGAGGGCGCTCCGCGAGTCGGGTCGTGGCTGCTCTGGCAATCGAGGCCGTCAGTTCTGGGCGCAGCCCCAGGGGTTCATCGGCCACCAGGCGCACGATGTCTGCGCTGTTAATCCCCCCTCCGGCTTTGAGGGTCTCCATCCGCTCCACCTGGGGAGGAGAGACTTCCTCGTAGCCCCAACAGCGATACACCTCCGCAAGGCGTTCCCGCAGAGCTTTGTTGTGCTCGACCTGCTGGGGGTTGAGATCACGTGCGCCCGAGGCTGGTTGCAGGGCCATCCCAGTGGAAGCGAAGCTGACTCAGGATCCCATGTGCCGGAGCTCGGGTTCCCCGAAGCAGGCGCCTTCAAGTGGAGAAATCTTCGCGAGCTCTCGAGAGATCTGCTGGTGCAGAGCTTGGTTCGCGGCCAGAACTTTTCCTGATCTGATTTGAAAATTGCTGCCGTCATAGGCGGTCACGATGCCTCCGGCCTGTTGGACAAGAGCCACACCAGCGGCGAGGTCCCAGGGGGACAGACCCCGCTCCCAGTAGCCATCCAGTAAGCCTGCCGCCACAAAAGCCAGGTCCACGGCCGCTGCACCACCACGACGAACACCGTGGGTCCGATGGGTCATCCAACAGAACTCGGCGTAGTTGTTGTCCAGTCGGGTGTGGCGGTCATAGGCGAAGCCTGTGACCAGCAAGGAGTCTTGGAGTTGATCACACCGCGACACCGCAATCGGGTCGTCGTTGCAGAAGGCGCCAACACCGGGACAGCAGTGATACAGCTGCTTCAGATAAGGAACAGAGATCGCTCCAAGCAAGGGGCGACCGTTCCAACACAAGCCGATCGACGTCGCAAAAAACGGATAGCCGTGGGCGAAGTTGGTGGTTCCATCCAAGGGATCCACCATCCACTGCAGGCCCACCTCGGGCCCGATGCTCCCGGATTCCTCGGCAAGAATGCCGATGGATGGCGTCTGATCCCGAAGAAGGCTGAGCACAGCCTGTTCCGCCCCTTCATCGGCTTCGGTGACGAGATCACCTTGGCGTCCCTTGCTGCGGATGTTGGTGAGATGGCCGTAATGGTCCATCAGCACGGCGGCGCCAGAGTCCGCAGCAGCCCGGGCTGTGGCATGCAGCTGGGCCAGAGCCTCGGGGTTGAGACCCGCTGCAGAAGCAACCGCATCAGTCGCGGGGGCAGGCATCGATGTCATTCCTCATCAAGGGGCAGACCGGCAGTCACTTGGCCCTTGCCAAAGTGTCGTCCGAACTGCAGTTCGTACACCTCGTCTTCATCTTGGGTCTCGGCTTCCAGTTCCGCCGTTGCCCGGGCCACACACAACAGTCCATACCCCTTGTCGCGCAGCTCACGGGACAATCCCATGGCTTCCCGCTGATCGAGCTCCCCATGAAGGACCCGCACAGCACAGGCGGTGCAACAGCCATTGCGGCAAGAGAACGGAAGCGGATCTCCCTGCAGTTCGAAGCTGCGCAGGATGTACTCCCCCTCGGGCACGTCATGGGTGATCGTGCGCTGCTCCTGACGCCAGTGAATGGTCACCCGATGGGTGCGTGGCATGGACGAAATCGCTCGTGTGCCCTGCTACATTCGCATTGCCCCAATCAGCCGCTGGAGAGGTGGCCGAGTGGTCGAAGGCGCAGCACTGGAAATGCTGTATAGGGGCAACTCTATCGAGGGTTCGAATCCCTCCCTCTCCGCTTCATTACCGGCCCTAGGGCCGGTTTTTTTATGCCTAAAACACCGAGGTTCAGCCGAAACGGCCGGAGACGTAATCGTTGGTGGCTTGCTGGGTTGGTGCGTTGAAAATCTTGTCTGTTTGATTGAATTCCACCAGATAGCCAACTTTCCCGGAGCCACCCTCTTGAGCCTCGGCATTGAAAAATGCGGTCATGTCGCTGACACGCACGGCCTGCTGCATGTTGTGGGTCACGATCACAATCGTGAACGTTTTCTTCAGTTCATGCATGGTTTCTTCGATCTTCAATGTTGAGATCGGATCGAGTGCGGAACACGGTTCATCCATCAGGATCACTTCCGGTTGAATCGCTATCGTGCGAGCAATGCACAGGCGTTGTTGCTGACCTCCTGAGAGTGAGCAACCGCTCTCTTTAAGCTTGTCTTTGCATTCATCCCAGACGGCTGCCTGGCGGAGAGACCGCTCCACCAGCTCATCCATGTCGCCGATGTAGCCGTTGATCCTGGCTCCAAAGGCAATGTTCTCGTAGATGCTTTTGGGGAAAGGATTGGGTTGCTGAAACACCATTCCAATCCGACGGCGCACTTCCACCGGATCGACCGTTGGGTGATACAGATCGGCACCATCAAAAAGCACCCGCCCAGTCAGGCTGCACCCCTCAATTAAGTCATTCATGCGGTTCAAAGACCGCAGCACAGTCGACTTGCCGCATCCCGACGGGCCGATAAATGCAGTGACTTTCCCTCTGGGGATTTCGCAGTAAACGTTGCGAACCGCTTCATAGCCCCCGTAACTGATCGAGACGTTCTCAAGCGACATGCAAGTGTCTTGAGAGGAGGTTTGAGTATTGAGAGAAGCAGTGACCGTCATGGAGGGAAGCTGTGGGGCGTTTAAAGGTTGAAGAAGCTGTTGATGGACGACTGAGGAAAACTCTTCGCTCGGGGGGTTAACGGGAGGTCAATTGGTTGATCCACCGTGCCATGAGGTTGAGAAGGAGGATGAACACCACAAGCACAAAGGAAGCGGCCCAGGCCAGTTCGTTCTGCACGTCGTAAGGCATGGTGGCGAATTTGTAGATCAACACCGATAAGGTGCCGATCGGATTGAAGATCCCATCGGCCCACCAGGGCGAATACAGCGCCGTGAAGATCAAAGGAGCTGTTTCGCCTGCAGCGCGAGCAATGGACAGCACGATGCCTGTTGCGATGGACCGCGAAGCCGAAGGCAAGGTGATTCTCACAATCGTGACGAACCGGGATGCCCCTACGCCCAGAGCCCCTCGGCGTAGGTCATCGGAGACCAGCTTCAGGCCCTCATCGGTGGTTTTGATCACTGTGGGAAGCATCAGCACAGCCAAAGCAATGCCGCCGGCCATAGCGCTGTAGGCGTTGCCGAACAGCACCCGTGTCGAAACGATGGAGCTATAGATAAATACACCGGCAATGATGGAAGGCACTCCCGAGAGCACATTGGTGCCAAAACGGATGAATTGAGCAAACCAACCACCTCGGGAATATTCAGCTAAAAACACGCCTCCACCGATGCCAATCGGGATGGCAACAAGACTCGCAATCAAGGTGACGATTAACGACCCCTGAATGGCGTTGCCGATGCCGCCATAGTCGAGACCCGGTGCGGGCTGCTCGAGAAAGAAAAGGTCAAAGCTCAGTTTGCTTGCTCCTTTGTAGAGCACGTAACCGAGCACAAGCACCAGAGGCAGAACGGCGATGAGAGCAAAAAGTCCCGCCAGGGTTGTCAGGATGGAACCCGTGATATTCCGTGGATGGCTTTTTTTGAGGGCTAGATCGGGTATTGGCCTGAATCCCTCTCGGATTGTTGAAGTCATCAGTATTTAAGACTCAGTCGTTTAACAATCAATTGGGCCAGAATGTTCACCACCAGCGTCAGGATGATCAACACGAAAGCGGCATACATCAAAGAAGAAACCTGGCTGCCATCAGCTTCACCAAACTGATTGGCAAGCATGGCTGCAATGGTGTTACCGGGAGCCAGCAACGACCAGCTGAAATTGTTGGAATTTCCGATAATCATCGTCACGGCCATGGTTTCTCCCATGGCACGTCCGAGGGCCAACATCACGCCGCCGACGATGCCGGAAATGGCCGCGGGCAAGATCACTTGAAGGATTGCCGTCCAGCGGGTGCTGCCAACCCCGTAGGCAGCCTGGCGTAGACGAATCGGAACCTGATTGAGGGAATCCCTAGAAATCGCGGTGATGATGGGCAGGATCATCACCACCAGCACGAGGATGGCGGGGGTCATGCCTGGTCCCTGAGGAACGGTGTTGAACAGGGGGATGAACCCGAAAGCGTCATGCAGCCATGTGAGGAGCGGACGTAAGACAGGTTCAAGCACGAAAATGGCCCAAAGGCCCAGAACAACTGACGGAATCGCGGCCAACAGCTCCACCATCAAGCCAATCAGTTCGCGAGCTCTCTTGGGGATAAAACTTTCGGTGATGAAAATTGCCGTGCCCACCCCTAATGGAACAGCGATGGCCAGAGAGACCAAGGAGGTGACGATCGTTCCGTAGATGGCTGTGAACGCGCCGTATTCGTCGTCAACGGGGTTCCAGCTGGATGTGACCAGGAATCTCCATCCGTAGAGCTTCATGGACTCCAGCGAACCGGAGAACACAATGATCAGGATGGCGAACAAGACGATGGCCACCGTCGAGGCCATCAGCACTGCTGCTTGGTTGAAGCCTGTATCCACGAGCTTTTCCGAGGGCGGCCGATGCCTCAGTCGGTACATCTCCCTGATGTCTGTGGGCATGCGAGCGCAGCTCTGACCTTCAAAAACTACGTGTAGAGGGTGTTGGAGTTCACTAAGAGGGTGTTAACGGCAGGGGAAATCCGACCCCGATCTGCCCTTGGGGCTTTGGGTTTGGGCCGGTAGCGTGGGAGTTCCCTAGTGATGGCCATGGGGCGGATCGTCGGAATCGACCTGGGAACAACCAATTCCGTCGTGGCTGTCTTGGAGGCCGGCAGGCCGCAGGTGATTGCCAATGCGGAAGGCACGCGCACGACGCCATCGGTGGTGGGTTACACCAAAGAATCAGAGCTCCTGGTGGGCCAGGCCGCCCGTCGGCAGCTGGTGTTGAACCCGCGCAATACCTATTCGAACCTCAAACGCTTTGTTGGGCGCAGCTGGGACGAGCTTGACGATTCCAGTCTCACCGTTCCTTACACCGTTCGAGCGAACTCTCAGAACAACGTGCGGGTGGCCTGCCCGGTCACCGAACGGGAGTACGCCCCTGAGGAGCTTGTGGCCAGCATCCTGCGCAAGCTGGTGGATGACGCCTCCACCTATCTCGGCGAACCCGTCGAGGCCGCCGTGATCACGGTGCCGGCCTATTTCAATGATGCCCAGCGCCAAGCCACCCGTGATGCGGGTCGATTGGCGGGCATTCAGGTTGAGCGCATTCTCAATGAACCGACGGCCGCTGCCCTTGCTTATGGCTTCGACCGCAGTGCGGTGAAGCGCGTGCTGGTGTTTGACCTTGGCGGCGGCACCTTTGACGTTTCCCTGCTTCGGGTCGCCAACGGCGTGTTCGATGTCAAATCCACGAATGGGGATACCCAGCTCGGAGGGAATGACTTTGATCAACGCATTGTCGACTGGTTGGCAGAGGCATTTCTGGAGCAGAACGGCATCGATCTGCGTCGTGATCGTCAGGCGCTTCAGCGCTTGACCGAAGCTGCCGAAAAGGCCAAGCAGGAACTCTCCGGTGTGGCCAGTACGCCCATTTCTCTTCCCTTCATTGCCACGGGCAGTGACGGTCCGCTCCACATTGAAACCACCCTGGAACGGTCCACCTTTGAAGGGCTGTGTCCGGATCTGCTGGATCGGCTTCTGGTGCCCGTGCAGATGGCGCTGAGGGACTCAGGGTGGGCCGCTGAAGATATCGACGATGTGGTGTTGGTCGGTGGCAGTACGCGCATGCCGATGGTGCAACAGCTGGTGCGCACCCTGATTCCCCATGACCCTTGTCAGTCGGTGAATCCCGATGAGGTGGTGGCGATTGGAGCTGCCGTGCAGGCCGGGATCCTGACCGGTGAGCTTCGCGATCTGATGCTCAACGACGTCACGCCTCTTTCACTGGGCTTGGAAACCGTGGGGGGCCTGATGAAAGTGCTGATCCCACGCAACACCCCGATCCCGGTGCGGCAGTCCGATGTTTTCAGCACCTCGGAATCCAACCAGTCCTCCGTTGAGATCCATATCTGGCAGGGGGAGCGTCAGATGGCGGCTGACAACAAATCCCTTGGTCGGTTTCGCCTCTCAGGAATCCCTCCTGCGCCTCGCGGGGTTCCTCAGATTCAAGTGGCGTTCGATATCGACGCCAATGGCATCCTCCAGGTCAGTGCCACAGATCGCACCACGGGTCGTAAACAGTCGGTGACCATTCAGGGTGGTTCCAACCTCAACGAAGACGAGTTGCAGGCTCTGCTGGCAGAGGCGGAGGCCAGGGCTGATGAGGATCGCCGCACTCGAGCCGCCATTGAGCGACGCAATCGTGCCCTCACCCTGGTCTCCCAGGCTGAGCGAAGACTTCGTGATGCAGCACTCGAGCTTGGTCCGTACGGCGCTGAACGACAGCAGCGTGCCGTTGAAATGGCGATGCGTGATCTTCAGGATCTGCTGGAACAGGATGACCTGCAGGAGCTGGAGCTCGGGGTCAGCGCTCTCCAGGAGGCTCTGTTCGGTCTCAACCGACGTCTCTCCGCTGAACGCCGTTCTGAGGCCAGCCCCCTTCAGGGCATTCGCAACACTCTCGGTTCTCTGAAGGACGAATTGTTTGCCGATGATGACTGGGATGACGACCCATGGGCGGCGCCCAGTTCCCGACCTCCTGCAAGCCGCTACGGCGGATCACGGCAAGGGCTAGATCCCTGGGACGATGACTTCTACCGCTGAGCCCAACTACTGGTCGCTGCTTGGCCTGGATCCCGACAGCGACGCTGAAGCACTGAAGCGCGCCTTCCGCCGGGAGGCGCGTCGCTGGCACCCCGATCTCAACGGCAACGATCGCCAAGCGGAGGAACGGTTCAAATTGGTCAATGAGGCCTACGCGGTGCTCAGTGACCCGAAGCGTCGTCGCGTCTGGGAAGGCCGGGAGCAACCAGGCACCACCAACGTTGATCCTTTCGCCAGCGGTTTCCCTTCTTTCGAGGATTATCTCGATGTGGTGCTTGGGGACGGGCCTCGTCGTCGTCCCCGTGCGGAATCGCCGGAGTCGATCGACGCCCACGATCCAGGCTTTGAAACAGACGATGCCCCTGGCTCACGCTGGCCCGCCACAGCGGCTCCACCCCCTCCACCGCCAGTCCAGGCGGCCCAAAGTCTGGAGACTGACGTCTTGTTGACACCAGATCAGGCCCTGCACGGCACGGCGGTGGAGCTTGAGTTGTCGGATGGAACTGTTGTTGAGGTGCAAACACCCCCGCTTGCCGGTGACGGATGGAGACTGCGGTTGGCAGGCGTCACGCCTGGCGGAGGGGACCATTTCCTCCAGTTGAAGGTTCAGACGGATGAAGGCCTTCGCATTGATGGATTGCGCGTTCTCTACCGGCTTGAGCTCTTGCCGGCTGATGCCGCTCTTGGTTGTGCTGTGGATGTTCCGACCCTGATGGGCCCCGTCACGCTCCAAGTTCCTCCAGGGTCATCCAGTGGTCGTTTGCTGCGACTGCGTGGTCGTGGGCTGGAAGCGGATGATCGCCGTGGCGATCAGCTTGTGGAGATTGTGGTGGTGATTCCTGCCGCGTTGAGTGATGCCGAGCGGGCTCTGTATCGCCGGCTTCAAGAACTAGCGCTTGAGTCCTCAGAGAGCTGAACCCCCGGCTTCAGTGACAAACTGGGCCTGCGACTTAGGCACGGATGCTGGTTCACGTTCTTCTCTACGACGCCGGACAAGACAGTGAAGGCATTCACTCCCTTGAGCTCTCCGGCTCCACCGTGGTGCTGATGTTCGAGAACCCTGACGACGCGGAGCGCTATGCGGGTTTACTGGAGGCGCAAGACTTCCCAGTTCCTTCGATCGAGGCGCTGGACCGAGAGGAAATCGAGATTTTCTGCCGGCAGGCGGGCTACGAAGCGCGGTTGGTGGAGTCAGGATTTGTGCCCAAGACCGACGAAGAACGTTTGTTGTTAGCCCCCCCTTCCGCCAACAGGGATGTGACCAATTGGCATGAGGAGTCTGAAAGCAGTGCGACCCCTGACGTTCCCGACTCCAATGAACAGCTGGATGCGATTCGCCGCCAGCTTGAAGGACTGCTCTGACCGGCCATGAGCAGATCGTTGTCCCCCAAGCCAGTGGTTGACGCGTCAGACGATCGCGGTCACTTGCTCACCGAGCAGTCCAACCCCCGCAGTCGTCAACTCGACACCCTGCCCGTCGCTGATCTTGTCGATTTATTCATCAGCGAAGACGTCAAACCGCAACAGGCTGTGGCAGCAGCGTCGGAGTCCATTGCCCAGGCCGTTGAAGGAATTGCCATCCGCCTTGCTGCCGGTGGACGTTTGTTCTATGTCGGTGCCGGTACATCGGGGCGGCTCGGCGTACTGGATGCTGCGGAATGTCCTCCGACCTTCTGCAGTCCTCCTGAGCTGGTGCAAGGGGTTTTGGCTGGAGGGGCACCTGCCTTGTTGCGCAGTTCCGAAGGGCTGGAAGACCTCCGAGACGCAGGGGCCGATGAGTTGCGGAGTCGTGGTCTGTGCGAGGGGGACTGCGTGGTGGGCATCGCGGCTGGAGGGACAACGCCTTTCGTGCACGGAGCCTTGGATTACGCCCTCAGCACTGGAGCCTTGGCCATTGCCATGGCGTGTGTGCCTGCCGATCAGGCAGCCATGCCATGCACGATCGATATCCGCCTGCTCACGGGTCCTGAATTGCTCACCGGCTCCACGCGGCTGAAAGCGGGAACGGCCACAAAGATGGCCCTCAACGTGATCTCCACCTCCGTGATGGTGCGTCTCGGCAAGGTCTACGGAAACCGGATGGTGGATGTGGCTGCCACCAACAGCAAACTGGTGGACCGTTCCCTACGGATCCTGCGTGACCTCGCTGATGTCCCCCGGGAGCAGGGGATGGACTTGCTGCGTCAATCGGAGGGGTCGGTGAAGTTGGCCCTGCTCATGGCAGCCGCTGATCTCGATGCAGAACAGGCCAGGACGGTGCTCAATGAGCACCATCAACAGTTGCGTCCTGCCCTAGCCCACTGCGGAGCCGCCCTCAGGACGGCTTGAATTCACCCCAGTAAGGGCTGGTGAACAGGTCGAGGGCCTCGCGAGTTTCTCCTGGCACGGCTTCAGGTCGCGTCATCAGCGCATCGGCAAGGGCGTTGTGGGCGCTTGATTGCGGGCGCTTCTCGGTGAACGCTTCCATCACCCCTTGAAGAATCGGACCGGTGGCCGTGGCATTGGCCTGAAGGTTGGCAATCACCATGTCCACGCTCACGGCATCGTGGTCGGTGTGCCAGCAGTCGTAATCCGTGACCATGCTCAGAGAGGCATAGGCGATCTCCGCCTCACGGGCCAGCCGTGCTTCGGTGTGGTTGGTCATTCCAATCACGTCACACCCCCAGCTGCGGTAAAGCTCACTCTCGGCGCGGGTTGAGAAGGCGGGGCCCTCCATGCAGAGGTAGGTCCCACCACGATGAAGCGTCTGACCCTTCGGCATGGCCCGTTCTGCAGCATCCGCCAGCAGCGAGCTGAGGTGGGAACAGAAGGGATCGGCCAGGCTCACATGGGCAACGCAACCCTTGCCGAAGAAGCTCGCGGGCCGTTGCATCGTGCGGTCGATGAACTGTTCAGGCACCACCATGTCTCTCGGTTTGAGGTGCTCCTGAAGGGAGCCGACGGCGGAGACCGAGATCAGCCAGCGCACTCCAAGGGAGCGCATGGCCCAGAGATTGGCGCGGTAAGGAACTTCGCTGGGGAGCAGGTGATGGTGCCGGCCGTGACGCGCCAGAAACACCACATCAACACCGTGCAGGCGTCCGATGCGAAACGCATCGGAGGGAGTTCCAAATGGCGTCTTGACCTCGACCTCCGTCACATCGGTGAGCCCTTCGATGGCGTAGAGGCCACTGCCACCAATCACGCCAACGCGGGCCTGCTGCAGCTTGTCCTGATTGGCGTCGTTGGGCATGGCGTCGACGGAAGGTCAGACCATCCTGCATCTGCGTAGCATGGTGGTTTGATTGGCAGCGCTTTGACGACTGTTCTGATGGAGACCGACGCCGGTCAGATCCGGCTCGAGATGTTCGAAACCGACGCTCCGAACACCGTGGCAAACTTCGTCAAGCTGGCCAAAGAGGGCTTCTACGACGGCCTGGCGTTCCACCGTGTGATTCCTGGCTTCATGGCACAGGGCGGTTGCCCCAATTCCCGTGAAGGCGCCCGTGGCATGGCGGGAACCGGTGGCCCTGGCTACACGATCAACTGCGAGATCAACAGCCGGAAGCACGCTCCTGGTGTGCTGTCGATGGCCCATGCCGGCAAGAACACCGGCGGAAGCCAGTTTTTCATCGTGCATGAAGCCCAGCCTCACCTTGATGGCGTTCACACCGTGTTCGGTCAGACCGGTGACATGGATGTGGTGCTGGCCCTGAAAAACGGCTCACGCATCAACAAGGTGACGGTTCAGGACTGACCCTGAGTCACCGATTAGCTCCATTGCACAAGGGTCGGTTCTTGCAACCGGCCCTGTACTCCAATCAGCCCCGTCCTTAATTGATCCAAAGGCTCCTCAACCCGCTCCAGGGTTTGTGAGGGGTGATTGAGTTGATCCACCGACGCAGCCGAGTAAAACCCCAGCCGTCGCGTTTCAGGCCAAGACGCCATCACCTCGAGCAGCGACTGCAGTCGGGTCGCAAACGAGGCTCCAGCCTGATTGTCCAGCGCGTTGTCGATCTGCCAGGCCACTTGGGGGCGTTCCCACAGGGCGAGAAGCCGGGGAGACGACGTTGGGGTGAGCACGAGGTTCAGGCTCTGGGCGTCCTGTTCACAGCGGGCCCGAATTTGGGGCAAGAGATCCAAGTCACCGTCCCAGCTCACCACGGTTGTGCTGATGGAGGGGTGTCCTCCACGGTTCGAGGGGGAGTTGCCTGCTTCTGCGGAGGCTTCCCCTGCCTGAAACAGGTGGCCCAATTTGTCCCGTTTGGCAGCCAGGTAATCGGCGTTGTGGTCGCCGGGATGAATGATCAGGGGCACGCGATCCACGACTTCCAATCCATACCCGCCAAGACCAGCAATTTTGCGTGGGTTGTTGGTGAGCAGCCGTAGGCGGTGAATCCCGAGATCGCTGAGGATCTGAGCGCCAACGCCGTAATTGCGTAAATCAGCAGGGAAACCGAGCTTCTCGTTGGCTTCGACGGTGTCGAGGCCTCCGTCTTGAAGGCTGTAGGCCTTGAGTTTGTTGATCAGACCAATGCCACGGCCCTCTTGGCGGAGATACACCACAACCCCCTCGCCTTCCGCCTCGATCTGGCGCAAGGCGGCTTCGAGCTGGGGTCGACAGTCACAGCGCAGGGAACCGAAAGCATCACCTGTGAGGCATTCCGAATGCATGCGCACCAACACTGGCTCGCTCAGCTGGGCTGGGTCACCTTTGACGATGGCCACATGCTCGCTGCCGTCTAACGCGTTGCGATAACCAATCGCTTTGAAATCGCCGAAGGCGCTGGGCAATGAAGCGTGAGCTTGACGCACCACAAACCGTTCGTTGTCGAGTCGGTAGCGGATCAGGTCAGCAATGCTGATCAGGCGGAGATTCCATTGATCGGCGTAGTCCCGCAATTGCGGAAGACGGGCCATGGAACCGTCTTGGTTCTGGATCTCACAGATCACACCGGCAGGAATCAGACCAGACAGTGCTGAGAGATCAATCGCAGCTTCGGTGTGACCCGCTCTTTTCAGGACACCACCTTGTCGGGCTCGCAGCGGAAAAATGTGCCCAGGTCGGCGCAAATCAGACGGACGGGCATCCGCTTGCAAAGCGACCTGAATGGTGCGGGAACGATCTTCGGCGGAAATTCCGGTTGAGACGCCATGTTCGGGTCCGGCGTCGATGCTCACCGTGAAGGCGGTTTGATTGGCATCCGTGTTGCGATCCACCATCAGAGGCAGATCGAGAGCGTCGAGCTGCTTCCCCTCCATGGCCAGACAGATCAAGCCCCGGGCGTGGGTGGCCATGAAGTTGATCTGATCGGGGGTGGCGTATTGAGCCGCGCAGATCAGATCCCCTTCATTCTCGCGACTTTCGTCGTCCACAACGACAACGCATTCGCCGTTGCGGATGGCGGCGAGGGCGTCGGGAATCGAATCGAAGCGAATGTTGGAGGTCGTGTCAGCGGCGGAAGGCGTGCTCAGGGGTCTTCAGAGGCCAACGTTCTGCATTCATTATCGACATCGGTACGATCAGCCCAAGCTTTTAAGCACGCATGCAGTCCACCCCAACGGCTCAGGCTCCGATTTCCACCGCTGGGCTGGTCGGACGCGTCGCTGTGGTGGGTGCGTCCGGGTATGGGGGCCTACAGACCCTGAGGCTGCTGCAACGGCATCCACAATTCGCCATCACCTTTCTGGGTGGTGAGCGCAGTGCCGGCAAGCATTGGAGCGAAATCTGTTCGTTCCTGCCCCTTCTGGATGATCCCGTTGTTGAAACTCCGGATCCAGCACGCATCGCTGAGACGGCTGACTTTGCTGTGCTGAGCCTCCCCAACGGACTTGCCAGTGATTTGGTCCCTGACCTGCTTGAACGGGGAGTTCGGGTGGTGGATCTGTCGGCTGACTACCGCTATCGCTCCCTCGAGGAGTGGTCTCAGGTGTATGTGCAAGAGGCCCAAAAGCATCAGCGAACTGACGTCCAGCTCTGTCAGGACGCCGTTTATGGATTGCCCGAATGGTTTGGTCCAGAGATCGCCCAAGCCCGTTTGGTGGCCGCTCCGGGCTGTTTCCCCACCACCAGCCTGCTGCCCCTACTGCCCTTTCTGAAGCAAGGCCTGATCGAAACCGATGGCTTGATTATTGATGCCAAAACTGGCACCTCGGGTGGAGGCAGGGCCGCGAAGGAGCATCTTCTATTGGCTGAAGCGTCGGAATCGATCACGCCGTATGGCGTTGTGGGCCACCGTCACACGTCGGAAATTGAACAGATCGCCAGTGCTGTAGCCGCATGTCCGATTCAGCTGCAGTTCACGCCCCACTTGGTGCCGATGGTGCGAGGTCTGCTCTCAACGGTGTATGCCCGTCTGCGGGATCCCGGTCTTACCGCCGACGACTGCACCACAGTGCTTGAGGCGGTCTACCGCCACCACCCCTGTGTGCGTGTGCTCCCCGTCGGCACTTATCCGGCGACGAAGTGGGCAAAGCACACGAATCAGGCTTTGCTGTCCGTGCAGGTCGACAGTCGCACAGGCCGATTGGTGTTGATGAGCGCCGTCGACAATCTGATGAAAGGTCAGGCCGGCCAGGGTGTGCAGTGCCTCAACCTGATGGCTGGTTTGCCCGCCACGACAGGACTACCCCTGGAGCCTTTCTATCCCTGAGCCTTCCAATCACGTCCTTTGAGGGCAACGGCCCAAGGCAGGATTCGATGTTCCTGTCGATGGATTCGCTCCGACAAGGACTGGTGATCGTCGTTGTCCATCACCGGGACTGCCGCCTGAGCGATGACAGGTCCGGTGTCGACCTCTGCAGTGACGATATGGGCCGTACAGCCAGTGAGGCGAACGCCCGCCTTCAACGCCTGGCCGACGGCGTCCAAACCTCGAAAGCTGGGAAGTAAGGACGGATGAATGTTGATCAGTCGGCCCTGATAGGCCCCAATCAGCACTGGGGTCACGATGCGCATCCACCCGGCCATCACCACACCCTCCACTTGCGCTGCTTCAAATGTGCTCACTAGGGCGCTGTCGAGATCTTCTCGATTGGTGTACTGGCGATGGTCATGAACGATGCAATCCACACCAAGCCGTTCCGCTCTCAGCTGGGCTCCGCAACCCGGATTGTTCACCACCAGCACCTCGATGGTTGCGTCAAGATGCTGCTGGGTGGCGGCGAACAGGGCTTCAAAGTTGCTGCCGCTGCCCGATGCCATCACGCCCAACCGCAGTGGCGTGGTGTAACGAGGCCAGTCACCCTGCGCCGGTGTCACCAGAGCATCAAGATCTTGACCAACCATGGGTTTCCTGTGGCTAGTGTTCGACAAAGCGGGCATTCCGACCATGTCCCATCTGTCCATCCTGCCCACTGCCCTGACTGATCTCGAGCGGCTTGCTTCGGTTTTGCTGTCTGAGGGCTATGCGATCGAGCATCACGGGATGCTCTCCGGTTTTGGAGGGGAGTCCCATCATTTTGACCTCAAGGCCACAAGCCCCTGTGGCGTCCACTTCGCCTGGAGACGTTCCCAGCAATCGAGCTCCCTCGAGTTGTTGGCCGATGTTGAGCGTCAAGGTGCTGCAGAGACCTATCAACCCAGGCTGCAGCGAATTGTCCGTCTCTACGCGCTGGCCAAGGCCCTAGACACCGTGTCCACAACGTCCTCTCTTCAGGGTGTTATCACCGTTTGATGTGAAGGGTCAACACGACGTTCACTTGCGGTTGGATCTGCTCGATCCCGCCTCACAGACCATTGGGGTGGAAATGGTCTGGACTCCTGAAACGCTTCGTCAGGTCTTTCAGATGCCGGTGTGGACCCCAGGGTCTTACACCGTCCGAGATCCATCGCAGCATCTTTATGGATTAACCCTCCAGCAGGGAGAGTCACCCTTGTCCCCCAGGAGGTTGAGTCCTTCGCGCTGGGGCATTCAATTGTCGAGCTTGGAACCACTGCGGTTGCGCTATCAACTTGCAGCCCGCCAGCTCACAGTACGGACCAATTTTCTGGATCCTGAATTTGCTTCGTTGTGCCTATCGGCGGTGGCGATGCAGGTTGATGGCAAGCGATGGAGCCCCCATCACCTGGAACTGAAGCTGCCCGAGGGTTGGCAAGGTTTTGTGCCTTTGCCAGAAACGACCAATGGCTATTGCAGTCGAGACTTTGATCACCTGGTCGACAGCCCAGTCCACGCAGGTCCTCTTGAGCTCATCCCCTTCCAGGTGCGTGGATATCAGCACAGCTTGCTTCTGATTGGTTCGGCGCCTATGGGTTGGCCCGATTCATTGGCTGAGGATGTCGAAGCCGTGTGCACGGCGGCGGCTTCGCTGATGGACGACACTCCACCAGCGGAGGACTGCTATCAGCTGGTGATTCAGTTGCTCGACAACGGCTACGGAGGTCTCGAGCATGACCATGGTGCAGTGCTTCAGTTTGCCTGGCCGAAGCTGGCCACGGCTGATGGCTATCACCAGCTTCTGCAACTCGTGGGCCATGAATATCTTCATCAGTGGAATGTGCGCAGACTGCGGCCCAAGGAGTACGTGCCCTACGACCATGGCTTGCCAGTGGTCAGTGATGGCCTCTGGTTTGCTGAAGGCGTCACGAGCTACTTCGATCTGGCCCTTCCCCTATTGGCAGGTCGTTCAGACCGAACGATGCTTCTGAAGGATTTGGGCAAAGATCTCGCCCATGTCTTGCTGAATCCAGGGCGCAAGGTTCAAAGCTTGGCTGACAGTTCGCGCGAGGCCTGGGTGCGCCTCTACAAATCCACACCTGCAGCAGCAGACACACAGATCAGTTATTACAGGCTCGGCACAGCACTGGCCTTTTGTCTGGATGTGGAGCTCAGGTTGGTGAACTCTTCACTCGCTCAGGTGCTTCGTAATCTTTGGGCGAGGTTTGGTCGTTGTGGACGGGGGTATGGCCGTGCTGATGTTCAGTCAGCTCTTAGGAAGTACAGCCCCGCCTTGGCAGATCGCTTGCCCGATTGGTTGGACCAGTGTGATTCCCTTCCGATCGAGCGTTGTGTTGAATTGATTGGTCTTGAGTTTGTGCCCATCAATGATCAGACGACCTGGTCGGGCCTGAACCTGGATCAAACTCCCTCAGGCATTGTGTTGAAACGGGTCAGGCATGGCAGTCCTGGCCATGACGCTGGACTGGTGGCAGGAGATGAAATCGTCGCTGTTCGTCAGCATCGGTTGCAGTGTTTGGAGCAGTGGCCCCTGCTGTTGAAAGGAGTCGATCCAATCAGCATTCATTACGCCAGACGGGGACGTTTGGAAGAAACCCGGTTGATTCCGACACCCCATGGGGTCAAAGACATGTCATTGGAGTGGAACCCCCAAGCCTCCCAGTCGATGCGGGCACTCCGTGACCAATGGTTCAAGATTCGCTAATCAGCCAAATCCGTCGCCTGAAGGCTTTGTGTCTAAGAAAGCCTGGCGTCGTCGCGATTGGGTGTTGCGGTCTTGCGGTGAGTTTCAGCAGCGCGATTCTGATTCGTTGGACGCAAGCTGCTCGCCCCCAGCTCGAGCCGGAATCCACTCTGCTGGCTTTGCTCAATGAGGTCTCCAGCGATAGCCCCAAGTTGGTGGATGATCCGCTGAAATCCCCTCGACCAGCTGTGCCACGGGCGGAGAGCTGGCAATCACCATTGGCGAAGCAATGCAAGGATTTGGATCAGCGCGTCCGTCGACGCCTTGAAGCGATTCGCAAGCGGCTGGAGCAGGATCGTGAGGAGATCAGTATTGATGCAAGCAACTATGGGAAGCGGTATCGCTTGGATCCATGGAAGCAACCCATTGATCCCAAGCCTCGATTGGTTGTACTGCATGAAACCTCAAATACTCTTTCTTCAGCCATCAACACGTTCAAGACTTACCACCCCAATGACAATGATCAGGTGAGTTATCACACCCTGATTGGTCGTTCTGGTGAGGTGGTTGATGTGGTGGATCCATTCATGCGTGCCTATGGGGCTGGATATTCAGCTTTCCTTGGTGAGTGGGCGGTGACTAATCCTGAATTCATGGGCTCTGTCAACAACTTTGCTCTTCATCTGAGCCTCGAGACCCCAGCTGATGGCTACATCGGTGGACGCACCCATAGTGGTTACACCTCCGAGCAATATGACGCTCTTGCCGTTGTTCTGGACGAATGGATGAGCCAATTTGGCATTCCCCCGGAAGCCATAACTACCCATGAACATGTGGATCTTGGTGGGGAACGAGGGGATCCAAGAAGTTTTGACTGGGGCGAACTTCAGGTGCGACTCGCAGCACTCAAGCGTCTCTGTTGATCCGTAGTGGCAACAAGCTCTCACTTGAATCGACAACTGTTTCGGACAATCGTGCCATTGGGGAGAATTGTGTTGTCCATGCAGATGCCGTAGGGTTGATCTTTCATTACTTCGCGATAGAAGATCTCGTCGACTTTTGCGCCGCGAAGATCAGCGTCCTCAAGGGTATGAATAAATCCAACATAGGTGCCCCTGAGATCAGCGCCGCGAAGATCTGCTTGGGTAAACCAAACGTCGTAGAGGATGGCGCCACGTAAATCAGCATTTCGGAAATTGGATGATCGTGTGAAAAACGTATGACTGAGGTCGCTATTGCGTAGATCTGCCCCTTCAAAGTTTGTGGTTAGCATGTACATGTTGCTTAGATTGGCATCGCGAAGATCTGCATTCGAGAAGTCTGAATCGATAAATCGCTTGTCGCCCATAGTCTTGGAACTGAAATCAATGCCACGCAGATTGCAGCCTGGGCAGCGCATCGGTAGTTCAGGGGTGTCAGCTTGCACCGCCATTGGCATGGCGCACAGCAGGACTTGGCTGGCCAGTTGAATGAGGAGCTTCATCTGTTTCCGCGGGTTGCGTATTGAGAGTTCAAGAAATGATGGGACCGTTTCTGGTGGTCTTGGGCAGTGGCCCAGTATCGGTTGGGGAAGGTCTAAACGAAGTGCGGATTTGGTTTGCGCGTGGAGGAATAAATGAGCGCATGCAATGCCGGATCTTGCATGTAACGAAGAATCCGGGCTGGATAATCCAGTTTGCCGTTGTGGAGATAAGCCAAGGTCGCGATCGCCTTCGCGTCTCGATAGGAGGCACTTGCGGAGAGCATCCGGGTCTCCGGTAGATCGAGTGCGCGTTTCAGGCGGTGAAGCTTTCCAGCCAGCAGAGAGACGTTTTGCTCTGGATCGAGGAGCAGGTTCCGGGCTGCTGCAATTTCCTCGTCTGTGGGTTGGTTCGGGAGCAGCCCCTGGTGAATCAACTCACTGATGCCCAGTTGCGCTGGCCCGTGGGTCGAAACCAATCCGGAGTGGGCGACGAAAGGGAGCCCTTCTCCAGGTTTCGAGTGTTGGATTTCGTCGTAGAGGATGCCCGTGAGCAGCATCGGATTGAGGTGGTGGGCCGCTGATTCGCGCAGAATCACTGGTTTCAGCTCAGCCAGCTGGGTCAGGGTCCTGGCACGTAAGGGTTCGAATTGGTCTACCCCGTGGGTGAAAAGCTGGGCGATTGGCGTCTGGGGACCATGGACGCCAAAGCGACGTTGCAAGTTCTGGAGTTCTTCAGCCGAGAAGTCTGTTGGATTCGCCCGTTCCGGAACAGTGAACCCCGGGTTCCCTTCGTTGGCAATTTGTGCGTCGATAATTCGCCCGATGGGCACAGGAGTAAACAGGAAACGTGCCAGTCCCACACTGGCGAACGCCAAAGTGCAAGCCGCGATTACCCGAGGTTTGCAAGCAGAGGGGAACACGCGACCTTTTGTGGCCATGGGCAGACGCTAGCTGTGCTGTCGCAGAAATTGGGCAGCATTGAAAATCGAGGATAGCTTCAGGCAGTGAGCGGCCTCGATGACCAGCGATGAGCTTCCCGGACTTCTGCGCGAACGATCCACAGGTTCAGTGGCAGCGCTTCTGTGAGCTGCTCTGGTTCCACGATGGCCTTGGAATGTGGCTGGATATCAGCCGCATGCACGTCAATCAGGCTGACCTTGACGAGCTGAAACCACGGTTTGATCAAGCCTTTAAGGCGATGGCAGCCCTTGAAGGTGGAGCCATTGCCAACGGCGATGAGCAACGCCAGGTGGGCCATTACTGGCTACGCCATCCCCAGCTGGCTCCTGACCCTGAGGTGCAGGCGCACATTGCGACCGAAGTTGATCAGATTGAAGCCTTTGGTCGGTCGATTGTTCGTGGTGAGATCAAGGCACCGAACGGCCAGGCCTTCACGGATGTGCTGTGGATTGGTATCGGCGGCAGTGGCTTAGGCCCTCTGCTGATGATCCGGGCTTTACAAGAGGAAGGTGCGGGGCTTCCCTTTCATTTCTTCGACAACGTTGATCCCAATGGGATGAGTCGTGTCCTCGCCGGTCTCGGTGACGCGCTTCCGACCACGTTGGTGATCACCGTGAGTAAGTCCGGTGGTACCCCAGAGCCCCATTTGGGCATGGAACAGGCTCGTCATCGTGTGGAAGCCAGTGGTGGCAGCTGGGCTGGTCAAGCCGTGGCCATCACGATGGCCAACAGCAAACTTGATCAAAAGGCGAGCCAGGAAGGATGGCTCCAGCGCTTCGACATGTTCGATTGGGTCGGTGGGCGCACCAGCATCACCAGCGCTGTGGGCCTGGTGCCAGGCGCGTTAATCGGTGCGGATATTCGCGAGTTTCTGGATGGCGCGGCTCAGATGGATGCCGCGACCCGACTCGACGATCTGGAACGCAACCCCGCTGCCCTGATGGCTGCCTCCTGGTTCGTCGCCGGGGAGGGTTGTGGAAAGCGCGACATGGTTGTGTTGCCCTATCGCGACCGACTTGAGGTGTTTAGCCGTTATCTCCAACAGTTGGTGATGGAGTCCCTTGGCAAGCGTTTGGATCGGGCCGGCAATGTTGTTCATCAGGGAATTGCCGTTTATGGCAACAAAGGCTCCACAGATCAACACGCTTATGTCCAGCAGCTACGCGATGGCGTCGATAACTTCTTCGTCACGTTCATCGAAGCACTGAAAGACAGTCAGGACATTCCCGATATCAATGGGGAACGTCCCGGTGATTTTCTGGATGGTTTTTTACAAGGAACCCGTTCGGCTCTCACCGAGGGTGGTCGTCAAAGCATCAGCATCAGCATGCGTCAGTTCGATGCTCGTCGTCTTGGCGCTTTGATTGCTCTGTTTGAACGTGCCGTCGGCCTTTATGGAGAGCTCGTCAACATCAATGCCTATCACCAACCCGGTGTTGAGGCTGGCAAGAAAGCTGCTGCAGCGATTCTGAACCTCCAAGGTCAGGTCGAAGCGGTCTTGGCTGATGGACAGTCGCGATCCGTGAGTGAAGTCCACGCGGCCATTGGTGAGGGTTCCGTTGAAGCGGTCTTCTGGATCCTGCGTCACCTCACTGGCAACGAGCGTGGCTACAGCGCACAGGGCAGCTGGGATGCGCCAGCAACACTGCGGTTCAGCAAATCCTGAAGCGAATTCGTCAACCTGGTGTTCAAGGCACCAGGTTGACGAGCTTCCCGGGCACCACGATCACCCGTCGGGGGGACTGACCCTCGAGCCACTTCTTGGCTACATCACTGGCTAGAGCAAGCTCTTCCAACCTTGCTTTGTCCGCGTCCGCAGGAACTTGAAGGCTCCCGCGCACTTTCCCCTTCACTTGGATGACCAGCTCGATCGTGTCTTTGACCAAGGCTGCTGGGTCATGGATCGGCCATGGCTGCTGATGCACGCTTTGGCTTCCCTTGAGACGATGCCAAAACTCTTCGGCCAAGTGCGGCGCGAATGGAGCCAGCAGCCGGATCAGCACCGATAGTGCTTCCTGTCGGACAGCAGGGGTCACGGTCTCGAGGGCACCGCTGAGGGCGTTCGACAGTTTCATCAATTCGGAGATGGCCGTGTTGAACTGAAAATCTCCGCTGAGATCTTCTCCGATTTCGGCGATGGCCGTGTGAACGGCTCGGCGCACCTCTTGTTCAGCTTCGCTGAGTTCCGCAGGAAGCGTGAGTGCTCCATCGCCACTAAGGCAGACCGGTTGGTCAGCGTTGGTGGCAGCAGACTCCACCAATCGCCAAAGCCGCTGGAGAAAGCGGAACTGTCCCTCCACATCCGCGTCATCCCATTCCAGGTCCTTTTCAGGAGGTGCCTTGAACAGGATGAACATGCGTGCCGTGTCGGCTCCGTAGCGATCGATCACAGCGGCCGGATCAACGCCGTTGTACTTCGATTTCGACATTTTCTCGAACAGCACCTCCAGCTCTCCGCCGTCGTCGGGATCGCGTGGGTCGCCTTCATCGCTGACACGGTCCGGTGCGACGTAGCGACCTGTGCGGGGATTGCGATAGGTCACGGCCTGCACCATGCCTTGCGTGAGCAGTCGTTCGAACGGCTCGTCGATGGTCAGGAGCCCGCGATCACGGAGAGCCTTCGTGAAGAAACGGGCATACAGCAGGTGCAAAATGGCGTGCTCGATGCCTCCGACGTATTGCTTGACGGGCAACCAGCGGGCGATCGCTTCGGGTGTGAAAGGTGCGTCGGTGTTGCCGGGATCAGCGAAGCGCAGGAAATACCAGGACGAACACATGAAGGTGTCCATGGTGTCGGTTTCGCGGCGGGCTGGCTTACCGCAGCTGGGGCAAGGCACGGAAACCCACGAGTCCAACTGGGCGAGTGGGGATCCGCCTTTGCCTGACAAGTCAGCGTCCTTGGGGAGCCTGACCGGTAGCTCCTCACGCGGGACGGGTACGGCCCCACAACTATCGCAATGGATGATTGGAATCGGGCACCCCCAGTAGCGCTGCCGCGAAATCAACCAGTCACGCAAGCGAAACTGCACTTTGGGTTGAGCCCAGCCTTCGTCACGTCCTTTGGCAGTAATGGCTTCTTTCGCCTCTTCCGAGGCCATGCCGTCGAAGTCCCCCGAATGAATCAAAACCCCTGGCTCAGTCCAGGCCTCGCCATCATTCAGGTGCTCATCAGCACCTGGCACCTGAATCACCACCCGCACGGGTAGCTCATGGCGGCGGGCAAAAAGGAAATCGCGTTCGTCGTGAGCAGGCAC